>JANTFX010000050.1 GCA_024763215.1 Candidatus Krumholzibacteriia bacterium | reverse complement strand
GCGGCGTCGCTCCGTCAGGGTTTCCCCCATTGCGGAAGCTTCTCGACTGCTGCCTCCCGTAGGAGTCTGGGCCGTATCTCAGTCCCAGTGTGGCCGGTCACCCTCTCAGGTCGGCTACCCATCGTCGCCTTGGTAGGCCATTACCCCACCAACAAGCTAATGGGACGCGGGACCATCCTTCAACGGCAGCTTCAAAGAGAGGCCACCTTTCACCCCCGGAACATGCGTTCCAGAGGTCGTATGCGGTATTAGCAGCTCGTTAGAGCTGTTATCCCCCATTAAAGGGCAGGTTTCCCACGCGTTACTCACCCGTTCGCCACTGTACTAACTTCCCGAAGGAAGCGTTCTCGTTCGACTTGCATGCCTAATCCACGCCGCCAGTGTTCGTTCTGAGCCAGGATCAAACTCTCCGTTGTCAAAAATAAACAACAGGAATCTTCCTGTTTATCGCAAATGAACATCTTCCAGCCACTTGACATCATCCGAAGATGCCGCCCCGTGACCGGTCGACTCGAAATTGCATTCGGGCCATCGCACGCTATTCTGTTGTCAAAGAACCGTAACCGAGCAGTCTTGGCCGCTGGTCCCCTTGTTGAGGGGCAGGTAACTTACTCAAGGCTAAAGAAAATGTCAACACTTTTTTGACATTTTTTTGACCTTACCGGGCGGCAACCCCAAGGGCGCCAAGCCGGTGAAGAGCCGTCGCCTGCGGACCGTTTCGTCCACTCCGGCAACGGCGACGCAACTTATATCCCGCAGGGCGGAATGTCAAAGAGAAACCTCACTTTTTTGAGATTTTTTAAACCATGACCTATCTTCCATGATGACAAGATTTTACAGAGCTAAACATCCGGACGGGGAAGCTGGATGCCGCACCTGCGGCCTTGCGGGAATATCCCCCACTCCCGATGGGGGAACCTGCCGTCTTGACAATGGTTGGATTTTCACGCCGGTGGGATTACCTTCCTGGCTCTGACATGCATTACGGCCGGGAGGCGCCATGAAGCGGTTTTTCGATCTGACCATCCCCAGACCCCTGGTCGTGGGGTTCCTGTGGACCATGGCGGCGCTGTTCGTTCTTAGCCTGGCCGGAAGCCTGGTGGTCCTGAACCAGTTGGGCCGCGACCTCCCCCCCCTGGATGCCCTGCAGTCCATCCAGCCCTCGGTCAAGACCGTCATCTTCGCCGCCAACGGCGACACCTTGCGGGAATTCTATTCCGAGAACCGCACCCTTGTCCCCCTGGACCGTATCCCTCCGGTGCTGCAGAACGCCGTGATCGCCACCGAGGATCGCCGCTTCCGCAGCCATTACGGCCTGGATCTGCGGCGCCTGGCCCAGGTCGTGCTGATCAACCTGACCACCAGCAGCAGCCCGGGCGCCAGCACCTTGACCCAGCAGCTGGCTCGCAACCTCTTTCTGACCCGCGAAAAGACGGTCACCCGCAAGCTCAAGGAAATGATCCTGGCCCTGCAGATCGAACGGATCTACACCAAGGACGAGATCCTGGCCATGTACCTCAACCAGATCTACCTGGGCAAGGGGACCTATGGCGTGCAGGCCGCCGCGCACGTGTTCTTCGGCAAGAATGTCTGGGAACTGGGACCGGCCGAGTGCACGATGCTCGCCGGCATGATCCAGATGCCTGAACACTACTCGCCATTGAAGCATCTGGATGCGGCCTACAAACGCCGCAGCACCGTGCTGGAAAGCATGATCAAGGCCGGGTTCCTGACGCGGGCCGAGGCGGAGGCCATCGGTGCGGCCAAGGTTCACCCCGTCGCAGGATCCGCCCCCGCCGACCAGGACCAGGGGTTCGCCGCCTACTTCATCGAGGAGGTCCGCAAGAAGCTCGAGGAGGATTTCGGCGCCGAGAAGCTCTACCGGGACGGCCTGCGGGTGTGGACCACCTTGCAGCCCCGCTATCAGGTGTGGATGGAACAGGCGCTGGAACAGCACCTGACGGATGAGGAGACCGCCCGCCATTACCCCATGACCAGGGCGCGCTACGACAGCCTGGTCGCAGCCGGCGAGCGCCCCGAGACCATCGAATACCTGCAGGGGGCCGCCCTGCTCGAGGATATCCGCACCGGCGCCATCCTGGGCATGGTCGGCGGGCGTTCGTTTGGCGACAGCCGCTGGAACATGGCCACCCAGGCCCTGCGGCAGCCGGGTTCGATCTTCAAGCCCTTCGTCTACCTGACCGCGATCCAGCAGGGGTACACGCCGTGCTCGATCCTCATGGACACCCCCTTCGTCCTGGACACGGGGGTCAGCCTCTGGCGGCCCAAGAACTTCAGCGGCAGGTTCCACGGACCCATGACCCTGCGCTACGCCCTGAGCCGTTCGGTCAACACGCCGACGGCCAAGCTCTATCTGGATTTCGGCCTGGCGCCCGTGCTGGAAAACGTGCGCAAGCTAGGTTTCACCACCGAGCTGCCCAGGGTGCCCGCGCTCTTCCTGGGCGCCGGGGAAGTCACCCTCAAGGAGGTGGTGGGGGCGTACAGCGCCTTCGCGAACCACGGTGTCTACGTGGACCAGTACCTGATCGACAGGGTGGAATCCGCCGACGGGGAAGTCCTGTTCCAGAACCGCATCCGGCAGCGCGAGGCCATCGATCCGGGCCAGGCCTACATCATGACCAACCTGCTGAACACCACCCTGGTCGAAGGAACCGGACGCAGCGCCAGGTGGCGGGGTTTCACCAAGACCGGAGCGGGCAAGACCGGCACCACCAACGAGAGCACCAACGCCTGGTTCTGCGGTTTCACCCCGAGCTTCTGCGGCGGCGTCTGGGTCGGCTTCGACCAAGCCCTGCCCATGGGGCGCCATGCGACCGGCGCCCGCATGGCCCTGCCCATCTGGGCCAGGTTCATGGGCAAGATCACCGACGAGAAGGGCGACGAGCCCTTCGTCCGCCCGCCGGGCATCGTGGAGAAAACGATCTGCCTCCGATCGGGCAAACTGGCCACGAGCCAATGCGATTCCACGGCGGTGGAGGTCTTCCTGCCGGACAACGTCCCCCAGGAGGTCTGCGACCTGCACGGCGGCGGGGCGGCATTCGACGACGACGGCTTCTAGACGGATTTGATTGGACCGAGGGAGGGGATAGCCCCCCTGATAACTTAGCCTCGGCCCTGCGGGCCCCAGATGCGTTATCAGGGGGGCTATCCCCTCCCTCGGTCTAACTATATCTGTCCAGAATCAGCTTCGGTGTGGAAACCGGCTCGTCGCTGAAGTTCAAGGCGGACATCACGCGCTTGGCGGCCTCCTCGGCTTCATCCCGGCGCGGGCAATAGAAACGCGCCAGGACATCGCCCTTGCTCAGCCTGCCACCTACCTTGGCCAGGAAATCCATGCCGCTGGTCAGATCCAGCGGATCATCCACCTTGCGGCGGGCCGCATGCATGTCCGCAAGGGCCAGGCCGACCTGGCGGCAGTCCATGCCGGCGAGCCAGCCGTCCTGCGGGGCGGTCAGCTCCAGGGCAACTGGCGCGATATCCAGGCCCAGATCATCCCTGCCCCACTCCAGGCGCCCGCCCTGGGCCTCGACCCAGCCCACGGCATGATCCCAGGCGCTTCCCGAGAGCCATGCTTCCCGGACCACAGCCAGGGCCTTTTCACGGTCAGGCGCCAGACCCGAGACCTGGACCATGTCCGCCGTCAACTCCTCCGTGAGGGCCACCAGGTCGGCCGGCGCCGCCTCGCGCCCTCCCGGGCGCAGGGCCGCGAGGGCTTCACGAGTCTCGTTGGCGTGGCCGATGGCCACCCCCAGGGGTTGATCCATGTCCGAGAAGATCACGGACATGTTGCGCCCGTATGCGCGGCCGACGGTCACCAGAGCCACCGCCAGCTCCCGCGCCTGATCCAGCGTGCGCATGAAAGCACCCGAGCCGGTCTTCAGGTCGATGACGATGGTCCGGGGACCGGCCGCCAGCTTCTTGGACATGATCGAGGCCGTGATCAGGGGCACGCAGTCGACCGTCGCGGTCACGTCGCGCAAGGCGTAGATCTTCCCGTCCGCCGGGGCGATGGACCCGCTCTGCCCGATGATGGCGCAACCCTGTTCGGCGGTGATGCGCAGGAACTCGTCGTTGTCCATGTGGATACGGTAACCGGGGACGGCCTCCAGCTTGTCCAGGGTGCCCCCGGTGTGGCCCAGGCCGCGGCCCGAGAGCATGGGCACCTTCAGGCCGCAAGCGGCCGCCAGGGGCGCCAGCAACAGGCTCACCTTGTCCCCCACCCCTCCTGTGGAATGCTTGTCCGCGCTGGGTCCCCCCAACCCGGAGGTGTCGAGTTCCTCGCCCGAATGCAGCATGGCTCCGGTCAGCGCCGCGGTCTCCTGCGGGGTCATGCCGCGGAACCAGACCGCCATCAGGAAGGCGGCCACCTGGTATGCGGGTATGCTCTCGTCGGTGAAGCCCGTGACCAGGAATTCGATTTCGCCCGCATCCAGTTCCCGCCCCTGCTTCTTGGCCTCGATGATCTCCAGGATGTTCATGCGGTCGCCTCCGGGCCGGAGCCGGGTTCGAAGGAGCGGAAGGCCTCCGGAACCAGGTCGGCAACGGTGTAGCGCTTCACGGGGCCCGCCGCGCCGTCCTCGCCCGCCATGAGCAGCGCCATGTCGGGACCGAACTCCAGCAGGACCTGGCGGCAGGCGCCGCAGGGCGGGGTGGGCACCTTGCCGTCGGCGCACACGGCGATGGCCGCAAAATCGCGCTCCCCGGCGGCCACCGCCTGGAACACGGCTGCCCTTTCGGCACAGATGGAAAGGCCGAAGCTGGCGTTCTCCACGTTGGTGCCAAGATAGACCTTGCCGCTCCTGCCGAGCAGGGCGGCTCCCACCCGGAACCGGGAATAAGGGGAATAGCTGTTCAGGCGCGCCCGGCAGGCCATGCCGACCAGGTCGCTGTAGTCGCTGTTCAAGAGGGAACCCCCCGGCTGATCAGATCCCAGAAACTCGTGCCCTTGACCGGAGCGGACAGGCCGAAGAAATCGGCAAGGGAAGCGGCCACGTCCATGAACCCGTGGCGCACGCCCAGGTCCGCGCCGGGCTCCCGGCCGGCGGCGTACACCAGCAGGGGCACCTGTTCACGCGAGTGGTCCGTACTGGGGGTTGTGGGGTCGTTGCCGTGGTCGGCGGTCATGACCAGGATATCGCCCTCGCTGATCCCCGGCAGGAATCCGCCCAGCCAGCGGTCGAAAACCTCCAGGCCCTCCTTCATCCCCTCGGGATTGTTGCGATGGCCCCACAGCATGTCGAAGTCCACCAGGTTCAGAAGGATGAGTTCGTCCTGCCCGGCCGGATCCGCGTAGAGTTTCTCCAGCATGGCCATGCCTTCGGCGTTGTTGCGCGAAGGGTGCGATTCGGTGATCCCCTGCCCCGCGTACAGGTCACGGATCTTGCCGATGGAACGCACCGGAATCCCCTTGTCCTGCAGCAGGGGCAGCAGCAACCCCGGCGGCGGCACGACCGAATAGTCATGACGGTAGGGCGTGCGTTCGTAGTGCCCGGACTCGCCGGTGAAGGGCCGGGCGATGACGCGGCTGACCTGGTGCGGCGGCTTCAGCATCTTCCGCGTGATCTCGCACACGCGGTAGAGTTCCTCCAGCGGACACACCTTGTCGTGGGCCGCGATCTGGAAGACGCTGTCGGCCGAGGTGTAGACGATGAGCTTGCCCGTGCGGATGTGCTCGTCTCCCAGTTCCTGGATGATCGCCGTGCCGCTGGCGGCCTTGTTGCCGATCACGCCGTACCCGGTCAAGCGGGTGAATTCATCCAGGACCTCCTGCGGAAAACCGTCGGGGTAGGTGGGGAACGGCTGCTCGGTCACCAGCCCCATCAGCTCCCAGTGGCCGGTGGTCGAATCCTTGCCGGCGGAGATTTCCTGCAGCCTGCCGTACCAGGCGCGAGGCTCCGGGACAGGCGGCACACCTTTGATCCGGTGGATGTTGCCCAGCCCCAGGGCGGCCAGGTTGGGCACGTGCACGCCCCCGACCTTGGCGGCCATGTTCCCCAGGGTGTCGCTGCCGGCATCGCCGTAGGCGGCGGCGTCGGGAGCCCCGCCGACCCCCATCCCATCCAGGACGATCAATACTGCACGCGCCATGTCGGCCACTCCTTCATCTTGACGATCCCTTGCTGCATCCCGTTTCCGATCCTGGAGACACGGGGCCCAAGCACCAACCCGTATGATTCATGAATGTTCCCGGGAAACCTAGCCCCGCTTCCGGTGCGCCGTCAACCGGGCTTTGGATTTGGCCGGATCTCTTTGCCTTGCGCACGGCCCCCGAACGGTTAAAATGCAACCATGACCGGAAACCTGTTCCACGACGGGACTCCTCCCGCTACCAGTGAGGCCGCGACCGCATCGGCAGACGATGCGCGCCCCGGGCCGACCTCTCCTCTGGCCGACCGCATGCGTCCGGCCGATCTGGACCAGGTCGTGGGGCAGCATGAGATCCTGGGACCCGGAGGACCGCTGCGCACGCTCATCGAGAAGGGCGTGCTGCCTTCGCTGCTGCTGTGGGGCCCCCCCGGTTGCGGCAAGACCACCATCGCCCGCCTGGTGGCCCGGCACGCCCGGGCCTGCTTCCTGGAGTACAGCGCGGTCTCGGTCGGCTCCCGCGAACTGAAGGCCGTCATGCGCGAGGCGCAGAAGCTGAAGCAGGCCTCCGGACGCAGGACCATCCTCTTCCTGGATGAGATCCACCGTTTCAACAAGGCCCAGCAGGACGCCCTGTTGCCGTGGGTCGAGCGCGGGGACGTGACGCTCATCGGCGCCACCACCGAGAACCCATCCTTCGAGATCAACAGCGCCCTGATCTCCCGCACCCGCCTCTTCATCCTCAAGCCCCTGTCCACCGAGGACATCGTCACGCTGCTGAGAAACGCCATCGCCTCGCCCGCAGGGCTGGCCGGCCGGCTGCGGTTGACGGAGGCGGCCCTGGAGGCCCTGGCGGTCATCAGCGAGGGGGACGCCCGGCAGGCGCTGGGCCTGCTGGAATCGGTGGCCATGGTCGCCGGTGCGGCCGCCGACGACCAGGAGCCCCGCGCGGTGCTGGACGCCGCCGACATCGAACGGATCATCGCCACCCGCGCCGTCCGCTACGACAAGTCCGGCGAGGAGCACTTCAACATCATCAGCGCCCTGCACAAGAGCCTGCGCAACAGCGATGTCCAGGCGGGGCTGTACTGGCTGGGGCGGATGCTCGAAGGCGGCGAGGATCCGCTGTACATCGCGCGGCGCCTGGTGCGCTTCGCCAGCGAGGATACCGGCCTGGCCGATCCCCAGGCCCTGCCCCAGGCGCTCGCGGCCCGGGACGCCATCCACTTCCTGGGCCGCCCCGAAGGCGATCTGGCGCTGGCTCAGGCCGTGGTCTACCTGGCCCTCAGCCCCAAGAGCAACGCCCTGTACAAGGCCTACAAGGAGGTCTCGCAAGAGGTCAAACGAGGGGGCACCCCACCGGTCCCGGGCCATCTGCGCAACGCGCCCACCGCACTGATGCGCGAGGCGGGTTACGGCAGGGGCTATGTCTACGCCCACGACACCACCGCGGGCATCGCGGCCATGTCCTGCCTGCCGGAGGCCCTGGCCGGCAGGGAATTCTACCAACCCGGCCGGCGGGGTTTCGAAAAGGAACTCGGCCTGCGCCTGGAGAAGATCAAGAACTGGCAACAGCGCCACGCCCACCAAGACGAGCCGCCCCGGCCAGGCGGCGGTCGGGAATCAGAACCTCATGGAGGTAGCAGATGAAAAGAATCGGAGTCCTCACCGGCGGCGGCGACGCCGCGGGCATGAACCCGGCCCTGAGGGCCGTGGTGCGCACCGCGTATCAGCACAAGGTCGAGGTCATCGGCATCCAGAAGGGGTGGCGCGGGCTGGCCGAGGACACCCACGAGCTTCTGACCCCCTCCTCGGTGAGCGGCATCATGGCGCGGGGCGGCACCATCCTGCGCACCTTCCGCTACCCGGAGTTCGCCACCCCCGAGGGCACCGCTCCCGTGGCCAGGACCCTGAAGAAGCTGAAGCTGGACGGGATGGTGGTCATCGGCGGGGATGGCAGTTTCCGCGGGGCGCAGAAGCTGGAAAAGGAATTCAAGCTGCCGGTCATCGGCATCCCCGCCACCATCGACAACGATATCCCCGGCACCGACATCTCCATCGGTTTCGATACGGCCCTGAACATCGCCATCGACGCCGTGGACAAGGTCAGGGACACCGCGACCAGCCACGGGCGCATCTTCGTCATCGAGGTCATGGGCCGCAACTACGGCCTGCTGGCCGCCCAGGTCGCCATCGCCACGGGCGCCGAGGAGGTCCTGCTGCCGGAGGTCCCCTTCAACCTGGACAACCTCGCCCACCGCATCACCCAGGGCTACGACCGGGGCAAGCAGCACGCCATCATCATCGTGGCCGAAGGCGCCGCCAAGGCATCCTACGTCACCTTCGAGATCAAGGAGAGGCTGCAGCGGGGCGTGCGCATGGTGGTGCTGGGGCATATCCAGCGCGGTGGTTCGCCTTCGGGCTACGACCGCATCCTGGCCTCCCGCCTGGGGCACCACTGCACCGAACTGCTGCTGCAGGGCAAGCACGACGTGATGGTGGGCCTGGTGGCCAACAAGATCAAGACCTCGAGCCTGGAAAAGAACACGCGCATCTCGGCCAAGGCCGTGCTGCGCGACGCCAGGCTGATGGAAGCCCTGGTCTGACCCGACCGGGACCATAACGTCAGGCCGCAAAAGAAGGAGCCGGACCTCCCCTGGGGAAGTCCGGCTCCTTGGTTCAACAGGGCTTCAGGGGGTTATTTGGGCGTCCCCTGGATGAAGCTGTTGGCGAACTTGAACCAGTTGATCTGCATGGTGCCGACGACGTGGCCCAGGCCCGGGTGCTCGATCTTGCGCTGGGAATACTCATCGACCAGGCTGACCAGGGAGAAGGAGCCCACCAGGGGGTAATCCTGGTCCTTGAGCAGGTGCAGCATCCAATCGGCGCCGGGATCGAGGTTGACGATCTCCAGGGCGGCGTTGGGGAACACCGCGTACCAGGCGTAATCCTCGGGACCGGGGTTGGCCGCCTTGTCCTCGGGCAGATCGTGCTTGGGAACGTACACGAAGTTCTCGATGCCCGACTGCACGGCCTTCAGGTCATCGCCCTCGTTCTCGGGCAGGTAAACGGCCCGGGCGTTCTTGATGTCCTTGGTCTTCCAACCCAGATCGGGCAGAGGCGCGCCGGGGGTCTCCAGATCGACCTGACCCGAACGCAGCAGCTTGGGCAGCACGTACCCCTGGGGCGTGGGCAGGCTGTCGGCCTCGATGACGCCGTTGCGCTTGATGCGCTTGAGGACCAGGTGGGTGGGCTGGGGCGTGAAGGTCTTCTTGACGCCCAGCAGGGTCCCGGCCAGGTTCGGGTAGGTGTCCTCGAGGTCCTTGGCCACCAGGAACTCCAGCAGGTTGCCGTCGCGGATCATGCCCACGTCGCCGCGCACGTACTCGAACTTGGGGGCATCGATCTCGAACAGGAAGTTCACGCTCAGCGTATCCCCCTTGATGACCCGGCGCAGGGAGTCGTAGACGTAGGGGTCCACCTCTTCCTTACCGCCACAACCGATCAAGCCGAAAAGGGTCGTGGCCACCAGGGCCAGCAATAGGGCGGACAATCCGCGACGCGCCGTAAGAACACCGAACATGAACCAACCTCCCTGAGGGTCTTTTCTTGAACCTTGCCGGTGGGATGCAAGGATTTCATCTCCGCCTTGGCACCGGAAAAGGGATCCTAGGTGCCCGGGACGGAGCCGTCAACCAGAGCCTGAGTTTCAACCCCATGAAAGTGCAGCATGACCGGAAAAAATGCAAATGCATTCCTCCTGTTCGTGGTGGCGCGCCGGGGCACGGGCCGACCGGGCGCCCGCCCGCGCAGTCAGAGCCGGGGCAGCCGCCTAACGGCGGCCAGGACCTCCGCCTGGGCGACGATGCCGCCGTCCCAGAGGGCCCGGAAGATGCGCCAGTGGTCGGGCAGCAGGATGCCCGATCCGGCGAACAGCCGTGAAAACAACCCCCGCCGTTCCTGCAGGGAATAGCCCGGCAGACCGCCGCGCGCCAGCCGCCCGTCCACGGTCACCGCCCAGGCCGCCTGGAAGGCCGGCTGCTCGCTCCGGGGAACCAGGGCGGTTTCCACCCTGCAGGCCAGCAGATCCGCGGCGAACAGCAGATGATGGTGCAGGAAACGCTCGGTGGCCCCGGGAGAGAAGCGTTCGTCGAGGCCCGTTTCCCCGCCACAGGAAGGGTAAAAAGGCTCCCATATCGCGGGGGCCCCGCTCAGGGTCGTGCGCCGGGGAGCCGGTTCGAGGAAAGCATCCAGGCCGCAGTAGAGAACCAGGGTGGGCCGCCCGGGAAAATCCGGATCGCGGTCCCCGTACCAGGGGAGCTCCTCGGTCCCGGGCAAGTCGTCCACGCAGATGATCACCCGGCGGGCCGGGGCCTCATCCCCCAGGGACCGCAGGGCCAGCCGGGCGGCCTCGGTGATCAGGGTTGCCAGGGGCTCGGCCACCCCCCTGGCCTCGGCCTGACAAGCGGCCGGGGTGTTCAAACGCTCTCCCCGGCCATCAGGTCCCCGCCCCCCACCGGCTGCAGTTCGGCCGTGAAATGGCGCAGTGCCGGCGGTTGGTAAGTAATCTCCAGCCCGCGCAGCCGCTCACCTTCGGCCACCACCCGGGCGCACACCTCGGCCACGTAATCCAGCTGGGTCTGGGTATAGACCCGGCGCGGGACGGCCAGGCGCACCAGTTCCATGGCCGGATGAACGACCTTGCCCGTATCAGGGTCCCGGTGATCGAACATGAGGCTGCCGATCTCCACCGCGCGCACGCCCCCCTCCAGGTACAGGGCCGCCGTGAAGGCCTGGGCGGGAAACTGTTCCTGGGGTATGTGGGGCAGGGCCGCCCGGGCATCCAGGTAGATGGCATGGCCACCGGCCGGTTTCAGGAAGGGAACACCCAGTTCCTGGAGCCTGCCGCCGAGCCGGGCCACCTGGCCGATCCGGTAGGCGAGGTAATCGGGATCCATGACCTCCCGCAGGCCCTGGGCCAGGGCAGCCAGGTCGCGACCGGCCAGCCCGCCGTAGGTGGGGAAACCCTCGCGCAGGATCAGCAGGTTGGTCACCTGCAGGGCGAGCGCGTCGTCGTTCAGGCAGAGGAAGCCACCGATGTTCACCAGGCCGTCCTTCTTCGCGCTCATGGTGCAGCCATCGCCCAGCGAGAACACCTCACGGCAAATATCGGGGATGGACCATTCGCGGAACGCTTCCTCGCGCTGCTGGATGAACCAGGCGTTCTCGGCGAAGCGGCAGGCGTCGAAGATCAGCGGCACGCCCATCTCGCGGCAGAATGCCGAGACCGCCCGGATGTTGGCCAGGGACACGGGCTGGCCTCCCCCGCTGTTGTTGGTGATCGTCAGCATCACCAGGGGGATGCGGTCGCGGCCGTACTTCTCGAAGGCGGCCGCCAGCTTGGCCAGGGACATGTCGCCCTTGAAGGGCGCCTCGAGGGCGGGGTCCAGACCCTGGTCGTCCACGCAATCCAGGGCGATGCCGCCCACATGCTCGACGTTGGCCCGGGTGGTGTCGAAGTGGATATTGCTGGGCACGACCTGCCCCGGCTTGACCGCGACCGCGAACAGCAGCCCTTCGGCGGCTCTTCCCTGGTGGGTCGGGATCACGTGCCCGTACCCGAAGATGTCCTTCACCACGGACTCGAACTCGCCCCAGGACCGGCTCTGGGCATAGGCCTCGTCACCGGTCATCAGGGCGGCCCACTGGCGGTCGCTCATGGCTCCGGTGCCGCTGTCGGTCAGCAGGTCGACGTAGATGGCTTCGGAAGGGATCTTGAAGACGTTGTAGCCCGCCTCAGCCAGCAACCGGGACCTCTCCGGCCGGCTGACGCGGTGGATCCGTTCCACGACCTTGATGCGGTAGGGTTCGAAAGGCAGGTTCATGTCGCGCTCCCGTCGTGAGGCCATCGGTGGCCGCCTGATCGTCCTGACGCCGCCTGGAAACTAATGCCCGCAGGAATGCCAAACAAGGACCATCGGCCACCCGGGGGCAGGTCCACCGGCCCGTGCGGCCCGCTCCTATCTGGAGCCGGACAGCGGGGACCTTTCCTGGTAAAGCACCAGCAACCTTTCGTCCACCCGGCTCCATTGCAGATAGTGGCGCAGAGGAGGCTCGCTGCCCAGGCACAGATACATGCACGAGGGCGCCCGGAGTCCCGGCAGGTGATCGGCCGGGGTGAGCAGGGCCACCGGGACGGTGGCTACCGGCCAGGGCAATTCCCGGTTGCGGCCCAGGACCGCGAGGTAGGCCGTGGCCACCGGATGCGCCGTCAGCTCCTGCCAGGCCATGGTGTTCCAGGTCCTGACCAGGGCCTCCACGCGCGCGCGGCAGCCGGCATGGGCAAGGGCGGGCTGGAGGAATTCCCACCCCTGCAACTGGGACCACAATTCAGGCAGCGCCATCTCCCGGCAAGCCTCCCCGTGCTCCAGACACCAGTCTGACCAGGGCCCGGCAGCGACCGCAGGCGAGAGCA
The DNA here is from genome assembly GCA_024763215.1 of Candidatus Krumholzibacteriia bacterium. Taxonomy (GTDB): domain Bacteria; phylum Krumholzibacteriota; class Krumholzibacteriia; order LZORAL124-64-63; family LZORAL124-64-63; genus JAHJTW01. The sequence goes on along the minus strand of JANTFX010000050.1, from coordinate 9,549 downwards.
GCGGCAACAGGAAATCCTTCCGGCCCGGCACCAGGTCCAGCACCGCCGCCATGAACTCCCTGGGCCCCGGTGCCAGCCAGGGTTCGAGGCGGTCCTCGGCGACCACGGCCCAGCCGCGTGCGGACAAAGATGAACCCAGATAATCCAGGTCGCTGCGGACACCCGCCAGCACCCGCCAGAGATCACCGGGTTCCCCCGCCCGGGGGTCGGTGAACAGCTGGCCAAGGCACTGGTCCAGGTTGGCCGCGTACTCGGCCCTGAGATCACCACCGGGGCGCACGCCGCTGCCCGAGGCCAGATGCCCGTCCTGGGGGAAGAGGTCCTTCACCCGGGACCAGAGCTTCCCGGCCGCCCGTCGCTGGCAGGTGCAGGCGGCCACCTGCTCGGGCCTGGGCAAGGTCAGAAAGAGATCCTCCCAGGCTTCCTCGCTCGCCAGGGGATCGACCGTCACCAGCAGGCGGCCTTCCCTGCCGAGCTGGAAAATCTTGTAACGCAGCTCGGGCGCGAAACGCTGGGCCTCGCAGATCACGACCACCCGGCCCGGAACCGTGGGGCGCAAACGCCCCACCCGGCCTGCCAGCACCGTACCTGATTCGGGAATCTCGAGGGAATATTCCACCTGTGGCCCCAGGCGCTGGAATTCGAGGGACAGCTGGGCGGCCACGGCCGCATCCGGACAGAACACCCGCAATTCCAGCGGCACATCCACCTGCCGGCCTGCGGCGACCACGCCCCGGACCAGGGCCTCGTGGCGCCCGGTGCCGGCAGCCCCCTTGAGGACCACCAATCCCACCCGGGGCGAGAGCAGGATCTCACTCACGTGATCGGTATTGCGGGCCAGCTCCTGGGCGGCCGTGCCCTTGCCCACCAGAAGGCTGCGCAGGTTGCGCAGAGGCGAACCGGAAGACGAGCGGGAAGGCCGCGGGGAATCCCGGCGCTCCGACTTCCCGGCCCCCGGTCCCGCCGGGGCCTCCATCGAACGCGCGCACAGTGTCCAGGCCCGGCCATGATCCTGCTTCTCCAGGACATCGGCCAGGGCCAACAGATCAACCAGGGAAACCGCGGCTTCATCCTCGGGTCCCAGCCAGCGCCACAATCCCAGGGCGGCGCCCAGGGCCAGGAAGCTCCTCTCCTGCGCACCGGGGATGCGCAGCCCGGTGTCGATGAGGAAACCACCCGACGTCTCCACGGCGGCATCCATCATTTCCCGCAGGCGCAGGCGGAAGCGCCCCAGATCGCTCCGCAACCGCTGCACCACCGCCACCGCCGGAGCATCGCAACCTATCCAGCGACGGTTGGAATTGATGGCCCCCACGGGGCAGGTGTAGACCAGACCCCGGCTGCCGAAGGCCTCGGCACCCAGCCCCAACAGGGAATCAAGCATGACCAGTTCCTGCTCGGCGACCTCCGCCCCGGGGTGTTCCAGATCAATCCACCTGCGCGCTCCCGGTGGCAGCCCCTGCAACCACAGAGGCAGCAGGAGCCCGAGGTTGCGCTCCAGGCCGGCCAGGACATGCTCCATTTCCGCGAACCGGCGTCGGATCAGCACGGCGTGGCTCTGCCCTCCCGGCCCCGCCGCGGCCGGCCCCTGTTCGTCCCTGCCCGACCGGCCGGCCGCCGGCAAGGGCACCCCGGCCACCTTCAGGGCCCAGCGCAGGATCCTTGTGCCAAGCGCCACCTCGGCGGCCGGCATCCCCGCAAACCAGGCAAGGTACGCCAGGGGAACCAGCTCATAGGCCGAGACCAGGTCGCTGGGATCGGTGTCAAGGCCTCTGGCGTCGGTCAGCAGGGCGCGCAAGCCGGCCAGCAGGAGCCGCAGCCTCACCTGGCCCGGCGACCCCGCATGCGGGCCGCCCGCGACCGCGGGCATGGGTGTGGCCTCTGCGGGGGGCGAACCGGCCTCCGTGAAACGCCCGCCCAGCAAGTCCTGCAGGAAACCGGCCCAGGGGGTGGCCGCTTCCTCGGTGTGCAGGATGACGTGGCTGCGCTCGAGCTGCAGGATCATCTGCAAGGCGACCGCCTCGTCATGCCGCTCGTCTTCCTCGGCAGGCAACCAGGAAGCGAAGTCCGGGACGTGGATCACGACCGGCGGCCGCTCCCTCAAGGTCCGTTGCAGGGCGGGCTCGTTCATCTGGGCCGGGGTGGCCCACACCAGGGCGGCAGGTGGGCGGGTCAGACCGTCGGGGCCCGGCACGCTGGCACCGGGAGCGGCATCGGTATCGATGACGCGGCGCCAGGCCGCATCGCAGCTCAGGGAGACCATGAGCATCCAGGCCTCGAGTTGCCCCTGCTCCCGGGCCAGGCAGATCCGGTCGGACCACTGCTGCCAGGACTCGGTACCGGGCCCCTGGGCCAGGACAACCCCGCCCCGGCCGGGAACCGCCTCCTTGCCGGCAACTTCGGCAAGGTCATCCTGCCCGGGCTGCTCGCCATGGGCGGCCAGCCAGCGATCCACCGCGAGTTCGACCTCCGAAGCACCGTCGTGGTCCGGACCGGACGCGGCCAGCTGCAAAGGCTGAGCATCGACCGCGCCACAGATCCTCAGGGCGGTGTTGAAGGACCAGGGTCCGTCATCGGCCTGGTCCTGCCCTGCGGGCCCGCTCCTGGCCCACAGCATATGCCACCAGCGGGTATCCAGAACCACAACCTCGGACCAGGGCCCGGCCAGGTGGCTTGCCAGTTCCAGTGCACACCTTGCCAACGCCAACTCGATCGCCTCATCGCGTTCCGTATCCAGCTCCCGCCAGGGGCAGGGATCTTCGACCTGGCCGCTGGTTTCCGGAGACCGAAGCCCCAGACCCGGCAACACCGGCAGGACCAGGACTGCGCCCGGTTCCGCATCGGCAGGTTCCTCGCCCTCGCCGATGAATCCCACGGGAGAAGAAAATCCGAGCAGGGATCCGGAAGCCACATCCGCCCAGAAGTCTGCGCAGGCATCACCGGTACCCGGGAGCAGCACGGACAATTTGGAGGTGCCGCATTGTTTCCTGACCCAGCCCAGCGGTGCGGCCAGGGCGTGCCGCCGCAGCAGCCGAGCGTCGGGCCGCGGCCCCCGGTCGGCCAGTTTCAGCCCCGGCAGGCGACGGTCCTGCAAGGTCAAATGATAGGCGCGGCCGTACGCCCCCAGCAGATAGCCCAGATACCCGAACAGGACCTCGGGCATCCATGCCGACCCCAGCAGCAGGGACAGATGCCTGTGGCCCCGGCCGCACAGAACCTCGTGCAGCACGCGCACATGCTCCAGACCGGACCGCAACAGGCCGCGGTGCACGGCCGCGCTGTCGCAGAAGGCCCAGGAAGCGTCACTTCCGTCGAAGACGCCCCAGCGGGCATCGAGGGCACCGGGTTCCCGGCTCAGCAACCGCCAGGAGCCGGCCACCAGACCCGACTTGCGCGCGCGCTGGATGTATTGCTGCGCCCAGCCGTCCCCTTCGGTGGTGCCCACAGGCAAGCGGGGCACCGCCTCGACGGCACGGTTGTAATCCGCATAAAGTTCTATATCACAATGGCTTCTATCTCGTATTTCACAATAATCAAGAAGGTCCCCGTTGTGGCATTCCACCAGCCTGCACCAGTGGAAAATCGGCAACAAGCCCGTAGTCTCCGGATCGGCATTCCTGGCTCCAGCCACCAGTTGCTCGAGCTTGGCCAGGGCTTGACCCAGGTCGTGGACCTGCCCCTGGCGCGGGATCAAGGTCACCGGACCCAGGACCTGACCGGCGAGGCTCCGCAGATATTCGGCCCGGCCGGGCCGATCCCAGACCACACGCCATTTGGCCTGCTCCCCTCCCCAGGCCTCGAGCACGGCCGCGGGGGAGCCGGTGGCGACCAGGGCCAGGTCGTGCCGGCCCAGGTCCGGCTGCAGCGGCTGCCCCGGGCCGTGCAGGTCGGGATCTCCGTCCTCGTGCCGGGCTCCCCAGGGGTCAGGCCGCGTCCACAGCAGGGGCAGGGTCCAGGGGGCGAAGGTGGCGTCCAAAGCCAGCACCGAGGGACGGCCCAGTGACACCAGTTCATACAGGAACCATGCCGCGCCATCGCCACGCCGGCCCAGTTCCCTGAGCCCGGCCCTCAGGGAGGGGTCCGCCCTTTCCAGCCGCGATCTCATGGCCAGCACCAGCAGCCCCGCCAGCAGGGCCTGGCTTCCCGGGCGCTCGCGCCAGCGATCCGGCCCGCAGGATCCGCGGGGCGGCTCCAGGTGCCGGTGCCCCAGGTGCGGCGACCAGTCCCGGCTCCACGGTTCGGCCTCCGCCAGCCCCATGGGCAACAAGGCCGCAGGGTCCAGCCCTTCCGGCGGCAAAGAGGGTTCCATGACCGCGGAGACCAGACCCTGGACACTGTAGGGTTCACAACCTTCCCGCCATTGCCGGCCGACGCCATGGACCACCGCAGGGGACCAGCACGCGATGCGTTGCCCGCACGGTTCCAGCAGCAGGTCCAGTTCCTCCGCATCGCCCCCCGGAAGCCAGAATGCCATATCCCGGGGCTGATCGTCCCACCAGAGCACCACACAGAGGCGACCATCGGATTCCAGCCCCACGCTGGCCCAGGCCAAGGTTTCCCGTGAGCGACCGGCCATGCCGGGCTGGCGGTATCCCACGCAATCCAGCGCGTGTTGCCACCTTTTCCGCAGCGCCGGATCCCGTGGTTCGCCCCCCTCCTCCAGGAGCGCCAGGGCCTCCCGGTAACGCGGCACCGGCAGGTACAGGTCATCGACGTTGGCCAGGATCTCCAGGATCCGCAGGCGCCCCTCCTGGGCCCGCGGATCCTCCGGACCTGCCTGTTCGAGGTACCGGCGGTACAAGGCCACACAGGCCGAGGGCTGGCCCAGCAAACGGTCCGCGCTGACCGCCTCCAGCCAGCTGCGTTCGGCCTCCAGGCGCCCCGATGAGCCGAAGTACTCGCGCCGCAACAGCTGCAGGACCGCCCGGGCCCATTCCCCGGCCGCCGCCGATCCCGCCTCGAGGGTGCCTTGGGCGATGAACGTCTCCAGCATGCTGCCGCCCTTGGCCGCCAACCACAGCCTGTCCTCTTCGGTCAGGGGGAGATCATGCCGGACCAGGTCCGGGGCGAAGGGCCGCCCCGTTTCCCGGGCCGTGCGGAACAACCCTTTGAGCAGGGGCACGGCGGAGCGCGGTTCGGCGGGAAACAGGCGGCTGCGCGAGACCAGGTACAGGGCCCGCTCCAGCACGGGTTGGTTGGCTTCCGCCTCGTCCTCCGGCCTCAGCCCCGCCAACCTCAGGCCCTCCCGGACCACCTGGTCGGCCTGCTGCAGGTAATCCTCCCTTAACCGACGCGCGCGGCGCTCCCACCTGCCGGCGGCCTCCTCGGACGCGCCGGCGGGATCATGCCGGTGCAACATGCGGTGCAGACGATCGCCGATGGTCTCGGTCAGGAAAACCCGCCCCGGCGAGGATTCGCGCAGGGAAACGGCGGTGAAATAGGCGTCTTCCGCAGTGATGAAATCGCCGGCGGCCAGGCTCCTGTGCGCCCTCTGCAGATGATGCCAGTAGCTGTGGCTGCCCTGGGGATGAGCGTTTTTGTTCATGGGCTGAAATTAACACGCGGCAGGGCAGGGGGGAATCGGAGATTGCCACCGGCGGGTTATTAACCCGCATTATTGGTGAAAAAACGGCTGCGGATGGTTAACGGGTCAAAGTGATCCGTGCGGTGACCCGATCCGTGCCCTGCCTGATGGCGGCCAGATACACACCTGCGGCCAGAGTTCTTCCGTCGGCCCTCTTCCCGTCCCAGAACCATCCACCCTGGTCCGAGGCCAGGACGCGGTGCAAGAGCCTGCGGCCGCGCAGGTCGTACACTTCCAGCAAGGCCGCGGAGGCGGCTGGGGCTCCCCGGAGCCTCAGAAATACCGGGCCGGAACCGGGGTTGGGAAACACCTCGAGCCGGTTCGCCGCCGCACCGGGAGAGCTTGCGGCGCTGGGGGTCCCGGGCAGGGCCGCCGCACCGCTGTTGCGGCCATCGCCCCGGGCGGACAACCAGTAGGGTGCAGCCAGCTGGGCTCCGGTCAGGGTCATCACCCGCACCTGTTCATCCTGCACCAGAACCCTGGCCGGGCTCCCCGGCCCCGGCACCAGCATCGCCCCCAGCACGGAAGTGGCGGGCGCGTCCTCTCCCCCTATATCGGTCGCCTCGTGCGCATCGAGGGGCCGCCCCTGCGGGTCCGGGTGCATCCAGGCCGTGGTCCTGCCCGGCATGGTCGACAGGCCGTACAGCAGGTCCTGCCAGCTCAGGTGCACCAGGGCCACGGGCCTGTCCTCATGCGCACCGGCCACACCGTAGACCAGCGGGGTGGGCAACAACGCCTCATCCAGCGTCAGGATGCTCTGGGGGGCGGTGGCCGCCACCTGGAACCCGGGCCACACCCCGCCCAGGGGAACCCCGCCGGGACCGATCCCCGTTCCGCCCAGATACCAGCGGGCCTGGTCTCCGGACAGGCCGTTGTCCATCAGCCCCACCAGGTCGATGGTCACGCCGCCTGCCGCGTACCCGCCCCCCAGGGCCGGCGGCGAAAGCGCCCGCCATGCCCCGCCGGCCGCAGGCGCCAGCACCGTGCTGTCGGCAGCCGCCCGCGACCCGTCTCCGCCGAAGACGCGCAGCACCAGATCGTCCCCCGGCCCGGCCCAGACGGGGATGGCCACTTCGTGCAACCGGTCGCCGTCCCGATCCAGCAGCACCGGGGGCAACGCCAGGATATGGGCCAGGAACCGGGGCCACCCCGGCAAATCCTCCAGGCTGGCATCCAGGGCCGTCACGAAACCGTCGCGGCAGGCCACCACCAGGCTCTCTTCGCCGTGGTCGTTCAGGATTCCGCTGGCAAGGGCCAGGGGGTGGCCGTGGCCCAGGTCGCGCTCGGCGTGCAATACCCCCTGCCCGGTCCAGACCCTGACGACCCCATCCTGATCCGCCACCGCCACCAGGCGGAGCCCGTCGGCGGCCTGGAGGCCGACCGGCGCACCCAGCGGCAGGTTCAGTTCCAGGGGGATCTCCTGGTAGTTCCCGTCCCCGGAAAAGATGTACAGGCTGCCGTACCGGGAGGCCGCCACGATCTCGTCGCCGGGGATCCCGTCAAGATCCCAGGCCAAAGGCTGGGTCAGCCCACCCTGGCTGGACGGCTCGGGAAAGAGGAACACGGGCCAGCCCGGCCGGGCCAGCCCCTGGCTGTCGGTGACGCTCAAGGTCCGCGCCCGCGGATCCACATCCACCTGGGACGGGAAAACGAGGGACCACTGGCCGCTTCCGTCCAGGCGGGCGAGGTTGGGCGCCCCGGTGAGCCTGCCCGGCAGCGTGAAAGCCGCTCCGGGGAAACCGCCAGGGTCCGCGGAGGTCAGGGACAGGGCGACCGTGCCCTGCCCGCTGTGGACCTTGACCACGGCCATCATCCACTGATCGCCCGCGGAGAAATCCAGCACCTCGGCCATGCCGGCTCCTCCGGTGTCGGCACGCCGGACGATATGGCCCTGGTCGTCCCCCGTCCGCAGGCCCGGGGCCAGGACCTCGAGGCTGATATCCAGGCCCGCCGCAGGCTCCGCCGCCAGTACGTAATCACCTGCGGGAGCCAGGACCAGACGCCGGGCCATGATCGGATCCTGGGCACCCAGGGTGTCGTTGCCGGTTTGACCCGGGGCCAGAGGGAAGCGCAGGGCCTGCACCGCCCCGTCGATCCGCATCAGGCCCCAACCGCGCACGGTGTCGGGACCGGTCTGCGGCCCCAGATCCACAACCCCGTTGCCGTCGGCCGCCTCGGCCGCCGCCACCGGCGCGCACGTCGCCTTCAGGACCGCTTTCAGGACCGTCACCGTGGACGCATCCGGCGGCAGGATCAAACCGGCGTCCTTGAGGGCCTCGGCCAGCAGGTAGACCGCGCCCGCGGCGTGGGCGGCGGCCAGGCTGGTGCCCACCCGGGGACTGTAGCTGTCGTTCGGCTCGTTATCGGCGGCGGTGATGCGTCCGCCGGAGGCCAGCAAACCACCCCCCGGGGCCAGCAGGTCCGGCTTGGGGATCTCCGCCGTGCCCCGCCCCGAATAGGCGGCCACCTCGCCGCGGCCGTTGACCGCACCCACGGTCAGGACATTGCCGAGCCGCGCGGGGAAACCCGGCCCGGCGGGGTCATCGCCCTGGTTGCCCATGGCGACCACCGGCACGATCCCCGCCGCCACCAGGTCCGACATGGCCTCGCTGATGCCCAGATCCTGGTCCCAGTTGACCGCGCACAGGGCCGCACGGATCCTGTACAGCTCGGCATGGTCCAGGGTCCACTGGCAGGCGGCCAGGAAGTCGCCGGCCCACATCCGCCACTGGCCGTCGAAATCATAGTATTTCACCACCGTCAGCCGCCCCCCCGCGGCCACCCCCCGGTAGCGATCATCCACGGTGCCGCTGCCGGCGACCACCGAGGCCAGGGCCGTTCCGTGGTAGTGGTAATCCCAGGGGCCTGCCGCCAGGGGAAAATCGTCGGTGACGTCGTGCCAACCCACGACCTTGAAACCCTGGGACAGGGACCAGCCGCCGCTGGCGTCGGACCAGTCTCCTGCATCCCCCACCCCCGGCGGTGGCCCGTCGATGTCGTCGTCCGATGGATCGCCGAGGTCGCCGTGAGCGGTATCGCAACCCGAATCCAGAATGGCCACCGAGCCCGACCAGTCCCGGCCCAGACGCCAGGGCAGCGCCTCCAGCTGCGGAACCCCCACCTGAAAGCGGCTGTGGTCGAGGGCGGGGACCCCGCTGCGATCCAGCAGCAACCTGCCCCCGATGCCGCGGTCGAGCAGCATCGCCAACCCCGTTGCATCGGCCGCCACGGCCTGCACCCCCCCTCCCAGGGCCAGGTCGTGAACCATGTGCAGGTGGCCCAGGGCCGGCCTGGACGCCACCAGGCTCCGGAGCATTCCTCCAGCGCCCAGATGGATGACCCGCACCCCGCCGGCCGACCAGATGCCCGCGGCCGGAACGGCGCGGGGCACCCGCAGGTCCGCTTTATCAGCCTCGGCCAGAAGATCGGTCCGCGGCTCGGCCAGCATACGCAGATCGGCCCACGTCAATTCCCCCCGCCGCCAGCGGGTCAAGCTGTCCTCGATGCCGTCGTGATCGGCATCGAGAATGCGGGGGACCGGCGCCGCGAACAACATCCGGGGGGTAAGCAAAGAGGGGACCACGGCCACCGGCAGGACACCGGCCATCAACAGCAGGGTAAGGGCGAACCCGATGATGGAACCGGCCCGGCGCCGACAACCAAGGACCGCGCGAGGGGCCGCAACAGCCGTGAGCCGGCTGAAGGCCGAAAGGCGGGCACCGGTTGTGCGGAATAGGAGCATCCGACATCCTTGGCGGTTGGAAACTTCCGGGGACTCCTCCGGACCTTCCCGCCACCGGCTGAAGACACCCTCAAGAAAATCCGCGTGGCCGTGGCACGGCCCGCTTGCTACCGGGGGACCAGGTGGGGTTTTGCCGAAACGTCCGGCAACGGGTCGCCAGGTTGCGGACCATATGATTGTACGTATCCGGAGCCCGGATCGCAACCGCCCCGGGCGAAGACCC
>JANTFX010000049.1 GCA_024763215.1 Candidatus Krumholzibacteriia bacterium | reverse complement strand
CGGTGGCCGAGGCGATCTCGAAGCGCGAGAAGAAATTCTTGATGATCGTGCCCGACGGGATCGTCAGCACCGGACCGGATGCACCCTTGACCGTGATCGTCGATCCGTTGATCACGTAAGCGAAGCCCGACGGAAGAGAAGGCCAGGTCACCGACTGGGACAATGTTCCGGTCACCACCTGGACCGCATCGAACCGGCCCGAAGCGTGGGGAACCAGGGTCAGGCCGGGCGCCAGGGGCGCGACCAGGGCGGGCGGCAAGGACACCTGGTAGGAGCCGGTCTCTGTCAGGACAATATCCGTTAGACCAACCGTCGTGACTCCCGAGGTTACCGCCAAACCGGTGCGGCCCGCAGTCAAGGTCAGGCCTTCCAGGACGACACCATCGGCATCCACCGTCAGGACATCCATGTTGCTGGCCGGACCGGTCACCGTGACCACCCCGCTGCCCCCCACCGAGCGCACGGTGATCGCGGCATCGACCACAACCGTTTCGGTGTAATTGCCGGCCAGGATCTCGATGGTATCTCCGGCCGCGGCGGCACCCAGTGCATCATTGATGGACAGGTAATCCCCTGAACCTCCCTGGTCCACGGTGATGGTGGCGGATCTGGCCGGAATAGCCCAGGCCGAGGTCAAAAGAAGCAGCAAACAAATCGATCCCAACCAACGCATGGTCTCCCCCTTGATTGAACACCTCGAAACAACGATTGATGATAATTATAGACAAAAACTATCCTTTTTCAATGATTTAGTATTCTTGCACTACAAAGCCATGAATCCCCTGATTTACCAGAGAAATGGTCTGTCTGGAATGACAGGCCTGTGCATCCGTCCGGAAAACACCAGATTAAAATCCAAACCAGATCAAATTACTCTGATACAGTGACCCTTCACACCTGCGGCGCCTGGCCTAGCCCACCCCCTTCAACCCCGGGTGGAGATCAAATACGAGCTGGCCTAACCCGACCAGGCAGGACAAATCATTCCCACAAGGATATCAACGCCGATAGAGAGCCTTCACTTCACTCCAGGAGGCATTGACATCCGCCACCGGATCCTGGGTTACCGTCAGGGAGAAGGTGGCCGATGCCACAACCTGGGTATCCCCTCCGGGAACGAGGTCAGCCCCGGAATTCACCTGGAACAGGTATTCATGGCCCGGCGTCAAGGGGCGATCCAGGGTGAAATGCCCCGGCCCCTGGTGATCGTAGCTGTAGTCCGACGCCGTGGTATCGAAAAAGAACACCTCGCCGCCCGCCGGGATGGTCACGTCCAGGACGGCCGTGGACGATTCCGCGGGAATGAAACTGACAATGATGTCCGCGTTCGCGTTCAAGACGTTGATGACCGATGGATCAGCGGTGGACAGGGTATCCAGAAAGGAGCCGGAGACACCGAGGGTGTTTCCCGCCAGGGCCACGTCGGAATCGTGGATGGAGCGCACATGCTGATCTCCCTCGGTGACATCCAGATCCATGAAGTAGGGGCCGGGATCCGTGTTGACGTCATGCTGCACCGTCTGGGTGCCATTCGTGTAATGAATTTCCGCGGCGGTATCCCTCTGCACGTTCTGGATGGAGATCTGGGCCTGGGCGAACCCGGCTGCGCCTCCGACAAGGGCGACAACAAGAATGCGTGCAAAATGCTTCATTTCAGCACCTTTCGTATGAGGTTTTGGCGATACAAGAATCTAGGGATTTTGCCGGAGCGGTGTCAATTTCACGTCTTGAGCCCATCTGCGGAACCAGGATGCGGGGCGCCCCGGGAATACCGCTACCCCAACGGCCATCGCAGCCCTGCCCCGTCAATGCGGACTCTTAATCCGCACTACCTGGTGCCTGCGCGGTCCCGGTGAACATGATCTCCAGGGGGTTGATCTCGGGGTTGTAATAATGCTCCAGGTCCTCCCGGAAGCCGGCCAGGGCCGCATCCAGCGCCGCCGGATCTCCTTGCCAGACGGGCGCCTCGGGGATGGCCAAATCGCGCGGTGTGTCTTTACCATGCTTGCCCGCGGCCAGGGAGGTCGCCTGAGGGGTCTGGGCCCCGTCGTGCGGATCGTGGCCCAGCCAGGTGAAGTAGAGCAGCCGGTACAGGAACGAATACTCCCGCGGCCCCATGCCGTGCTCAAGCAGCAGTTCGTTGCGTTTCTGCCAGAATCCCGCGTACACGGGCGCCAGCTCGGTGCCCGCGCGCAGGCTCTTGAAAAAGCCCAGGGGTCCTCCCCCGCCCTCGTTCATGACCGAACGGAAGTCGTCCACCGCCTGCTCCAACTGCAGACGCCGTTCCTGCAGCCCCCCGCGGATGTCCACGAAGGCTGTGACCCTTTCGGCGGCGGGGGGCAGCACCAGGTCTCCGGTGTAGGCGCTGTCAGCCGGCACCGCCGCCAGCAGCGCTTCCTCGCTGGTGGTGACATCCTTGAATTCCGAGGTCATGTGGGCGGCATACCAGGTTCCGGTGCCGGCGATGGCGACCAGGATCAAGGTCAACAGGCCGCAGCCCCACATGCATCCCTGTTTGGCGGGCTTGTTCATGATTCCTCCGGCGGTTTGATCTGGTGGATCTTCATCTTGCGCCACAGCGTCGTGCGGTCGATGCCCAGGCGGCGCGCGGCCCGGGTGCGGTTCCAGCCCGCGGCCTCCAGGGCTTCCAGCAACAGCTTCTTCTCCTGCCCCGGATCATCACGCACGGTCTTGAAGTCCCGCTGCCCGGCGCCCGTGCTCCGGCTGATCTCCGGCGGCAGGTGCCCGGCCCGGATGACCTGCCCCCTGCTCAGGACCAGGGCATGCTCCAGGGCGTTCTCCAGCTCCCGCACATTACCCGGCCAGTCGTGGTTCATCAAGCGGGCCATGGCCTCGGCGCCGATGGTCGGCGGGCGGTCCCACCCCTGGCGGCGCACGATGCGGGCCAGCAGATCGTCGACCAGCAGGGGGATGTCCTCGCGCCGCTGGCGCAGGGGCGGAATCTCCAGGGAAACGACCTTGATGCGGTAGAAGAAATCCTCCCGCAGGCGGCCGACCGCCAGCAGGTGCTCAAGATCGCGGTTGGTGGCCGAGATCACGCGCACGTTCACCGGCCGCGGGCGGTTCTCCCCCACCCGCTCGATGACCCGCTCCTGCAGCACCCGCAGCAGCTTGACCTGGACCACCGGGCTTACATCCCCGATCTCGTCCAGGAAGATGGAGCCGCCGTCGGCCTCCTCGAAGCGCCCGACGCGGTCCTGGACGGCGCCGGTGTAAGCGCCGCGCACATGGCCGAACAGCTCGCTCTCGAGCAGGGTTTCGGACAGGGCCGAGCAATTGACCTGGATGAAAGGACCGCCTGCCCGCGAGCCCGACTCGTGGATGGCGCGCGCCACCAGCTCCTTGCCCGTGCCGCTCTCGCCGCGGATCAGCACCGAGGCATCGCTGTCGGCCACGTTGCCGATCAGGGCGAACAGTTCCAGCATGCGCCGGTCCCTCCCCACCAGCCGGCCCAGGCGGTGCCGCGGGTTCATACGGCGCCGCAGATCCGTCACCTCGGTCACATCCCCCATGATCAGGGCCATGCCCAGGGCGCGCCCGTGCCGATCCTCCAGCAGGGTCGTCGACAGCAGCACCTCCCCCTGCCGACCGCCGGTCATGTCCACGGTGGTCTGGAAACCCACGATGGGCTCGCCCGAGCGCAGCGCCGCCTCCAGGGTATCCCGCGGGCATAGCGACGCTCCGAACAGGTCGCAGACACGGGTCCCGGTCAGCATGCCCGCTTCCCGGCCGAGGATCCGCTCGGCCGCCCGGTTCATGGTCATGATCCTCAGGTCCGCGTCCACGGCGATGATGCCCTCGCTCAAGGAGGACAGCAGGGCCAGAAAGCTCTCCAGCCTGACCTGCGACAGCAGCCGGGCGATGGACACCGTACGCGGGTTCGGTTCTTGTTCGCGGTTCATGGACCCTCCGTGTTGCATACAACGCATTTGTTGCAACAACATCGTTGCAATGCGTCCAATCCGCAAGCCTTTTGGGGTAAAGGATCAGCCAGCCTAAACTTTATTTAAATATAACTTATTGCTCCGGTTAAAATTACAGAGATAAACATGCCGCCCGCCCGATGGGGGCCGGATTGGCACAGCCCCTGCATTGCCACCGCCAAATGGTGAATCAACCCGCTGCACCGCGCAGCGATTCCCTCTCGGGAAAGAAAGGACGATATCATGGCGAACGTACTGCATTTCGGCAGCGACAACTTCAAGAGCGAGGTTCTGGACAGCACCGTGCCCGTGCTCGTGGATTTCTGGGCTCCCTGGTGCGGCCCCTGCAAGATGATCGGCCCCATCGTCGAGGAGCTGGCCGGCGAGTACGAGGGCAAGGCCAAACTCGGCAAGATCAACGTGGACGACAACCAGGAGCTGGCCGGCCAGTTCGGCATCCGGGGCATCCCCACCGTGATGATCTTCAAGGACGGCCAGGTGGCGGCCAGCTTCGTGGGCCTGCGCTCCAAGGCCGACCTCGCAGCCGCGCTGGACGAGCTGGTCTAGACCGCGTTCCTGATCCCTCGACCCCAGGCCCCGCCCTTTCCGGGCGGGGCTTTGGTGTGTTTTTTTGACCGAAAATCCAAAACACCCACATATGTGTATGTTTGTGGCCTGGCCTTGGCGGGCTGCTTCCGGTTCAAAGGCACAGACGGAACTTGCCGATCCTCGCCTTCGGGCCGACATTACGGCTGTATCCTGTCACCCGTTCCCTGGCGAGGTAGCTCATGTCCGGCTTCATCGACGGCGTCAAGAAGATCTTCAAGGGCGATTCCCCCCTGAACAACCTGGTTTTCATCGTTTTCGACAGTTGCCGCTGGGACGCCTACAAGGCCGCCCGCACACCCAACCTGGACCGCATCGGCCAGGCCGAGCGCCGCTACAGCTACGCCAGCTGGACCAGCCCCAGCCACTTCACGTTCCTGATGGGCATGGTGCCCCACCTGAGCCCCAAGGGCGTGTTCGCCTCCAACGTGTACCGCGAGGAGTTCGCCCAGTGGTCCCGGCGGCTGAACATCCCCGATGTCGAGTTCGGCAAGTTCGTGCCCCAGCTCTCCCTGCCCTACTTCCTGAAGAGCCAGGGCCTGCGGACCGAGGGCGTGGTGAGCCTGCCGGTGCTAAACCCCATGACCACCATGAGCACCCACTTCGACCGCTACGAGCTGGCACCCAGCCATAACGACCTTTCGGTGATCCTGGACGGCAACGACACGTTCAAGAGGATCCAGCCGGACAGGGACAACCCCGGCTTCTTCTTCATCAACACCGGCGAGACCCACTACCCGTACCTGCTGCCGGGCGAGAAGGCCGACGACCTGCCGCACATCAGCGGCGTGCACGGGGTGTTCAAGCACCTCGATGATTTCCTGAAGAACCCCTCGGAGTTCCTGCAGGGCAAGCGCGAGGACGAGTTCTTCTCCCCCGACCAGTTCCGGGCCTTCTACGAGAAGCAGATCACCTGCGTGGAGCACCTGGACAAGGTGGTGGGCAAGTTCATGGACCGCTGCCCGGAGAACACCTACTTCATGATCATGTCCGACCACGGCGAGCTGTTCGGGGAGGACGGGTACTTCGGCCACGGGCCGATCTTCCACGAGAAGGTGTTCGAGGTGTTCTTCCTCGAAGGCAAGCTGCCCTGACCCGGCGGCGCTAACCCTGATGCCGCGCCAGGATCGCCGGGGTGACCTGATCCAGGCGCGCAACGTGCGCGGCGAACTCCGCCGCTCCCTTTCCCCAGACCAGCAGAGGCACCGGATTGGTGGTGTGCCTGCGCGTGGAGCAGTCCTCGAGGTTCCCGTGATCGCTGGTCAGGATGACCAGGGTTTCGACCGCCAGTTCCGGTGACAGTTCCGACAAAGCCGCCGTCACGAAGTCATCGAGCCGCCGGAGTTCCCGCTCGCACCGGGCCGGTTCGCCGCTATGGCCCGCCTTGTCGGTCTGGAAAAATTCGAACAGGGTGAAGTCGTAGCGCCGCGCCTGTGCGCCCAGGATCCGCCCGGCTTCCTCCGGCGTGCGCAAGGGCACGTCGAACCCGCGCTGCCGCAGATCCTTGTTGGTGATCTCCTGGTAGACGGACCTGCCCTCGACCACGTCATCCAGGGTGAAGAACGGCAGACCCGCGGCCAGGTTGGCCACCGTGGTGGCCGAAAGTCGCCACTGCTGCTCGGATGTGATCTCCCAGAACAGGGGCCGGAAGGCGTTGAGGAACCGAGCCGTGTAACCGCGATCGGCCAGGGTCTTGAGCACCGAATGCTCGCGCAGGATTTCCCGCAGCACCTCGTTGGGAAAGCCGGTCAGGTGCTTGCCGAGGGCCGCCTGGGCGTTCACCCCGCTCAGCAGCGTGGTCTGGCCGGTAGCGCTCTGGGGCACGCCCGCGACCCCCAGAACCGCATCGATGGGACGGGCCACGCCGTCCGCAGGCATGTTCCCATCCGGCGGCAAGCGCAGCAGGCGGCCTCCGTAGCTGAGGCAGGGATTGATGGCCGGGTCATCGCCCCCCCAGCCCAGGCCGTCGACGAAGATCAAGATGGTGCGTAGCTTCACTGCAGCTCCTCCAAAATTTTGCCTGGGCTCGACCGGGCTCAACCGCCCCGCAGGTGGGTGATCAGGATGCGCAAACCGATCCCGATGAGGATCGCTCCGCCCAATAGGTTCATGCCCCTGCCGGACAGGCGCGCCATCTTCGAGGCCAGCCAGAAACCGATGCCGACCAGGGCGGCCGTCACGGCCGCGATGACGGCCGCCGTCCGCCAGATATCCGCTCCCAGCATGCTGAGCCCCAACCCCACTGCAAGGGCGTCGATGCTGGTGGCCACCGAGAGCATCACCAGGGACCAGCCCCGGGAGGGATCGTAGGTGCGGTCCTCCTGCTCCCCGGTCAACCCTTCGCGGATCATGCGTCCTCCGATCACCGTCAGCAGGGTCCAGGCGATCCAGTGGTCGGCTGCTGCGATCAGAGGTAGCAACGCCCGGCCGGCCAGGCCGCCGATCAGGGGCATGATCCCCTGGAACAGACCGAAATGCCACCCCAGCCGCCAACCGGCCCGCCGGCCCCGCGACGCGCCCGAGGCACGGGCCGCCACCGTCACCGCCGTGGCATCCATGGCCAAGGCGCAGGCCAGCAGCAGGGTTTCCATGACGCTCATGCCCGCAAGTTCCTTCCCTCCTCCGCCGTCATCCCTGCCGGCGTTCGATCCCCAGCTTCTTCATGCGGCTCTGCAGGGTGGTCGGCTTGAGGCCCAGCAGGACGGCCGCCCCCTGTGGCCCGTAGATCCGGCCGCCGGTGCGGGCCAGGGCGGTGCGGATGTGGGCTGCCTCCATCTCCGCGAGGGTAGGCAGCGGCCCGTCAACCCCCACGGCCTCGACCGGTGCGCCTTTCCTGCCGGGGCCGCCCGCCAGGAAATGCTGGATCTCCAGGGCGCCGCGCGGCTTGAGAATCGTCGCCCGCTCCAGGGCGTTGACCAGCTGCCGGATGTTACCGGGCCACGCCTGGTTGCGTAGCTGCCGCAGCGCGGCCTGCGACAGGGTCCAGGGCCCGCGTCCGGTGCGCGCGGCCAGATCGGCCAGAATGCCCGCGGCCAGTTCCTCCAGATCTTCCATCCTGGCCGCCAGGGGCGGCAGGTGCAGGGGGAAGACCGCCAGGCGATAGTACAGATCCTCCCGGAACTCCTTGGCCGCGGCCATGGCCTCGAGATCCCGATGCGTGGCCGCCAGCACGCGCACATCCACCCGCACGGTCCGGTCTGAGCCCACCGGCTGGAAGGTGCCCTCCTGCAGCACACGCAGCAGCTTGGCCTGGGCCTCCAGAGGCATGTCCCCGATCTCGTCCAGCAGCAGGGTGCCGCCACTGGCGGCCACGAAGCGTCCGGGGCGGTCCTTGTCCGCTCCCGAGAAGGCGCCTTTCACGTGCCCGAACAGCTCGCTCTCGATGAGCTGGGGCGGCATGGCGGCGCAATTCAGGGTCAGGAAGGTCTGGCCGGCGCGAGGGCTCCAGCAGTGGATGGCGCGGGCCAGGATCTCCTTGCCCGTGCCGGTCTGCCCGGTGATCAACACCGGCGCGGTCGTCAACGCGACCTGACGCGCCTGGCCGGCCAGGGTTCTGATCAGGGGCGACCGGCTGACCTCCAGCAGTTCGGTGGCCCGGCAGGCGTCCCCGCCCGCGCCGGCCAGCACGCGGTTGCGCTCCTCGACCATCACACGGTACCGGTCCAGCAGCTCGGCCTGCTCGGCGAACTGGAACGCCAGGGAGATGAGCTGCCCGTACACCTCGGCCATCTCGAGGGTCCGCTGGTCATAGGTCCCGCACACGGTGCGGTCGAAGGTCATGATCCCCAGCGGGCGCTCGGCGTCGAACAGGGGCACCACCATGCAGGAATGATCGCTGGGCAGATCCAGCACCCCGTCGTACGGATCGCCCTCGCCGGAGGCATGATGGTGTTCCTCCAGGATGGCGGGCCGGCGGGTCATCAGCGCCCGCTGCAGGGTGGGGAACCGGTCCAGTTGCAGGCTATGCCGGAAGACCTCTTCCCCCGCCAGCCTGCCGCGGGCCACCTGCACTCTCAGCACGCCGTCTTCGAGAACGAGGACGGCCGCCAGGTCATGGGGCACCAGATTCTGCAACGAATCCAGGGCCATGCCCAGCAGGCGGTCGCGGTCTTCGGGTTTGCCGATCATGCGGGCCAGCTCGCGCAGATCGTGGGCCGCGTCCAGAAGTTCAGCCATGGCGGTGATCCTCCCCTCAACAAGGTACCGATATTTCGTCAATAAAACGATATGACGTTATTTCTGTCAACGTGATTTCGGTATTTCATCACCCAGACGCCATGCAGTTAATTCATAAACTATTGTTTTTCAATGTATTAAAAAATATTCACCATTTGGCATCGGCCTTGCGTATCCATGGACAAACGCACCGTCCCAAACCCTGACACGAAGGAGATCCCCATGAACAAGCAAGCCATGCACGAGTCCCTCAATGGCCTTCTCGCTGACAGCATCGTCCTGTACCAGAAGCTCCACCACTTCCACTGGCGCGTCCAGGGCGAGGGCTTCTTCCTGCTCCACGGCAAGTTCGAGGAGCTTTACGACCACTTCGCCGAGGTCACCGACAGCATCGCCGAGCGCATCCTGATGATCGGCGGCGAGCCCCTGGGCACCCTGGCCCAGGCCCTCGAGCACGCGGCCATCACCGAAATCGCCATGGTCCCGCCCGCCGACGACATGGTGACCTTGTTGCAGGAAGATCTGCAGACCTTCCAGGGAAGGGTCAACCAGGTGCTCGCCCTGACGGACCAGGACGGCGACCGTGGTACGGCCAATCTGCTGGACCCCATCGCGGATGAACTGGACAAGACCTTGTGGATGCTCAAGGCGTTCCGGGCTTCCTGATCAACCCCCACAGAAAAGGCTCCCTCGCATGAGGGAGCCTTTTCGAGTGGTAGCCCCTAGGGGACTCGAACCCCTGTTTCCGCCGTGAGAGGGCAGCGTCCTAGGCCACTAGACGAAGGGGCCACGCTATGTCCACCCACCGCCGGCAAGGCGGTGAGAAACGCGGCTTTTGGTTGCCCGGGGAGGATTCGAACCCCCATCGACTGATCCAGAGTCAGCTGTCCTGCCGTTGGACGACCGGGCAATCGAAGGCGGAATATATACCTCTGCGCCCCGCCGCGCAAGTGTTCAGCGGCAAATCCGGCCCATTTGCCGCACCAGGAGCTGGTGCACCGCTTCGGGCGATTCCAGGTCCATCCGGCTCACCTTCCAGTCCACCGGCAGCAGGATGAACGGCTCGGTCTGGGGGCCGCCCAGTCCGCCGTGGCTGCTGACCTGCTCCTCCATGACCACGATCCGGCCGCGCTCTGCCAGCCAGGCCCCGTTGACCACCAGATCCCCCACCTCGGGGTAGCCCATCAGCTGTGCCAGTTCGCCTGACCAGCGGTCGGGCTGGCCGTACGGAGCCAGGGGGTCCCCGCTGCCGCCGATCTGCCCGGTGATCAGATTCCGGATCCCGCCCCCGCCGATGGCCACCGCATCCCCGTAGCGGCGGCTGGCGGCCACGAACCCGATGCCCCGGTGGGTGGACAGCTCCTCGACCAGCCCCGGGTACAGGGCCACGATCTCCTCCAGGTGCAGGGCGTGGCCGTGGCCGGGGAAATAGATGTGAGCCAGGCTGCCCGACGGGCACACCACCGGGCCGGCTGCCGCAACCTTGCCGGCGGTCTCGGCGCCGCCGTCTTCGGTGATGGCCGCCAGGGTCCGGCGTCCGCGACGCCCCACCCAGCCCAGGCGGTCGCTGCCGGTTTCCTCCAACTCCGACAGCAGGGAGGCGGTGTAGCTGCGGTCCGGATCCAGCGCGCGGTCCGGGTCGGCAGGGCGGTCAAGGGTGTGACCGGTCAACCGCGCCAGGGTCTCGTCCAGGGTCTCGCCGCACAGGATCCGGTAGGGGATGCTCGGGGTCTGCCCGTGATCCGAGAGCAGGAGGATGTCGTAGTTGATGGGCGCCCTGCGCCGCGCCCGGCGCCTCAGGGCCCGCAGGCGCCTGTCGAAACCGGCCAGGGCGATCTGGGCCTCGTAGGTGTCGGGCCCGGCGTAGTGGGCCACATCGTCGTAGCCCACGAAGTTGGAATAGATCACCGGCACCCCGCGCATCAGATCCTGCTTGAGCCAGAAGAACGAAAGATCCCGCAGGAAGGAGTTGGCGATGGCCCGCTGGGCCACACGCTTGACGCTGAACTGCAACCGCGGCCGGTCCCGGTCCAGGCGCCCGACCAGGGCCAGGATCAGCCCCGTCAGGTAATCCCAGATGCCGTTCAGCACGGCCATGGTGTAGGCGTTGGGGCTCAGGAAGAACAGGTTGAAGTCGGCTTTTTCCCCCTCCCGCTGCCGGTCCGATTTCTCCCCCAGGGCGCTGACGGTCATCAGGCGCTTGCCCGCCCCGCCGGACAGGAAGGTGTTGATGCAGGAACCTCCGGCCAGCAGGCCCGGCCGGTCCTCGCCGACCATTTCCTCCAGCTCCCGCAGATCCTCCGGGTTGCTGACCACCTTGACCTTCTGGGTGGCGCGGTCGAACCACCGGTACCCCGGCACGTTTTCCCGGTTGCCGTAGAAGAGGCCCGCCTGGACCGCAGGCGTGTTGGAGGGGATGCCGCAGCTCCAGCCCAGCAGGCGGTGGCTCTTGCGCGCGAGCATGGCCGAGATCGTGGGCATGCGGCCCTGGGACAGGCAGTTGCGCAGGCTGGGCAGGGATAATCCGTCGACCTGCAGGATCAGCAGCCCCCGCAAGGGTTTGGAGCTGGGTTTGGGGCCGTACCGCCTGCCCAGGCGGTAGATCACCGACTGGTAGAAGGGGTAGGCCTCGTCCAGCCCCAGCCACCCGATCACCCCCGCCGAGATGACCGTCATGATCAGGGTGCCCAGCAGGGCGTCCCCGTAGCTGTCGACGATGAACCCCTGCTCCATACCCGCGGACAGGTAGAAGATCAGGCTGTTGAAGAAGAGGGTGGGCAAGCCCAGGGTCACGCTGTTCAGCGGCAGGGTCAAAAACAGCAACAGGGGGCGCAGCACGATCAGCAGCACCGAGAAGTAGATCGGCAGGCGCACCAACGCAACCCAGTAGCGGGGTTGGGTCACATCCAGGCGGAAGCCGGGCAAAACCGATGTGGCCAGCAGCAGGGCCAGCACGGCCACCACCCACACCAGCACGTATCTTCCCAGGATGCCCAGCAGGGTCTTCAGCGTCACGCTCCTGAAATCGGCCCGATCATCCGGGCCCCAGGGAGCTTAGGCCGATCCGGCGGCCTTGCGCAACCTCTCAATGGTCCGGCGCAGGCCCACCAGTTCCATGACGTCGAAGATACCCGCGCTGCGGGACTGCCCCGTCAGCGCCACCCGGGCCGGGTGGATGAGCTGCCCGGCCTTGACCCCCTGCTGCTCGGCGCACCGGCGCACGACCTCCTCGAAGGCCGGCGCCGGATGGGCCTGGTCCAGGGCCAACCCCTCCTCCAGGGCCGCGGCCAGGGCCTTCAGGAACGTGCCGGCCTCTTCGGTGCCCACGTGCTCGGTCCAGGCTTCCTGGTCCACGTAGAAATCTTCGCTGAAGAAGAATCCGATCTGGTCCGGCAGCGTCAGCAGGCTGCTGAAGCGGTTGCCCAGGGTGCCCAGCACCCGGCCCAGATACGCCTCGGTGGAATCGGCGCCGTGGACCAGCCACCCGGGATCCAGAGCCCAGCCCCGCTCGGCCAGCAGCGGCAACGCCAGCTGCACCTTCTGTCCGGGATCCAGCGCCTTGATGTGCTCGCCGTTGATGTGGTTCAACTTGTCGTAGTCGAAGGCCGCCGGGCTGCTGCCCACCTTCTTGAGGCTGAACTTGCCGATGATCTCCCTAGCGGTCATGACCTCCTTGGCGTTGCCGCCGGGCGACCAGCCCAGCAGGGACAGGTAGTTCAGCATGGCCGCCGGCAGGATGCCCTGCTTCTGGAATTCCTGCACGCTGGTAGCCCCGTGGCGCTTGCTCAGGCGCTTGCGGTCCGGCCCCAGGATCATGGGCATGTGCCCGAACTTGGGCGGTTTCCAGCCCAGGCCCTGGTAGATCAGGAGCTGGAACGGCGTGTTGCTGACGTGGTCGTCCCCGCGCAGCACGTGGCTGATCTCCATGAGGTGGTCATCGATCACACAGGCGAACTGGTAGGTGGGGAAACCGTCGGCCTTGAAGATGACCCGGTCCACCAGCACCTCGTTCTGGAACTCCAGCTTGTCCAGGATGATGTCGTACCAGAAGGTCATCCCCTCGTCGGGGGTGCGCAGGCGCCAGGCGTAAGGCTTGCCCGCGGCCTCGGCCGTGGCGATCTGGTCGGCGGTCAGGTTGCGGCAGTGCCCGTCGTAGCCTTCCCACACCCCGCCGGCGGCCTTGACCTCGTCCTCCCGCGCCTGCAGGTCCTCGGCCGAGCAGAAGCACTTGTAGGCCAGGCCGGCGGCCGCGAGCTGCTCCAGGTGCTGGCGGTAGATATCCAGCCGCTGCGACTGCAGGTACGGCCCGTGGTCCCCGCCCACGTCGGGCCCCTCGTTCCAGTCCAGCCCCAGCCAGCGCATGCCCTCCAGGATGGCCGCGTAGGAGGCGGCGGTGCTGCGCTCCTGGTCGGTGTCCTCGATGCGCAGGACGAAGACGCCCTTCTGGCTGCGCGCGTAGAGCCAGTTGAACAGCGCCGTGCGGGCGCCGCCGACGTGCAGGTGGCCGGTGGGGCTGGGCGCGAAGCGGACTCGCGGAGCAGGGCACATAAGGCTGATCCTTCCCGGCGCCCTGCGGGCGCCTCGATCGTCCATGAAACGTCAGGGTTGCCTGTGGGGAAGAGGCAGGGGCGGGTTCTTGCCCCCCGGTTCGCCGGTCTGGACCGGGTCCAGGCTGGCCGCCAGTTCATCCGCATCCAGGCCGTACACCTTCTGAGCGGCGTCCGAAAAATCCGACCCGCCGGCCACCAGGTCCAGGCACTGCCGCATGGCATCCAGGCCACCCCGGTTCTCCACCAGGTCCCAGGCCATCAGAAAGGCGCTGTAGCAGGCCTTGCGATACACCTCGCGATCGCGCTGGGGATCGGGATCCGGGCCCTTGGTCAGCAGGGCGTCCACCAGGGCCGGCGGCATGACCACCGGGCCGTCGCCGCGGAACTGGGCCATGTAGTTGACCAGGTGCTGGCCGTCTTCCCCGCAGTACTCCACCAGGCCCTGGTGCAGCCACGGGGGCAGCTTCGCCCCGACATGGGCCCGCAGGACCCAGTCGGTCACCATCATGAAGGCGGCGTGGGCATCCAGGGTCCGGTGCATCAGGATCGGCCAGGGCTCGGTGATGCAGGTGTCCCCCCGCAGGGAGTACAACCGCCAGATGCCGTAGCCGGTCCGGTCGGTATAATCGGCCAGGTTGTCCGGGTTGATCACCACCAGGGAATCGGGCATGCCCATGCCCAACAGGGGCGGCACCTCGTGGCCGGCCCAGTCCAGCAGCTCAAGGAACTGGAGCATGTCGCAGTCCCCGTAGCCGGGATTATGCTGGAGGATGAACGGCCCCAGGCGCTTGGTGTCCGGTGTGATGATCAGGTCCGGCCGGGGGACGACCTGCCTGCGCTCGCACAGGGATCCGGGGCCGTAGGTCCGGCCGTCGGCATCACGCAGCACCTGCCAGTCCGGCCAGCGCTGGGCGTGCTTGTGGTCGGGAAAACCGACGGTGGCGAGCTGGCGGGCGGTGCAGCGCGGAAACTGGGCATCGGCCGTCAGCGCGGGCAGCTGGCTGGGGTGGACCGGCACCATCGCCCTCCCCGGAACCGCCGTCAGGATCATCAGCACCGGGATCAACTTCGCGACACGGTTCATCTCAGGACCCCTCCTGCAGCTTCTTGGCCTGCTCGTACCAGACCACGGCCTCTTTCTTGTTTCCCTTGGCCGCATAGACCCGGCCCATGGCGTTGAGCAAGGCGGGCGTTTCCTTGATCTCCATGCCCTGCTCGAACGCTTCGAGGGCCAGATCGTATTCCTTGGCGTAATAGTAGGCCAGACCCTGGCTGTAGTAGGCTCGGTAGGAAGGGCCTTCCATCTCCATCAGCTTGTCGAATCCCGCGGCGGCCTCGGCGTACAGGCCCGCATCCATGTATGCCAGGGACAGGTTGTACTGCGCCTTGACGTATCCGGGATCGGCGGCCAGGGCCTGCTGGTAATCGGCGATGGCCCGGTCGGGTATCTCGGCCTTCTGGGCGCAGGAACCGGCCAGGAAGATGAGCTTGGGATCATGCATCCGGGCGTAGGCCTTTTCGTACGGCCCGATGGCCGCCGAGTACCGCTTCGTGGCCTGGTAGCACTGGGCCAGGGCCAGCCAGGCCTGGGCCATCTCCGGCTTCTGCTTGACGACCGTGCGCAGGGAGGCGATGGCCGCGTGGTACTTCTTCTCCCGCATGAGGCTGACCGCGTAGTTGTACACCACCTCCGGCTTGGCGTTGGCGGTGTTGACCCCCGCGCGCAGGTAGCGGGAAGCTTCCGCATCCCGTCCCAGGCGCATCAAAAGGTTGCCGATGGCCACCCGCACGTCGTCCAGGGAGGAATCCAGCTCGTAGGCCTTCTCGTAGGCGGCGACCGCATCCTCGAGCTGCCCCGTCTTCTCGTAGACCTTGCCGCTGGCGATCCAGGTGCCGGTCTTGTCGGGGTACCTCTCCCGGGCCAGGCGCGTCGCGACCCGGGCATCGAGATCCCGGCCGCCGGCAAGGTACGCGTCCACCAGCCGCGGCAACAGATCCAGCCGGTCCGGGGCCAGCTCGTAGGCCTGCTCGTACATCCTGGTGGCTTCGTCCGGCAAACCCGATTTTTCCATCAACTGGGCGTCGTCCACCAGCATGGCGACGCGGTTGTGGACCAGGTTCCGGGCTTCCAGGCCGCCGTCCTCGTCGGGATCCGGGTGCGCTTCAAGCCACTTGGCCGCCGAGGGCGCATACTTGTCCAGCAGATCTCTTCGGGTCTGCTCGTCGTGCTGCTGGTCGGCGACCTTCATCAAAGACAGCACCAGCCGCATCACCTCGGGCGAAAGATCGGGACCCAGCTCCTGGATGCCCTCGCGGTAGGTCGCCGCGGCCTTGTCCAGGTGCCCCTGCCGCAGCTGGGAGTCGCCGATCAGGCGCCAGTAGTCCTTGCCCCCCATCTTGTCCAGCTTGCGGTAGGCCTGGAATTCCCGCACCGCCATGTCGTCCATGCCCAGCCGGGAAAAGGCCAGGCCCAGGTTGCGGTGGTAGTCCCCCTCGGTCGGGGCGCTCTGGACCGCGCTGATGAAGCAGTCCCGGGCCTTGGCGAAATCGCCGGCGGTGGCGTAGATCACCCCAAGGTCGTTCCAGGCCTTGCCGTCGGCGGGATTGGCCTGCACCCGGGCCTCCAGCTCCGCCTTCTTCTCCTCGGGGGTCTTTTCATGCCGGGGCTGCGCCGCGGGCGCCACCGGTGATGCCACCGTATCGGCAGGAACCGGCGTCTGGCCGCGGACCAGGCCGCCGGCCGGCAGCACCACCAGCGAAATCAGGATCATCAACAGGTATCTGTTCACAGTGCCGGCCATTATCCTCGGATTGCGGTCGTTGTTCGGGCGATTTCCAGTGGGCTCCCATGATAGGGATCGGCCTGCCGGGTGTCCAGTGGGCCGATGCTTCGTGCTTGTACCCCGGCAAGGCCCGGGAGTTTCCACCTGGACCTGATCCTGAAAACGTGCCCGCGGGGTCAGGAATTCGCCGGATTCGGTTCACGAGCCCTTGACGCGCCGGCCGGGTGCTGTTGCTTTATGGTCATGATCAAGTTCCACATCCTGGGCGCCGGGGGCGCCCTGCCCACTTTGCAGCACAACCCCGCCGCCTACCTGGTGGAGGTGGACGGGCTTGCCCTGGTCCTGGATCCCGGTCCCGGCGCGCTGGTGCGCATGGCCCGGGCCGGCCTGCTGCCCGGCGGCGTGGACGACATCGCACAGGTCCTGCTCTCGCATCTGCACCCGGATCATTCCCTGGATGTGATCGCCCTGCTTTTCGCCCTGCACTCTCCCCTGCCGGAAAGCCGCGCGCCCCTGGAGATCCTGGGGCCGCCGGGTCTGCGGGCCCTGTTGCGAGCCTTTACCGGCATCTACGGCCGCTGGCTCCAGCCGCGGCAACGCGAGCTGATCACCACCGAGATCGCTCCGGGCTGGAGCAGGAACCTGCCGGGCGGCGGCGCGGTCACGGCTTTCGCCGTCAACCATCCCCAGGACCGCCTGTCGAAACACAGCCTGGGCTTCGGTTTCCAGGACCGGCAAGGCCACCTGGCGGTCTATTCCGGGGATACCGGGCCCTCGGACCGGCTGGAAGAAGCCGCCCGCGGTGCGGACCTGCTGGTTGTCGAATGTTCGACCCCCGATGATCTGACCACCCCCGGCCACATGTGCCCCAGGGATGTGGGCCGCCTGTGCGCCGCAGCCGGGCCCCGCCGTGTGGCCCTGACCCATCAGTATCCCCCGGCGGCCGCCCTCGATCTGGCGGCCCTGGTCGGGAATGAATTCGATGGTCCCGTTGTACAAGCGGTCGACGGCACCGTCCTGACCGTACCCGAGCCGACTGGAGAGCCCACGTGATGAAGCCGACGTGCCCCCTGCTGATCCTGCTCGCCTGCACCCTGGCCATGGCCCTGGCCGCCCCCGCCGCCTTCGCCCAGGATCCGCCCCGGAACCAGCCACCGCAGCCGGCCCCGGACGCCCATCAGGGGCGCGGGGAATTCGAGATGGTCCTGATCCACGGCCTCGGCGGCAACGCGGCCGAATGGGACGAGGTCATCCCCTATCTGCAGGGAACGTTCAACGTCTACACCTTCGAGCTCGGCGGCCACGGCAAGACCCAGCCCATCGACAACCCCTCCATCACGGCCGAGGTCCACCACCTGGAACAGTTCATCAAGGACAACGGAGTGGCCTACCCCACCCTGGTGGGTCATGGCCTGGGCGGGATGATCGCCCTGCAGTACGCCCTGGACCATCCGGCCAAGGTCCACCGCCTGATCGTCATGGACGCGGCCCCCCGCCAGATGATCGACACCCGGGAAAAGGCCCACATCGCGGATCTGATGATGAAGAACTACGACCGGTTCGTGGCGGCGCGCTACCTCAACATGAGCGACATCGAGGCCGTCAGCCAGAAGGTCATGGACACCGCCCTGCGCACCGACAGCGCCTCGTTCATCTCCCTGTTGATGAGCAGCTTCGATTACGACCTGACCAAGCGGCTGGGTACCCTCTCGGTGCCCCTGCTGGTCATCGGCAGCCGGCAGATGTTCCCCGACCCGGACACCAGCCAGCAGGTGCTCCAGGAACTGGGCTGGGCCCACGCCCGCTCCCTGACCTTCAAGCGCATGGACACCGGCCACTACATGATGCTGGAAAGGCCGGTCTACCTGGCCAGCGTGCTTCTGGCCTTCGGGGTCACCAAGGACTACGATTTCGGCAATTGAACAGCCTGCAGGCCGGTGTCATCCGCCCAACAGGGCTAGGTCGTGGTCGACCATCATGACCACCAGCTCCTCGAAATCCACCG
The DNA here is from genome assembly GCA_024763215.1 of Candidatus Krumholzibacteriia bacterium. GTDB lineage: Bacteria > Krumholzibacteriota > Krumholzibacteriia > LZORAL124-64-63 > LZORAL124-64-63 > JAHJTW01. The sequence goes on along the minus strand of JANTFX010000049.1, from coordinate 4,485 downwards.
TGGGCTGCCAGCCGAGCGCTTTGTGCGCCTTGCCGCTGTCGCCGATCAACTGATCCACCTCGGCCGGGCGCATGAAGCGGGGATCCTTCTTCACGTAATCCTCGTAGTTCAGGCCCACGTGGCCGAAGGCGATCTCCAGGAAATCGCGGACCGAATGAGTGCGACCGGTGGCGATCACGAAATCGTCGGGCTTGTCCTGCTGCAGCATCAGGTACATGGCCCGGACGTAGTCGCCGGCGTAGCCCCAGTCCCGCTGGGAATCGATGTTGCCCAGCCGCAGTTCCTTGGCCAGGCCCAGCTTGATGCGGGCCACGCCGTCGCTGATCTTCCGGGTCACGAACTCGTGGCCGCGCCGGGGGCTCTCGTGGTTGAACAGGATGCCGCTGACTGCGAACAGGCCGTAGCTTTCCCGGTAGTTGACGGTCAGGTGGTGGCCGTAGGTCTTGGCCACCGCGTAGGGGCTGCGCGGGTGGAAAGGCGTCAGCTCGGTCTGGGGCACCTCGCGCACCTTGCCGAACATCTCGCTGCTGCTGGCCTGGTAGAACTTCGCCTCGGGAACGACCTGGCGCATGGCGTCCAGCATGCGCGTCACCCCCAGGGCGGTGAACTCTCCGGTCAGCACCGGCTGCCGCCAGCTCGTGGGCACGAAGGACTGGGCCGCCAGGTTGTAGATCTCATCCGGCCGGGCCTCTTCCATGGCCTGCACCAGGGAGGCCTGGTCCAGCAGGTCGGCCTGGATGAACGTGATGCGGTCCAGCAGGTGGTCGATGCGCCCGAAGGTCTCGGTGCTCGAGCGCCTGACCATGCCGAAAACCTCGTAGCCTTTATCCAGGAGGAAATCCGCGAGGTACGATCCGTCCTGTCCGGTGATCCCGGTGATGAGGGCTCTGGGGGCCATGAAATTCCGTCCTTTGGGTCGCGGGGATGGTCAAGCCGGTGCTCGGTTGAAATCTACACCCGGCGGCGGGCCGATACAAGTTCCGCTCAGGCCTCGGCGCTCAGCCCGGGCTGCCGGAGCACGGCCGCGCCACCTGTGAAGCGCGGGTCGTCGCTGCACAGCTCGGGGCGGCCGAACAGATAGCCCTGGCCCAACCTCACGCCCATTTCCAGCAGAACCTGGTAGTCCTCGTGGTTCTCGACCCCCTCGGCCACGACCTCCGACCCCAGCACCGAGCTGATCTGCAGCAGCCTCTGCAGGACGCTCCGCATACCCGCGTCCCGGGCCAGGCCGCGCACCAGGCGCTTGTCGATCTTCAGGACCTCGGGATCGAGCATGAGCAGCCCTTCCAGGCAGCTGTTGCCGAAGCCGACATCGTCGATGGCGATCCCGATCCCCGCCTGCCGTAGCCGGCGCACCGGCTCGGCCAGCACCTCCGGATCCCCCAGAAGCTGCTGCTCGCTGATCTCCAGGCAGCAGTCCCCCGCGTGGGCGACGATGTCCAGGACCCGGATCAGCTCCTCGACCGGCGTCTGCAGCAGGGTGGTCGGCAGGATGTTCACATGGAACCGGGCCTGGGGACCCAGCCGGGCCGCGGTGGCCGCACAGAGCTTCAGGCAACGCAGATCGACCGCGGTCAGGATATCCTGTTCCTGGCAGTACCGGAACAGGTTGTCCGGCGCGTGCAGGGGTCCTTCAGGGCCCCGGACCAGCATCTCCCGGGAGACGATGCGTCCGTCCACCAGATCGACGATGGGCTGGCTCGCCACATCCAGGACCTGGCCCTGCAGCAGGGTCGGAACCATGTCCGCTTCCTGTCCGATCACGGCCACGGTGGCCGCGGCCCTGCCCGCGCTGGGGGCCTTGTTATCCACGGCGGCCGTGACCCGGTTCTTGCCGCCGCTTTTGCTGTGGGACAGAGCGAACCGGGCGCGGACGACGACCTCGTCGAAGGACATGGTGGCAGGGGAAATGGCCGTCACGCCCAGGCTGGCCGTGGTCTCGAAGACCTCCTGGCCGGCGATGATGGCGTCGCGGCTGATGGCCAGGCGCACCTGCTGCGCCCGGGAGGTCATCCGCTCCATGTCCGCCCCCGGCAGGATGGCCAGGAACTGGTCCGTGCCGCAACGGCCGACCACCGCCCCGTCGCCCAGGGCCGAGGTGATCCTCTTGGCGGCCCCGGCCAGGACCATGTCCCCCACGCCGTGGCCCAGGGTGGTGTTGAACCGCCGGAAATCATCGAGGTCGATCAGCATGACCGCCAGGGGGGTATCCAGTTCCCGGCAACGGACCAGCTCCTCCATGATGGCCCGCTCCAGGCCGCGGCGGTTCAGGACCCCGGTGACGGCGTCCATGTGGGTCAACCAGTCCAGCCGCGCGGTGACCTCGGCCAGCTGGTTGGCCAGATCCTGCTCGCGCAGGCAGAAACCGATGGTCCGGCGCCAGGCCGCGGGGCTCATCCCCCCGGGGTCCACCAGGGCCGTCGCCCCCAGATCACGGTATTCCTGCTCCGCCTCCGCGGTCAGCCCGCCCGCCAGGACCACCAGCGGCAACAGGGGGTACCGGGCGGCCAGGCTCCTCAATCCGGTCTTCAGGTCGGCGTCGGCCATGGCCTCGCCGAGCATGACCAGGTCCACCGGGGACACTCCCAGGTAGGTCAGGCCGTCCTCGAGGTGGGAAAAGTGGGCGCAGGAACGCAACGGCAGGCCGGAACGCTCCACCTGGCCGCGCACCTCGCCGGCCAGCGTGGGGTCCCCATGGATCAACAGCAGACGCGGATGGGCGTCCTTGTAGATCAAGTGTCCCGTGGCGAATCCCTTCCGGGTCCTGGCCACCGCCTCCCTGCGGGGCCGTTCACGGCGCGCGGTGGGCGCGCCATCGCATCGTGCCGCGAAGCTACACCGCCGGCGCCGCGGTGACAACCTTTTGATTTTCCTTTTGATGGTCCTGTGGGCATTCCCCTCAGGCCGGGGAACTTTCCTCTGGCGGGAACGGACCCGCCCGAGCGCCGCCCCGGCGCCTTTCCGCACGTGCGGTACTTTCAGTGATCTGAGACAAGAAATCAGGCGATGGCGCAAACCATGGAAACTCACCCCAGCCCCTGCAGCATCTCCACCACCCGGCGCGCGTCGTTCATGACGTAGAAGTGCAGGCAGGGCACCCCCGCGTCCATCAGCTCCTCCACCTGCCGGCGGGCCCAGCGCACCCCGATTTCGGGGGCCTTGCCGGGGGCCGCCATCACTTCGTCCACAAGCTCGTCAGGCAGGGAGATGTTGAAATGCTTGGGCAAGGAACTCAGATGCCTGGCATCATCCAGCAGCTTCAGGCCCGGGATGATGGGCACCGTGATGCCCGCGGCCCGGCAGCCGTCCACGAAGGCGAAGTAGGCCGCGTTGTCGAAGAACATCTGGGTGACGATGTAGTCCGCCCCCGCATCGACCTTGCGCTTGAGGTACATCAGGTCGGTTTTGGCGTTCGGCGATTCGAGGTGGGTCTCGGGATAACCGCCCACGCCGATGCAGAAATCGATGGGTTCGCTGTTGGCGATCTCGTCCAGGTAGCGCGCGCTGCGCAGCTCGACGAGCTGGGCCACCAGGTCCTCGGTGTGCACGTTGCGCGTGCGCCCGCCGGCCACCTGCTTGCGGTAGTTGCTCTGGTCGCCGCGCACGGCCAACACGTTGTGGATGCCCAGGTAGTTCAGCTCGATGCAGGCGTCCTCGGTCTCCTCGCGCGTGAACCCGGTGCACAGCAAATGGGCCACGGTGTCCACGCCGAAGCGGTTCTGGATGATGCCGCAGATGCTCAGGCTCCCGGGGCGCTTCTTGCGCACCCGGCGGCGGATGGACCCGTCGGGTTGTTCCTCGTAGATGGCCTCGGCCATGTGGCTGGTCACGTCGATGAACGGCGGATTCAAGGGCGCGACCTGCTCGACGATCTCGATGATCTCGCGCACGGTCTTGCCCCGCGGCGGGGGGATGATCTCGAAGCTGAACAGGGTGCCGGTGGCCCGGTCGAGGTGCTCGGTGACTTTCATGCGGAATCCTTCCGGTTTCTTCAGAGCGCCAGGTTGGCGGCCAGCCAGCGCCGCGCCTCGTTTTCGTCGATCCCGGCCCGCCGGGCGTAGTCGGCGACCTGGTCGGGGCCGACCTTGCCGACCCCGAAATAACGGGCCTCGGGGTGGGCGAAATACCAGCCGGCCACCGACGCGGCCGGATCCATGGCGCAGGATTCGGTCAGCGTCACGCCCGTGGCCGCGGTGGCCTCGAGCAACTCGAAAATGTAACGCTTGCCCAGGTGGGAGGGGCACGCCGGGTACCCCGGCGCCGGGCGGATCCCCCGGTACTGTTCCCTTATCAGCGCCTCGTTGTCCAGCCCCTCGTCCGGGGCGTAACCCCACAGGCGGCGCCGGACCTCCAGGTGCATCTTCTCGGCCAGGGCCTCGGCCAGGCGGTCGGCCAGGGCCTTGACCAGGATGGAGCGGTAATCGTCGCCCTCATCCCGCCACCGGGCGGCGATCCTGCCTGCGCCCAGGCCCGCGGTGACCACGA
>JANTFX010000048.1 GCA_024763215.1 Candidatus Krumholzibacteriia bacterium | reverse complement strand
TATATACAATATACAACGCCGTGGCGCCCGATAGGGTGCCCAACATCAGCCTGATGCGGGTTGCCCGGCCCGGCCCCTTGAGTTTTTTGGGTCCGTTGATTTTCACCATGGGATCAATCGAGGTCCGTATCCACGCCCATGATCTTCAACAGGCGCACCAGGTCGGAATCGGAATAGAACCTCACCTTGATGGTGCCCTTGCCGGTGCCACCTTCTCTTTCTATGACCACCGGTGAGCCGTATACCTGTTCGGCCCGTTCCATGAGGGCCCTGACGGCCGGGTCCGCCCCCCCTTTGACGCCGGATCTGCCTCTCCTGCGGGCTTTTGGTTTCCCGTCCGCTTGGCGGATCCTGTTTTCGCACTCGCGAACCGAGATTCCCTTGCGGTGGCAGATCTTGGCCAGCTGGACCCGGCGCGGTCCGGGCGCCATGCCCAGCAGGGCTTTGCCGTGGCCCCTGCTTATTTTCCCATCTTGTAGCAAGGCAAGGATTTCCGGCTCCAGCATGAGCAAGCGCAGGGTGTTGGCGACCGTGCTGCGGCTCTTACCCAGCATGTCCGCCAGCTTCTCCTGGGTGGAACCCGACGCGTTCATGAGGTGCCGGTAGGCTTCGGCCTCTTCGACCGGCCCCAGGTCTTCGCGCTGGATATTTTCCAGCAGGGCGATTTTCAGGGATTCGGCCCCTTCATAGGAACAGATCAAGGCCGGAATGGTCTGGAGGCCTGCCATGCGGGCCGCCCTGACCCGGCGCTCCCCGGCCACCACACAGTACTTGAGATCAGAGCCGTCCCGCGTGCTCTCCTGGTGGGCGACCACGAGGTCGCCATCTTTTACCCGGCGCAGAAGAACCGGCTGCAACAGGCCCACCGACCCGATGCTCGCCGCCAAGCCGGACAAAGCCCCTTCGTCAAACAACTTACGCGGCTGTTCGGGGTTGAATCCGATATCATCGATATCGATGTTGACAACCTTGCGGCCCTCCGCCTCCATGCCGGGAATGCCGTCGAGATCCGCCGCATTGATCAAGGCTGATAGCCCTTTACCGAGAACCCTGTTGTTGCTCATCATCCCGCCTTCCACCCATGGGTGCCGCTCAGGCCGAGGCCTTTTTCTCGTTGCGGTTCATGACTTCCCGCGCCAGGTCCAGATATGTCTTTGCCCCCACACACTCCACGTCGTACAGCAGGATGGGTTTGCCGAACGAGGGGGCCTCGCTCAGCCGCACATTCCTGGGGATCTTGGTTTCATAAACCGTATCTCCAAAGAAATCAATGGCTTCCTCGGCCACCTGGTTGCTCAAACGCAGCCTCCGGTCAAACATGGTCAGCAGAACGCCTTCTAGCCTCAGGTCCGCGTTGGTGCTGCGCTGGACAAGCTGCACCGTGCTCAGGAGCTGGCTCAAACCTTCGAGCGCGTAGTACTCGCACTGGATGGGGATCAGAACGGAATCGGCCGCGGTCAGGGCGTTCAGGGTCAAAAGGCCCAGGCTGGGCGGAGTGTCGATGATGATATAGTCATAACGGGAGCGCAACGGTATCACGGCTTTCTTCAAGAAATGCTCACGCATATCCTGGGAAACCAGCTCCACCTCTGCCCCCGCCAGGCGCCGGTCAGCGGGGATGACATCCAGGAAGGGAACCGTCGTGTTCTGGATGGACTCCCCCACCGCCGAATCCCCAACCATGAACTCATAGCTGGTCTGCTCATAACTGGTTACCCCAACACCGCTTGAGGCGTTCCCCTGCGGATCGAGGTCGATAAGCAGGGACCGCTTCTCGGCCACGGCCAAGCTGGCGGCCAGGTTGACGGCTGTGGTCGTTTTTCCCACGCCGCCCTTCTGATTGGATATGGCTATGATCTTGGGCATTCAGGTCCAGCCTTTCGGGGTTCTATTCTGGCGGCTCCCGGAGAATCGGGGAGCAACGGGTCCGCTGGTTCAGGCACAACGAAATCTATCAGACAGCACTCGAATTCGTCAAGAAAGTGAAGGAGGCCCTCAGGTGTTCCACGTGGAACAAAACCCACCCAAGCCGAAACCGCGGGTCCAATGTTCCACGTGGAACATCAGGGCCTACGGAGTGGCGTAATGGGTCAAAACCAGGCTCGCGGGCAACAATCCCTTGGTGGGTCCAAGGATGCACCGCGATCTCAACTCCAATGAGCGCAAAAGCCCGGCACCAGAAAACTCGGAGAGGGATGGACCTAGATCATCCAATAGGGGGGCATCGAGTTTCTGGTCAGGAGGATAAAACCTCACGATCACGAAGTCATGGAACCCTCCCGCAAGGTCCGTAGAACCCGAAACATAGGCAGCCAAACCCTCCAGAACCTGCAAGTCATTCATGAACAGTGCCTTGAGGGACATGATGGCGGTGCGGACAGGCAATACGGAAGGGCCATCATGGCGGACTTCACCCCACCGGCCGCGGACCACATCAAAAGGTGGGGCATTTTTCAGCTTCGCAACCCGCTCAAGAAACCAGGCTCGTTTTTCCCTGGGCTCAACAAGGACCGCCCTGGGCCCAGTCCCATGCTCGCGAAGCATCTGGCTCCAGACAACACCCGGCAAGCCGGCCCCCGAACCCAGATCAACATAGAGCGGCTCTTCCCCGTCAGCGACCAGGCCCTCCGCGGCCAACCACGCCCAAAAAAGACCAAAAGCGGCCTGGCATTGCTCCAGCAATCCGTCGCAGATGGTCGGGGGATCGCGGCGGGAAATCAGGTTCATGCTGGCGTTCCAGTGCAGGATTTCGCTTCTGTAGTTTCTGAAAAACTCCTGGGCCGAGAATCCTTGCTCCGGGCCGGCCATGACCCTCACTCCCCCGTTACCAAAGTGGCACGCTTCAGCACAACCGTCAAAACGGCCAGATCCCCGGCGCGGACCCCATCGATCCTGCCAGCCTGGCCAAGAGTGGATGGCCGCATGCGGTTCAGCTTTTCCCGGGCTTCATAGCTAAGGGCCTTGATGCCCATGTAGTCCAGCGCCGGCGGCAACTCGAGGTGGTCCAGATGGCTTCGACGGCGTAAGAGCTTGTCGTGCTTGACGATATAGCCACTGTATTTGATATCGTTCTCCACCTGTTCGATCGCCCCTTGCGCAACATGGGCGGGCGCCCCGCCGTCAATTAGTTTATTATATTCTAAATCAACTATATCCATCAACTGTGACGCTCCGGGCCCGAGGTCACCCAGCCTCCCCAACCCCATACGGCTCAAAACCAGGGCCCGGGAGGCGGTCACCGGACCGGGCTTGCCCGCGATCCGGATCTTCGTTTTGTCCAGCAGGCCGCGCACGTGCCCGGCGAACTCGTTGCGCCTAGCCAGCAAAAGCCGATCCTGGTCGGCCAGCAGGCCGATTTCCAGGGCGGTCTCCGCCAGCCGCGCCTCGGTGTTGTCGCAACGCAGGTGCAGGCGGTGTTCCGCGCGCGAGGTGAACATGCGGTAGGGCTCATCGATCTCCTTGGTCACCAGATCATCCACCAGAACGCCCATATAGGCGGTGTCCCGACCCAGGACGATGGGATCGCGCCCCTCGAGGCTGCGCACCGCGTTGACGCCGGCCAGAAACCCCTGGGCGGCGGCTTCCTCGTAACCGGACGAGCCGAGGATCTGGCCGGCCAGGTACAACCCTCCGACCATTTTGGCCTGCAGGTCGGAACCCACCTGCCACGAAGGGATGCTGTCGTACTCGACCGCATATCCGTAACGGACAATCCTGGCCTTCTCCAGGCCGTCGATGGTGTGCACCATCTTTTCCTGCACATCGCCGGGCAGGCTTGTGGACAGGCCGTTGACATAGATCTCGTCACTATCCAGGCCTTCGGGCTCCAGGAACAGGAGGTGGCGGTCCTTGTCCGCGAACCTCACGACCTTGTCCTCGATGGACGGGCAATAGCGCGGCCCGCGTCCGGCAATGATCCCGGTAAATAGCGGCGACCGGTCCAGGGCCGAGCTGATCACGGCATGGGTCTTGGTCGTGGTGGCCGCCTGATGGCAGGGAACCTGGCGCGGCGAGAAATCCCGTGTGCGGAACGAAAACGGCGCGGGGTGCTCGTCGCCGTCCTGGGGCGTCAGGCGATCGAAATCGATGCTGCTCCTCAACAGGCGCGGAGGGGTGCCTGTCTTCAGCCGACGCAGCTGGAAACCCAGCCGCTGCAGGCTCTCGCTGATGCCTTCGCTGGAGGCGGCCCCTTCCCGCCCGCCGCTGGTGCGCTGGTCGCCCACATGCATCAGGCTCCGCAAAAACGTTCCGGAACACAGAATGACCCGCGGCGCGGCGATCATGGCGCCGGCGGCTGTTTCGATGCCCACAACCCGACCGTCATCCGACACCACGGCAGCGGCGTCGGCCTCGATGACCGTCAATCCGGGCTGGGTCGTGACCACGTCCTCCATGCGCCGCTGGTAGGCGTGCTTGTCCGCCTGCGCGCGGGGCGACCTGACGGCCGGGCCCTTGCGCCGGTTGAGGATGCGGAACTGGATGCCCGTCTCGTCGATGGCGCGGCCCATCTCCCCGCCCAGCACATCGATCTCGCGCACGAGGTGGCCCTTGCCCAGGCCGCCTATGGCGGGGTTGCAGGGCATGCGCCCGATTTCCCCGATGTCGTGGGTGACCAGGGCGCAGCGCGTACCCAGCCGCGCGCAGGCCAGGGCCGCCTCGATACCGGCATGGCCCCCGCCCACGACGATCACATCATAACGCGGACCGCTCATGGCTCACTTCCCCACGCAAAAGCGCCGGAACACCTCATCCAGCAACTGCTCGCTGAAGACGCGCCCAGAAACCTCGCCCAGACCCGACAAGACGTCCGCCAGCATGCCGGCGGTCACCTCGGCCGGCGGTTGATCACTCCGCTGTATCCGCATCAGATCTTCCAGCTCGGCACGGCAGTGCTGCAACCGGGCCCGATGGCGGTCATTGAGGACAACCCCCAGGGACACGGCCTCTTCGATGTGGAAACCGGAGGCGACATCTTCGAGGGCCTTCCACAACTCGGCCAGCCCGGCGCCGGTGCGGCTGGAAGTCCGGACTACGCTCTCTCCGGCCCCTGCCCCCGGGCCGGGGCCAGCCTCTTCTGGCGCCGTCTCCGCCAGGTCACACTTGGTCAAAACGGTGACCACCGGCGTTGCCGCTTCTTCATCCCCGGCAAGGGGCGCCTTGCCCGAAATATCCGGATCCGGAGCGATTTCCCCGGATCCTTCATCAACTGCCACCAGGCGCAAGATGATGTCGGCTTCGCGGACCATGGTCCGGGTCCGGGCCATGCCCTTGCGCTCGATGCTGCCGGCCGCCTCGCGCAAGCCCGCGGTGTCGTGCAGAACGTAGGACTGCCCCCCGCGGATGACGCGGGCGCTGATCACGTCCCGGGTGGTGCCCGGCGTGTCGTCGACGATGGCCCGCTGCTCGCCCAGCATGGCGTTGAAAAGGCTGCTCTTGCCCACGTTGGGCGGGCCGACGAGAACCACCTGCACCCCGTCACGCAACAGGCGGCCGGCCGGGGCCACCCGCAGCAGTTCCTCGATGCCGCCAAGGGCGCGGCCGAGGACACCCAGAATATGGCCGTCCTCCACCGTGAAACCTTCTTCTCCGGTGAACTCGAAGGACCCCTCCAGCTCGGACAGCAGCTCCAGCAGGGGTTGTTCGATCCGGTTCAGCTCCGCATCGAAGCCGCCGCGCAACTGCCGCACGGCCGCACGTGCCGCCCGCGCGTCGCCGGCATGGATCAAATCCGCCACGGCCTCGGCCTGGTCCAGGGTCAACTTGCCGTTGAGGAATGCGCGCCGGGTGAACTCTCCCGGCGCCGCGGGCAAGGCCCCGGCCGCGCAACAGGCCGCGACGGCCTCGGCGGCCACCACCCTGCCGCCATGGCAGAACAACTCCACCGTGTCCTCGCCGGTGTAGCTGTGGGGGGCCAGCAAAGGAAGGGCCAGGACATGATCGATCACGTCCCGGCCCTTGCTCTTGACATCCGCCGCCTCCGGACCGATGTCCGGGTGCACCAGTTCGCCATAGACCGCGGTGTGGGTGCGGATATCCGCGGGGAAACCCTTACCGCGAAAAACCCGGGCGGCGATGCCCACCGCCTCGGGACCGCTCAGGCGCACGACGGCCAGGCCGCCCTCCCCTGCGGGTGTGGCCAGGGCCACCACGGTGGTCTGGTCGTAGAGCGCCTCGTTCACCACTTTCTCCCGGCTCGGCGATAATCCGGGCTAGCCTTCGGTTCCAGGCGCTTCGGCTTCAGGTGCGGCGGCCTCGGCCGGTGCCTCCTGCGCCCGGGGCGTCGCCGGAGCATCATCCTGCTCACCCAGCGAAATGACCACGTGCTTGGCCCCGTCCTGGATAACCGTGACGGTCTTCATCCCCTCGGCCTCGGCGACCTGCAGGTGCACCAGCCGCCTGTCGCGGGCGTCCATGGGCTCCATGTGGAACTCCTGGCCGGTCTCCTTGACCTTGGCCATGGCGTCGAAAACGCGGTCGGCCAGGGTGTCCTGGCGACGGCGGCGGTAGTTGTTGATGTCCAGGTTCATCTTCACCCGGTCGCCGTGGGCGGTGCTGATCATGCGCTCCACCAGGTGTTCAACCGAGTCCACGGCGCTACCGTGCCGGCCGATCAGCATCCCCGCGCTGGCATCGTCGGTCACGACCCGCACCTGCAGGTACTCGCCGTCGACCACCTGGCAGCGGTTGGGGAAACCCGCGCGCACCAGCATGCCGGTGGTCAACTTTTCCAGGGTTTCCTTGATTTCTCCGGCCGGCAGGTCGTGGAAGGCCTTCGCGTGGGCCGTCCCCTTGATTCCCTCGCGGATCAGGGTACCGGTGGGGCTTCCGGTTTCGGGTTTGTTTTCCATGCCGGAAGTCTCCTGTTGGTTGTTGTCAAGACGGGCGGATTCACGAGCCGGCGCCGGACGCGGCGGCTCCTGTCGGCGGGTATTCTCGGACCGGGGTGCCTCGGGTGCCGGAGCAGGCGCCTGGCGGGGCGCCGCGGCCTGTTCCGGGTTGGGCGTCGCGGCCACGGGGGCCTCCTGCCCGCTCGACCTGCGGTTGCGCCCGCGGCTGCTGCGGCGGTTGCGCCCGGAAGGCCTGTCGCCATTGCCGCGGTTATCCCGGTTGCTCCGTTCCTGGTCCCCGGCGCGCGCGTTGCGATCCCTGTCGGATCCCTGATCCCTGCCGGACCGGGCCTTCATATCCTTTTCCCGGGTGTCAGGTTCTGTCCTGGCTGCCGGCCGGGAACGGCGGCCGCGCCCACGCGACGAGCCCCTGCCTTCGGACCGGCGCTCATTGCGACCCTCGTCCGCTTTGCGCTCCTGCCCGTCAGGGGCGGCCTGGCGGGGGCGACGACCACGGCCCCGCTGCCCTTCGTCCTCGCTACGGGCGGGCGGCCTGCCGCCCCGGCGGGATTCGCCGCGGGCTTTCTGCCCGCCTTCGGACCGGCGGCTGTCTTTGTTGTCGCTGAGGCTGTGCCCACCCTGGGACCGCCTGCGGCCACCGCCGCTGCGGGAACGCCCCCCGCGCTTCTTTTCCACCATCACCTTGGCCGGCTTGCCGCCAAGCAGGCCGAGGAAGCCGCTCTTGGGCTCCTCGACGACCTTCACGATGACCTCTTCACGCCGCGCCCCCAGGCGCAGCAAGGCTTCGGCGACGGCATCCTTCACCGTCTTGCCCTGGGTTTCTACCTTGTTGTTCATGTTGTTTGAGCTCCTTCGCTCACTGGCGCCGCCTTCTGGATCTGCCAGGTCTGATAAGCCTGCAGGATCGTATTGACCAGATAGTACAGAACCAATCCGGACGGCATGTTGTAGAAGATGAAGACCATGAACAGCGGCATCATGGTGTTCATGGCGGCCATCTGGCCGCCGGCGCCGCTGGTCGGGGTGAGCTTGGTCTGGAAGTACATGGCCACGGCCATCAGGATCGGCAGCACGTTCAGGTCGCTGCCCAAGAACGGCAGCGAGAACGGCAGGGTCGTGATGGCGTCAGGCTGGGACAGATCGGTCATCCAGCCGATGAACGGTTGTCCGCGCAAGGTGATCGTGTGCCTCAGGGCCTGGTACAACGCTATGAAAACGGGCGTCTGGACCAGCAGGGGCAGGCAGCCGGCGGCCGGATTGACCTTCTCGTCCTTGTACAGCTGCATGGTGGCCTGATTGAGCTTTTCCTTGTCGTCCTTGTACTTCTCCTGCAGGGCCTTCAGCTTGGGCTGAAGCTCCTGCATCTTCCTCATGGACTGGGTGGAGGTCTTGGTCAGCGGGTAGAACATCAACTTGGTCAACACCGAGAAGATGATGATGATCAGCCCGTAGTTGGGGATGAACCCGTGCATCAGGTTCATGCCCCACAGAACGACCTCGGCCAGGGGCCGGAACAGCTTCCACCCCAGGTCCACGGTTTTTTCCAGGCCCACTCCGTAGGACCGGAGCAGTTCGGCCTCTTGCGGGCCGATAAAGAAGTCGAGGCCTGCCCGCGCGATTTCATCGCCGGTTCCGCGTCGGGCCGGAAGATCGATGGTCCAGGACTGGGTCCCGGTATCCTGATCTCCGCCCAGGCGGATCGTGCCCTCGACCGGTACCCCCTGCTCCTGGGGAACCATGCCGACAACGGTGAAGTAGTTGTCTTGCAGACCTGCGAACTTCACCGACCCGCGCCACTGGCCCGAGACCTTCTCCAGGCTCTTGGCCAGCTCCGCGTGTTTCTTGAAATGCAGTTCGTCCCCCACCCGGGCCAGGGCCCGCATGGATGCGGACTCCATGCGCTGGATGCGCTCGGTGGGCATGATGCCCTGATTCCAGCCCAGGCGGATGGTCTCCGGGGTCCCTATCCTGGCCAGGGTGGCCGCGGCCGCCGGGCCCGTTCGGGCGATCACCAGCTCGACGTGGAAATCGTAGTCCCCGGGATGGAAGGTGAAGGTCTTGCGAACCTCGAGCCCGCCCGCCAGGGGCGCCCTGAGCACCAGCGTCTTGTCACCGGAACCCTCGGTCAACTCGATGGCTTCGGTATCGGTCTTGTAAACCACCCTGCCCAGATCCAGGTCCTGACCCCGGAACTGGACCAGGTCCACCCCGTGGTCGGGGATCTCCTCCGGCACCAGGTTGACCACGCCGCCCTTCCAGCTCTTGAACTTCAACCCGTCCCAGCGGGTGATCTGGCCGCCCTTGGTGGAGATGACCATGTTCCACAGGGGAGAGTGAACGGTCACCGATTTTTCCTGGACGACCTGGCCGGGAACCAGGGGGTTTTCCGGTACGGAGCCTCCCCCGGTTTCGGTGTTCGCCGGCAAGGCCGCCTCATCGGCCCCGGCCTCTTCCGCGGCGGCAATCGGCGCCGTGGCCGCAACCGGTTCAACCCGGGTGCTGTCGGACGCCGCTTGTTCCTGGGGAGGCGGAGCCATGGCGCCGGGAAAGAATTTCTGCATGATCAGGGGATAGCCCGTCAGGATCAGAAAAATCAGGACCAGGGCCAGAAACGTGCGCCTATCCATGGGCAGGGTCTCCGTGGTTGCAAGGGGATGATGTGTGCGGGCCGGGCGAAGCCGCGGGCGCTTCCCGGTCGGGACAACGAGAAGGCACCGGGTCGTAGCCGCCGGGGTGCCAGGGGTGGCAGCGCACCACCCTGCGCAGGGTCAACCAAAGGCCGCGCCACAGCCCGAAGCGCTGCAACGCCTCGGCCCCATAGGCTGAACAGGTGGGGTGGAAACGGCATGTGGCAGGCAACAACGGAGAAATCCCGCGCCTGTACAGAAGAATCACGGCATAGGGCAAACGCCACATGGACAACCCATTCGCATCCTGCCCCTGGATGATTTCATGGCGGGGCGGCAGACGCTTGTTGCCAGATCGTTCCGGATTCTGTTTCCAGACACGGCCGCCCCTCAGGGCGCTCCCAGCAGGTGGTCGATTTCGGCGCGGACGTCCTCGGCGCCGGCATCCAGGATGGCCGATCTGGCCACCAGGACGACCCACAAACCCCTGGTCTGGTCCGGGGTGGGGTCGTCCCCCCCGGAAACCGGAAAAAACCTGGTCAGGATGGCCCCCGGTCCCTCTGGCCGGCCCAGAACGCTCCCGCGCAGAGCTTCGCGCAGAAGCCGCTTGGCCCGGTTGCGCCGCACGGCATTGCCGATCTTTCGGCTCGCCACCACGGCCTGGGCCTGGTCGGGACCATCCAACAGATAAACTACGAGGAGGCGGCCGACTTTTTTAGCCCCTCGCTCGTAGACCTCATGGAATTCCGACTTTTTCGCCAGGGACCGGCGCTTCATGGGTTCGGGTCCTTTTCGACCCGGCATTCATGCGGGATCCCTGATGTCAATGAATCAAGCGGATATGCGCTTGCGACCCTTGGCCCGGCGGCGCTTGAGAACCAGGCGACCGGCCTTGGTGGACATGCGCTTGCGGAAACCGTGCCGGTGCGCCCGCTTGATATTGCTCGGTTGAAATGTCCGCTTCACGGATATCTCCTTTTGGTTTTCGTTCAACCGGGGAAGATTAATGAAATCCCCGGCCAGTGTCAAGAAAAACGGGGGGTTATCCACTCCAGGATCGGGGCGGGGGCAAGCCGGAAAATTTTCAGGATTTCCGGGCGGGTTTTCGCCGCGCGTCACAAAAAAAAACCTTCTTTTTTATACCTTTAACAAACTCAAGCGGTTGCCCACACGCAGGCCCCGGTGCCGTTGAAAAACAGAAAAAATGCTTGCCCGGAATCCCGGCTCAATGCTAACTTCGGCCCAGGTGGTGATAACGGCGGAGGGAATGCCGACAAGTTATCCACAGCCGGTCGTGTTTGTGGATAACTTTTTGTTTTTGGTCTGTTTTTGGCTTAAGTCATTGTTTTGGTGTTGGTTGGGTTTTTTGTGGTTTGTGGATAACCAAGGGGACTGTGTTGTCGGTAATGGATCAAAAAGCATCTTCCTCCCATTCCCTGTTAGATTCCCACTGGCCGGAAATCCTGGATCTGGTGCGCCAGAAGGTCGCTCAGCAAACATTCAACACCTGGTTTCTGCCCCTGTTGCCGGCCGAGAAGCATCCGGGCGCTCAGGATAGCCAGGGTTTCCCTGTCACCTGCCCCAACCATTTTTTCCTGGACTGGTTCAGCGAGCATCATCTGGACATCCTCAATGAGGCGGGATCCGTCTACTTCGGCCGCAACGTGAAATTCCGGCTTTTCGTCGCCGAGGACGCCGTTCCCCCGGGGGGCAATCCGCTCGGGGCCTTTCCCGGAGACGCCGAGCCGCTGGAGTCCGAAAATGAACCGGACACCCCCCCTGCGGCAGAGGTCAGGGCGCCCGGCCCCGCGGCCCGCATCAGCCAGGTCTTCAACCTGAATCCCGACTACACGTTCAAGAATTTCGTGGTTGGTTCAGGCACCGACCTGGCGTTCGCCGCCGCGACGGCCATCGCCCGCAACCCCGGCGACCGCTTCAACCCGTTGTTCGTGCACGGGGGCGTGGGCCTGGGCAAGACCCACCTGATGCACGCCATCGGCAACGAGATCGCCGTCAACTGGCCCCAGAAAAAGATCTGCTACATCACGGCCGAGTCCTTCATGAACGAGCTCATCGGTTCGATCCGGGACAACCGGACGCCCGAGTTCAAGTTGAAGTACAGGAGCATGGACGTATTGCTGGTGGATGATGTCGCCTTCCTGGCCGGCAAGGAATCCACCCAGGAGGAGTTCTTCCATACCTTCAACGCCCTTTACGATCTGAAGAAGCAGATCGTGTTGACCTCCGACCGTTCCCCCAAGGAAATCACGACCCTGGAGGAACGCCTGCGCTCACGTTTCGAATGGGGACTGATCACCGATATCCAGGCGCCGAACCTGGAAACCCGCATGGCCATCCTGCGGCGCAAGGTGGAAGTCAACCAGATCTACATCCCCGACGATGTCATTACTTATATAGCTGAGCACATCACCGACAATATCCGCCGTCTTGAGGGGGCACTGATTCGTCTGCTGGCCTTCGCGAGTCTGACCGGGCGGGAAATTTCCCTGGAAATGGCCTCCGAGGTTCTCTCCTCCTTTTTTCAGGGACATTCCACCGGGCCGATCAAGATCGCCGATGTCATGACGGTCGTGGCTGATGCTCACGATCTGTCGGTCGATCAACTGAAGTCCAAACGACGCACCCAGGACCTGGCCCGAGCCCGCCAGATCGCGATGCACCTGGCCCGTGAGATGACCGGTGCCTCCCTCAACCAGATCGGCCGCGCCTTCGGCGGCCGCGACCATTCCACCGTGGCCCACGCCTGCCAGAAGATCCGCAAGGAGATGGGGGTCGACCCGCGTTTTCGGGGATCGGTACGAGACCTGCAGGACAAGCTCCAGGAACAACGCATCCGGCCCTGATTTTTCCTGGGATAACTTCGGGGATAAACGGGGAGGAACCGGAAGGTTCTCCTCGCGTTGCCGGGAAAGAAAAACGGACCTGGGGATGAAAGGGAACAACCCACGGAATTATCCCGATCTTACCCCCGAACCCGAAGGTTCTGAAAATGCTCTTTAACGCTGAAAAAAAGGGATTCCGCCGTGTTATCCCCCTTATCCACACCCCCTATATCTATGACTACCTTTTTCATTGAAAACAAGGATAGGAAGGGGGGAAGGCGAAGCTTGCCTGGAATGGATCAATCTCCTATCATGGCTTTCCCGGAAATGAAGTCTTGGTTCGTCACCTTGGAGCGGAGGATCAAATCGTGAAATTCGAGATCCAGCAGGAGGAATTCCAGAAAGCTCTGGACATGGTCGTGAACGTGGTGCCGACCAAGACGCCCATGCCGATCCTGACCAGCGTGTTGATGGAGGTCGAAGGTGACCGTTTGACCCTGTCGGCGACCAACCTGGAAAACTCCATCATCACCGGCACGAGCCAGCTTGCCGTCAAGAGTCCGGGCAAGGTGGCCGTTCCCGCCGGCAAGCTGGTGCCCTTCGTCCGCAGCCTGCGGCCCGGCAAGGTGTCGGTCTCCCTCAAGGGCCAAGACATCCAGGTCGTCGGGGGCAAGACGAGGCTGACCGAGAAGACGATGAAGGCCGATGAATACCCGGCGCTCAAGCCGCTGGCGGAAAAGAAAGGTTTCGTGGTCGACGGTCAAATCCTCGTGGATATGATCAACGACACCAACTACGCCGTTTCCCGGGATGAGACCCGCCCCGCTCTCATGGGCATCCTGTGGGAGATCCGTCCCGACTCCTTGAGCCTGGTGGCCACCGATGCCCACCGTCTGGCCTTGAGCACCCGCGCGATGGACTGGGACGCCCCGGACCAGAAGGACCTCATCGTACGCACCTCCGGCCTGCGCCATCTGCCCCGCATCGTGGCGGCCATGGAGGCCGACGAGGAGGGCAAGCGGCCCGTGACGGTGTTCATGAGCAACAACCAGCTGTCTTTCCGGTCCGGCGAGACCATCCTGCACGTCCAGATCCTCGAAGGCCCGTTCCCGGATTATCACGCCGTCATCCCCTCGGACAACGACAAGCACCTGACCATCGACAAGGGCGCCTTCATCCAGGCCATCCGCCGGGTGTCGATCACCGCCGACCGCATGAGCAGCCAGATCAGGCTCGGCATCGAGGCCGGGCGCATGGAACTGTCGGCGCGGGGCACCGACGGCAGCCAGTCCGAGGACGAGATCGAGGCCGCCTACGACGGCGAGGCCATGGAGATCGGGTTCAACTACACCTATCTGCAGGACATCCTCAAGAACATCCGCACCGATTCGGTGGTCCTGTCCCTGAAGGATTCCCAGAGCGCCGCCCTGATCAAACCCGTCAGCGAAAGCGGTGATGAGACGGGCGTTCTCTGCCTGCTGATGCCTTTGCGCCTGGCCGGGGACTGATTTGCACATCCGGTCGGCCAGCTGTTCCGGTTTCAGAAATCTGACCGCCTGTTCCCTCGAATTTTCGCCCCGGGTCAACCTGGTCCTGGGGCGAAACGGTGAGGGGAAGACCAACCTCCTCGAAGCCCTTAATTATTTTTCCCTCGGCAGATCGCACCGTGGATGCCGCAACGAGGACCTGGTGGCGTTCGACAGGGACGACCTGCATGTGCGCCTCGAGGTGGCGCGCAAGCGCGGGGAGGATTTCACCTGCGAGTTCGGCCTCAGTCGCCGGGGTGAAAGGCGCCTGCGCATAGACGGCGAGCTGGTCCTGCGCCGGACGGACCTGGTCGGCCGCCTGGCCACGGTGTTCTTCAACCCTGAAACGACCCGGTTGGTTCGGGGGGGGCCGCGCTACCGGCGCCAGTATCTGGACCAGGGCCGGTCGGAGATCGACAAGGTCTTCCTGGGGGAACTGACGGCCCTGCAGAGAGCCCTGAGGCAGAAAGCAACTCTGCTGCGGGACCTGCGCCGGGGGGCGGCGCACCATGAAACAACCCGCCGGGAACTGGTGGCCTGGAACCGGGAGCTGGCGCGGTCGGCCGCGGTGGTTTGCCTGGGGCGCCGGCAGGAAACCGAACTTCTCAACAGCTTCGTGCGGCACAACCATAACACGTTGATAAATAAAGACCTGGATTTCAGGATGATTTATCTGCCCCGGTTCGAGAGCGTGAAAAATCTCACGGCCGCGGCCGGCGAAGATCCGAATTCGCAAAAGCAATTAACGGAGGAAATTACCGGGGAATTGGACTATATTATGGAGCAGGAAATCCGGCGCGGACGACCGCTGATCGGGCCCCAGTTCGACGACCTGGAAGTGCGGTGCGAAGGGGTCGATCTGCGCCAGTTCGGATCCCAGGGCGAGACCCGTTCCGCGGCCATCGCCATGACCCTCGCCCGCAGCGACGTGCTGTTCGCGACGCAGGGGATCAGGCCCGTCATCTTCTTCGATGACATATTCAGCGAGCTGGATCGTGAACGGGCCCGGCGGCTCCAGGAAATGGCGGCCAGCCTGCACCAGGTATTCATCGCCACGGCCCGTCCCGAGGATGTCGAGGGCTGGCAGCCGGCCGACCTGCGGCGCTGGCGGGTGCGTGCCGGTGACGTGACCCTGGATGACGGATAGCCCGGCAAGGAACGTGACCAGGTGAAGCGATCTTCCCGGCAGAACAGCGGCGGCCTGCGGCCCATCGCCGAAACGGTGCTCGGCGCCTTGCGCCGGCTGGGCCTGGAGGAACGCTTCCGGGAACGGGAACTGCTGGGTAGCTGGAACGAGGTCGCGGGTCCGGACATCGCGGCCCACGTGCGGGCCGTGGATATCGAGGACGGGGTTCTGGTCCTGGCGGCCGACCACGGCGCCTGGCGCCAGGAAGTGAACATGCTGTCGGCGCAGATCCTGGCCAAGTTTGAAGATCTGCACGGCCCTGGAACGATCAGGGCCCTGCGCTGGAAAAACCGGCCCGCGGCGAATCGCAGGCGGTTCTGATCCCATTTCAATACCGGACGACCCGGAAAAAGGCGACCCAATGACAGATCACGCAAAGCAGGAAAACGGCGGGGCGGCCTCCGCGGCGGGAGAATACACGGCCCAGGGCATCCAGGTGCTCAAGGGCCTCGAGGCGGTGCGCAAGCGGCCGGCCATGTACATCGGCGACACCGGCGTACGCGGCCTGCACCACCTGGTCTACGAGGTGGTGGACAACTCCATCGACGAGGCCATGGCGGGCTACTGCGACACCATCGAGGTGGTCATAGGCGAGGGTGACATCATCACCGTGGTCGACAACGGCCGCGGCATCCCCGTGGACATGCACAAGACCGAGGGCAAGCCGGCCCTGGAGGTGGTGCTGACCAGCCTGCACGCCGGCGGCAAGTTCGACCACGGCAGCTACAAGGTGTCAGGCGGCCTGCACGGGGTCGGCGTCAGTTGCGTCAACGCCCTGTCCGAATGGTTGCGCGCCGAGGTGCGCCGCAACGGCAAGATCTACACCATGGAGTTCGAGCGCGGCGTCAAGACCGGCGAGATGAGGGAAACCGGCACCTGCCCTCCCGGCCAGACAGGGACCACCATCTCCTTCAAGGCGGACCCGGAGATCTTCCCCGAGCGGGTCTACGCCTACGACACCCTGCGCAGCCGTTTGCGCGAGCTGGCCTTCCTCAACAAGGGGATCAAGATCACCCTGCGGGATGTCCGGGGCGAACAGGAGCGCCAGGACAGTTTCCATTTCGAGGGTGGCATCGTGGAGTACGTCCGCTGGCTCAACGAGAACCGCAGCGTGATCTGCACCGAGCCGATCTACTTCAGCGGCGAGAAGGACGCGGTCCAGGTTGAGATCGCCATGGACTACAACGACGGTTACAGCGAGGCCCTTTTCACCTTCG
Source organism: Candidatus Krumholzibacteriia bacterium (assembly GCA_024763215.1). Lineage (GTDB taxonomy): Bacteria > Krumholzibacteriota > Krumholzibacteriia > LZORAL124-64-63 > LZORAL124-64-63 > JAHJTW01. Next base: position 6,306 of record JANTFX010000048.1, on the reverse strand, counting down.
CCAACAACATCAACACCACCGAGGGCGGCAGCCACCTCTCGGGTTTCCGGGCCGGGCTGACCCGGACCCTGAACGCCTACGCCAACGCCTCGGGCCTGATGAAGAAGGACATGAAGGGCTTGTCGGGCGACGACGTGCGCGAGGGGTTGACCGCGATCATCGCCGTGCGCATTCCCGAGCCCCAGTTCGAGGGCCAGACCAAGACCAAGCTGGGCAACACCGAGGTCAAGGGGCAGGTCGAGGCCCTGGTCAATACCCACCTGGCCCAGTACCTTGACGAGCATCCCCGCGAGGCCAAGAAGATCATCGCCAAGTGCGTGGCCGCGGCCCAGGGCCGTGAGGCCGCCCGCCGCGCCCGCGACCTGACCCGGCGCAAGTCGGCACTGGATTCGGCCGCCCTGCCGGGCAAGCTGGCCGACTGCTCCAGCCGCGACCCGGCCGAATGCGAGATCTACCTGGTCGAGGGCGACAGCGCCGGCGGTTCGGCCAAGCAGGGCCGCGACCGGCGCTTCCAGGCGATCCTGCCGCTCAAGGGCAAGATCCTCAACGTGGAGAAGGCGCGCCTGGACAGGATGCTGGGCAACGACGAGATCAAGACCATCATCACGGCCCTGGGCACGGGCGTGGGAACCGGCATCTTCGACATCGCGAAGTTGCGCTACCACAAGGTCATCATCATGACCGATGCGGACGTGGACGGCAGCCATATCCGCACCCTTATCCTGACCCTGTTCTTCCGGCACTTCCGCGAGGTCATCGAGAACGGGTACATGTTCATCGCCGAGCCGCCCCTGTACCGGCTCAAGAAGGGCAAGGTCGAGGTCTATGCCCACAGCGACGAGGATAAGGACCGCATCCTGGCCGAGATGGGCGAGAAGGGCGTCTACGTCCAGCGCTACAAGGGTCTGGGCGAGATGAATCCGGAGCAACTGTGGGAAACCACCATGAACCCGGACTCGCGCACCATGACCCGGGTGACCATCGACGATGCCGCCGAGGCGGATCATATCTTCACCACCCTGATGGGTGACGAGGTCGAACCCAGGCGGCGGTTCATCGAGGAGAACGCGGCCGAGATCGATCTGGCGAAACTGGATATCTGAACCAACCCAACCGAGGCAGTTCATGGCAGACGAAACACGCAACGACACCCCCGAGGGGCAGGGCCCGGACGAGACCGGAGGCGACCTGACCCCGCCGGAGACCAGCAGCGGCGAGACCATCGTGGACGTGGGCATCGTCGACAAGATGCGCACCTCCTACATCGAATACTCCATGAGCGTGATCATCAGCCGCGCCCTGCCCGACGTGCGCGACGGGCTCAAGCCGGTGCACCGGCGGGTGCTGATGGCCATGAACGATCTGAACCTGCAGCCCGGTCGCCCCTACCGGAAGTCGGCCAAGATCACCGGCGACACCACGGGCAACTACCACCCCCACGGGACCACCGCGGTGTACGACACCCTGGTGCGCCTGGCCCAGGACTTCAGCCTGCGCTACCCCCTGGTGGACGGGCAGGGCAACTTCGGCTCCATCGACGGCGACAACGCGGCCGCCGAACGGTACACCGAGGCCCGGCTGACGAAGATCGCCACGGAACTGATGAGCGACCTGGACAAGGAAACCGTCGACTTCGTGCCCAACTACGACGGGTCGCGGATGATGCCGGCGGTCATGCCCTCGAAGGTCCCCAACCTGCTGGTCAACGGCTCGGACGGCATCGCCGTGGGCATGGCCACCAAGATCCCCCCGCACAACATGGGCGAGATCTGCGACGGCCTGATCGCCCTGCTGGACAAACCGGACATGGAGCCGGTCGAGATCCTGGAGCATGTGCAGGGTCCGGACTTCCCCACCGGCGGGATCATCCACGGCCGCAAGGGGATCTACGATTACATCACCACCGGCCGTGGCCGCGTGGTGGTGCGCGCCAGGACGGACATCGAGGTCCTGGACAACGGGCGCAGCCGCATCATCGTCACCGAGATCCCCTACCAGGTGAACAAGTCCTCGCTGATCGAGAAGATCGCCGGCCTGGTGCGCGGCGGGGTCATCGAGGGCATCAGCGACCTGCGGGATGAGAGCGACCGCGACGGCATGCGCATCGTGGTGCAGCTGAAGAAGGACGCCTACCCCCAGGTCGTCTTGAACAAGCTGTTTGCCCACACCCTGATGCAGACGACCTTCGGCGTCATCAACCTGGCCCTGGTGGACAACCAGCCGCGGGTCATGAACATGATCCAGACCATGCAGGAGTTCCTGAACTTCCGCGAAGAGGTCGTGATCCGCCGCACGAGGTACGAGCTGCGCAAGGCCGAGGAGCGCGCCCACATCCTCGAGGGCTACCGCATCGCCCTGGACAACATCGACGCCATCGTCGAGCTGATCAAATCCAGCCCCTCGGTGGATGCGGCCCGGCAGGGGCTCATGGAGCGCTTCGGGCTGTCCGAGATCCAGGCCCAGGCCATCCTGGACATGAAGCTGGCCCGGTTGACCGGCCTGGAGCGTCAGAAGATCGAGGACGAGTACCAGGCCCTGGTCGAGAGGATCGGCGAGCTCAAGGCCATCCTGGCCAGCCGGAGCCTGGTGCTGAACATCGTCCGCGAGGAGATCGGGGAGATCCGCACAGCTTACGCCGACGAGCGCCGCACCGAGATCGTCGAGGACGAGGGCGAGATCGATCTGGAAGATCTGATCGCCGACGAACCCATGGTCGTGACCATCAGCAACCAGGGCTACGTCAAGCGTCTTCCCCTGGACACCTACCGGCAGCAGGGCCGCGGCGGCAAGGGCATCACCGCCATGAGCACCAAGGAAGAGGACTTCGTCGACAACCTGTTCGTCGCCTCGACCCACCAGTACCTGCTGGTGCTCACCGAGGGCGGCCAGCTCTACTGGTTGAAGGTGTACAGGATCCCCAAGGCCGGGCGTACATCCAAGGGGCGGCCCCTGGTCAACCTCATCCAGATCCAGCCGGGGGACCGCATCCATGCCGTGGTGCCGGTGCGCGAGTTCAGCGAGGGCCGGTTCCTGGCCTTTGCCACCAATCTGGGCATCGTCAAGCGCACCCCGCTGGCTGATTTCTCACGCCCGCGCCAGGCGGGCATCCGCGCCATCAACCTGGTCGAGGGCGAACACCTGGTTTCGGTGCGCGAAACCGACGGCACCGGCCACATCATCCTGGCCGCGAGCAACGGCATGGCCATCCGCTTCCCCGAGGAGCAGGTGCGCAGCATGGGCCGCACCGCCCGCGGCGTGCGCGGCATCGCCCTGAAGGAGGGCGAGGAGGTTGTCGGGATGGTGGTCGTGGATCCGGATGAAACCGCAAGCAGCCTGCTGGCGGTCACGGCCAACGGTTACGGCAAGCGGACGCCCATCGGAGACTACCGGGCCCAGAACCGGGGCGGCAAGGGCCTGATCACCATCAAGTGCAACGACCGGAACGGCCCCCTGATGGGCATCCGGGGGGTCCTGCCGGGAGAACAGCTCATGGTCATCACGCGCCAGGGCACCATGATCCGCATCGCCCTGGACGATGTCTCCAGCCAGGGGCGCAACACCCAGGGCGTGCGCATCATCAACCTGAACAAGGCCGACCAGGTGGGATCCATCGCCAAGATTTCCCGTGCGGCCATGGAGGACACGGACCCGGAAGAACCCGAACCGGTTGCTGATAATTAAGTTACAGGGGCGGCCGGGGTGGGCGGCCAACCTGTGATAAATGTTGTGGCCTTCCCGGCGGGGAAGCCCGGGGAAATGGAAACCTTTCGGTCGCCGGGAACCCGCGGGTTTGCAGGGTGTTTCAGGGGTCACCGGAAATCGGCCTTGTTCCCGGTTTGCCCTCGTTCGGGTTCTGCCTTTAGTATCAGCTCATGATGATCAACCAGCAGGCACGACCAGGATTTTCCATGCCGGCGCCCCGGTTGTTGGGGTGGCGTCTGCTGCTGGCGTCGGTGTTGCTGGCGTTGCCCTGCCTGGCCCCCGCACAACCGACCCGGGCGCCATTGCGGAGCCTGGACCTGGTCTGCGGTGTGCAGGCGGCGTTCGATTCCTTCGGCAACATGACCCTGGTCGAAATCGATGGCGGCCGCCGGATCCTGAGGCTGGGCGACGGCATCCAGGATCCGGTCTTTGCGGCCGGGACCGCCGAGGGCGCCCGGCATGGTCTGCGGGGGTTTTCCCGGGGCGCCGATGACGACGGCGACGGCCGGGTCGATGAAGACCGCCTCGATGGCCGGGACAACGACGGCGACGGGCTGGTCGACGAGGATTTCGCCGCCATCGGCGACGTCATGGCCGTTTGGGATGCCCCGGACCCGGACCGGGCCCTGCACCGGGAATACTACCACTGGTCCTATGATGCCCTGAAATCAGCCCTATTCTTCAGTTTTTCCGCGGCCAGCAAATCCGGTCAGACAACGAACCTGGTTCTGCAGGCCGATTTTCCCTGGAACAACACCGAACTCGAGGCGGGCCATCGCACCTCATCCGGCGGCGCAAGGATCCTGCATACCCGGGCCTGGATCTCTGCGGTCAATGCCAACACCGGGGAAGGTTCGGACATCTGGTTGGGGTTCAAGCTCCTCGGACCCGCGGCCTCCGGGCCGGATAGGGCCACCCTGGCGGAACAGGGGCTCGGGCGGATGGTCCTGGTGCCGGGACCACAGCCGGTGGCGGGGGTCGTGGTGGCCGCCCGCTCCTGGCGGCAGTTATCGTCCTTGCTGTGCGAGGCCGAGCAGGTCTACCAGGGTCTGAAAGATCCGGTCACCGGCCAACAGGTGCGCTGGATCGTGCCGCCCTCCTGTTCCCTGCCGCAACGGGCCACGTCGCAACCGGCTGTCTGGAGGCCGGATAACCAGGGCGGGGGGACCCTGGTCATCGGCGATGAGGGGGGCCTCGACCGCATCCCCGATCCTGATATCCTGATGCTAGGCGAGAAGTTGCTGGCTTCCCCGGACAGGATCCAGTGGTCATCGGACCGGCAGGCGGAGCCGTGGTTCCGCTACCGGTTCAGCGATTTTCTGCGCAAAAGGCCGGCCCCCGAACCCCTGTGGAAAACCCTGGATACCGGCGAGGCGGCCGGACCCCTGGTCCTGGAATATGAGCGCGCGCCGGAGCCCTTGCGCGCCCTTTCGGATTCCGAGCCGGCCTCGCCACAGGTTCTGGAGGGGACGGCTCTGGACGGGGGGCACTGGAAGGCGGTCCTGACCGTGGTGCCCGCTCAGCCGGAGGCAGAGGAATTATCGCCGAAGGCCTCCTTCGGGCAGGAGCGGGACAGGGACAACCCGATCCTTTCTCCTTCCCTGTTGCTGGGCTGGCCCAATCCTTTCCGGGACCGGGTCCAGATCAGATGCCGGGTTCCGGCCACGGCCGAGGAAGCTTTCGCCTCCGCGAGCGGAGAAGCTCCGGCCGGGAACCAGGACAAGACCCGGCTCGCCCTGCCCTGGGCCGGCAGCCAGCCCATGGTGTCGGTCCGGATCTACGGCCTCAACGGCCAGGAGATCAAGGCCCTGTATGCCGGCAGCCAGGGTCCGGGGGAGTTCGTGGTGCAGTGGGACGGGACCGATTCCTTCGGCCGGCCGGTGGCCTCGGGTCCGTACCTGTGCAAGCTCCAGCTGGACGATCTCAGCCTGACCCGGCGGCTGGTTTATCTTCGCTGAAAGATAAGAGTTTTTTACTCTTCAAGCCGGGTTTGAGGCAGACTTTTCATAGGATGGTTTCTCATCTAAGGCACCGATCTTCGGGACGATTTTTGGTAAATGACCTTAAAAAATTTCTCAATTAGCCAGAAAAACAAAAAAATTCAGTTTTTTTGATGGACAAACCCCCAGGGACCGTCGTATTATTCATAACAGTACGGTAGTAATTTTGTGGTTTTATACACCTTTGCGCTGCCCAAGATCATGTTCTGCTTGGGGGTTATTTGTGGAAGAACAAATGCAACAACAGGCCCAATCCTGGATCGGTTTCGTGATCGAGTTTCCGACTTATCCGAGGCAGATGATCCAGGGCAGGGAGGAGAGCCGGAGGATTGTCTTCCTCTGTCCCGACTCCGAGGGCAACCCGACGGAGCTTTGCCTGGCCTTGTTCGGACAGCAGATCCTGATGCACCGGTTGCAGCAGGACGAGCCGGCCGATGTCCTGGCCGGAACCAGCTTCCTCTTCGTGTATGCACCCGAGACGCCCGATGCGCTGCGGGCCATCGTCAAGGGATACGAGGAGACCGTCAACGCACCGATCCTGGTGGCCAGGAAGGGCAACGTCGTCAAGGCCGCCCAGACCGTCACGGAATTCCTCGTGCACGGG
>JANTFX010000047.1 GCA_024763215.1 Candidatus Krumholzibacteriia bacterium | reverse complement strand
GCCACAGCGCCCAACTGCGGCACAGAAGCGCCCAGAACGCCCGGTCCAGGGGTGAAAACCGAGGTTTTGGCCGGCTGCGGCGCAGAACCAGGATCTGCTGCCTCAGGGCGAGGTTCTCCAGCAGCAGGTCCCGGCGAGGACGCACGAGGTCGCGTAGGGCATTCAGGAGGAGGAAAAACATGGGGAGGAGTATCGGAGATATGCAAAAACGGTTGAGCCATATAATTTATTGTTTAGCAGTTAGTTAACGCTAAACACGGTTTTCTCGGTAGACAGGGATTTCGGTCAACAGGGTTCCTGGCTGAGATTTAACTTGTTGTATAGTATTTACTTGACCGCCGATCGCTGCAAAGTGCTGATAAAATGCCAATATGTCGACATATTGTCTTGACGTGTCGATCCCATCGCCATATGCTGGCTATGTGTTCAATGATCAGGAGAACATCGACATGACCACAATGCCTTGGCACCCCGACCAGCCCTACAACGATCTGCCACCCATCCCGTCCGGAGATGTTCTCGAGACCCGTCCGGTCCTGCGTGCGTGCGTCACGGCCCGGGCCGCACTGGCCGAGCTGAAGCAGGCCGCCGAGCTAATCCCTAACCAGGCCATGCTCATCAACACCTTGCCCGTGCTCGAGGCCCAGGCGAGCTCCGCGATCGAGAACATCGTGACCACCATGGACCGGCTGTTCGAGAACATCCACGCCGAGGCTGGAGCTGATCCTGCAACCAAGGAGGCGCTGCGCTACCGCCGCTCACTCATGGATGGGTACCGAGCGCTTGAACGCCGTCCGCTTTCCACGCGCACGGCCGAACTCGTATGCACGACCATCAGGGGCATCGACATGAGGGTGCGCAAGGTGCTCGGCACCAAGCTGGCCAACGCAACCACGGGCGAGACGATCTACACTCCACCCGAGGGCGAGGACACGCTGCGCCGACACCTCTCTGCATGGGAGCGGTTCATGCACGAGGAACGTGATATTGATCCCCTGATCCGCATGGCCGCCGGCCACTACCAGTTCGAGGCGATCCACCCGTTCACCGACGGTAACGGCCGTACCGGGCGCGTTCTCAACAGCCTGTTCCTGATCCAGGAAGGTCTGTTGACCATGCCGATCCTGTACCTGAGCAAGCACATCATCGCCAACCGGGGCAAGTACTATGATCGCCTGATCGCCGTCACTCGCGACGAGGCCTGGGAGCCATGGCTGCTCTACATGCTCGAGGCTGTGCGCGAGACAGCAGCCTGGACGTTGGGCCGCATCAGAGCCATCCGCGAGCTGTCCGACGCGACGGCTGGGCGGGTGCGGGCGGAGCTGCCGAAGATCTACTCGCGGGAACTGGTCGATGTCATCTTCGAACAGCCCTATTGCCGCATTGAGAACCTGGTGCGCGCCGGCATCGCCAAACGCCAGACGGCTTCACGTTACCTTCAGTTGTTGGCGGGGCTGGGAGTCCTCGAATCGCGCAAGATCGGGCGGGAGATGCTGTACTTGCATCCGGCGTTGTTGGATGTCCTGAGGGATAGGCGGTGAGGTGGGCTCGAAGAGGGATTGGATTGGCGAGCCAATTTTGTGCCTTCGGCTGCATTTCGTGAATGCAAAGAAAAACCTTTCAAACTGCCGATAGGTGGGTTTACAATCTGCCGAGCAACAACCTTTCATTTAGCCGCTTCAGCGGATCGGGTTTCCGTGTCGCCATGTACCTGGAGCCGTTTCATGACACTGCCGAACTACATCGAACGCTTCATCCAGCCCCGCGTGGAGGAGGGCCTGCAGGACTCTCCGGTCGTCCTGATCCACGGTCCGAGGCGATGTGGCAAGACGACCCTCGCCCGGCACCTGGGCGAGACGCACGGGCACGTCTACCTCAGTTTCGACGATGAAGGCGTCCTGGCGGCCGCGCAGGAAGACCCCGTAGGCTTCGTCACCGGTTTGCCGGAGCGCGTCATACTCGATGAGGTTCAGAGGATTCCGGAGCTCTTCACCTCGATCAAGCTGGTCGTGGATCGGGAACGGACGCCGGGGCGGTTCATCCTGACCGGGTCCGCAAACGTCCTGCTGTTGCCGAGGTTGTCTGACTCCCTGGCGGGCCGCATGGCGATCATCCGTCTGCATCCACTGTCGCGCTGCGAGCTGCTCGGTCACAAGTCGCGGTTCCTGGAGCGGCTCTCGACCGATGGGTTCGAGTGGCGCCGGACGGAGCGGCTCGGGGACGGGATCGCGGAGATCATCGCGGTCGGCGGATATCCCGAGGCCCTGTCCCGTCCGACCGACGCCCGTCGCCGGGCCTGGAGCCGGGACTACATCGAGACGATCGTCCAGAGGGACATCCTCGACATGGCCCGTATCCGCGGGCAGGAAGTGTTGCCGGACCTGTTGACGGCGGCGGCGGACAAAACGGCGCAGATCTTCAATCTCGCCGACCTGGCGGCGCCCTTCAGCCTCAGCAGGCCGACGATCCGGGATTACGTGACGTTGCTGGAGCGCATCTTCCTGATCCACAGGCTGCGCTCATGGCACTCCAACCCCCTGAGCCGGCTGGTCAAGTCGCCGAAGCTGCACATCGGCGATACCGGCCTCGCCTGTACGCTCCTTGACTTGACGGCGGACGATCTGAAAGCGGATCGGACGCGATGCGGTCACCTGCTGGAGACGTTCGTGGTCCAGGAGATCAGGCGGCAGGCAGGCTGGAGCCCCCGGCCGCCGAAGCTGGGGCATTTCAGGGACCGGGATGGTGTCGAAGTGGATCTCGTGCTCGAGTTCGGACCGAACAGGATCGCGGCTGTCGAGGTCAAGATGTCGGCGACCGTCAGGGCGCAGGATTTTCGAGGCATCAAGAAGATCCAGGCTGCCGTCGGCGAGCGCTTTGCCCAGGGGATCGTGCTTTATGACGGAGAGGATGTTCTCCCATTCGGCGAGAACATGAAGGCTGTGCCGATCAAGTACGTGTGGGAGGATCCAAACGAAACATCGGGATGAAGTCGTGGTCAGCACACATTACCGTTGGCACGGTCAGGGATTCGATGGCCCCCCTGGCGCTTCCCCCGCCTCGGCCGTAATGTATCAGAACCCGAGACCACTTCCGATTCCCCGACCCAGGACGATCCTCATGGCCATCATCAAAACCACGACCAAGAGCATCACCGCCATCGACGGCGGTTCCATGGAAAAATCCGCCGAACTGGGAGTTTTGTTCGGCTGCCACAAAGGCGTGTGCGGCAAGTGCGCCACAGATGTTCTTTCGGGCATGAGCAACCTCTCCGCTCCCTCGGACGCCGAAAAGGCCATGGACCTGGGCCCTGCTCGCCGCCTGATGTGCCAGTGTGTGGTGAAACGCGGGACCGTGAAGTTGGATCTGCCCTGAGGTGCAGCCCTGAGGTGGAATGCAACGGTGATCCGATGATCGGACCCTACACCACCCGGAAGGCCGCCACCGCGGCAAGCGCCCACCCCACCAGCAACAGGACACCCCCCGCAGGAACCAGGGTCGCCCCCAGGCTGCGTGTTCCGGTCAAGGTCATCACATAAAGGCTGCCTGAGAACAGGACGATGCCCGCCAGCAGCACCCAGCCGGCGGCGACGGCCGGATAACCGGATGACCGGCTCACCAGGTAAGCCATCAAGCCAAGGGCCAGAGCATGGGTCAGATGATAATGGGCGGCGGTCTGCCACCATTCCAGGCGGACGGCCTTGTCGGGCAATCCGGCCAGCTTCTTGTGCAATCCGTGGGCGCCGAAGGCTCCCGTGGCCACGGCCAGAAACCCGTTGATGGTCGCAGCAATCAAAAATGCCCTTTCCATCGCCTTCTCCTGTGAACGTCGATCTGTTGTCGATGATCAGGCACCGGCAGGGCAAGCTGAATACTGCGCCGCAAAGCCGGGCCCGGGAAGCTACGTGCCAACCAAGCTAGGATGGGGGGCCGGGTTCCGCCACCTGCCCCCGCCGCCCTGTTGCGGGTACCCCCGGCCGTTCCTACACTAAAAAGATAGAAATTATCAGGAATATTGGAAATATGGACAGGAAGAGCACCGCATGCCCACTCGCCAACGCTTCATTGCCCCCGCCCTTTGCGCCTTGTTGCTGTGGCCCGCGCTGGCCCAGGCCGTCGGCCAGGTGGGGGAGCCGGCCGCCGACTTCACCCTGACGAACACCGCCGGCGAGGTGGTGGATGTGACCTTCGGCCAGGGCGAGGTCTTCCTCATGGCCTTCGTCGGTTACAGCTGACCGTTCTGCATGGAAACGGCCTCCGGTGCGGAGGTCTTCGCTCAGCAGTACGAGGGTTTGCCGTTCCGCTGGATCGTCATCGACATCTGGGACGGGACCGCGGAGCAATGCGCCATTTTCGAGAACGCCGCGGGGCTCAGCGACCCCATGCTCATGAACGGGGGGCGCACCACCGGAGTCGCCCGGAGTTTCGATGCGGAGCTCGAGCACTACTTCGTCATCGACGGGGCGGGCATCATCCAGTACGAACGCAACCGCGCCGACGGTGCGACGGACAATCTGCCGCCCTGGCGACCCGACGAGATCGGTGCGGCCATCGACGCGGCCCTGGCAGCCGTGCCCACCGCATCCTATTCTTTTTCGGGAGTCAAGGCCCTGTTCCGATAGGAGGGGTTCCCGGGCGTTACTGGCCAAAGATCCGCGGCCAACCTATCATGAGCATCGCAATCGAAACACACCCAGGGAACATGAAACGCAATGACCCATGGTCATTCCAGAGGAGAAATCCATGCGCAAGTTGATCCTGCTCACCACCATGCTGACCCTGGCCGCCGTCGGCGCCATTGGCTCGGCCGCCACCGCCCAGGATGCCCAGGATGGCCAGATGGACCAGAAGGCGATGGAAGAATTGATGATGAAATTGGCGACCCCTGGTCCCGCCCATACCCTGCTGCACAAGCTCGAGGGCAAGTGGGCAACCACCATGACCTCATACATGGATGGCCCGGAACCGGTCACCTCGACCGGGACCATGACCTCCGAACAGGCCATGGGCGGCCGCTACATGGTCGGCCATTACACCGGCGAGGCCATGGGGATGCCTTTCGAGGGCATGAGCATCGATGGATTCGACAACAACACCCAGAAGTTTTTCAGCATATGGTTGGACAACTTCGGCACCGGCTACTACCTGGCCCACGGCACCCTGGCCTCGGACGGCAAAACCCTGACCCATACCGGGACCATGAGCTTCGGCCCGATGGAGATTCCTACGCGGTCGGAGACGATCTTCGCCGATGATGACAAGGTGACCTTCACCATGTGGCACACCATGAACGGCCAGGAGATGAAGGCCATGGAAATAACCTATACCCGGGTGAAATAGCCAGGGGGGATAAGCTCTCCACCGACACGGCATGCCGTTTGAGGTCCGCCGGGTCGGCCCATTCCAGGCCGGGACGGGTGGTTTCATGACCTTCGAGATCATCATCGTGAGCGTGATCCTGCTGGCCGCTCTGGCCCTGCTGATCAGTGAGCGCTTGCCTTACGACCTGACGGCCCTGGGGATCATGGTGGTGCTCATGGCCACGGGTATCCTGACCCCGCGCGAGGCCGTTTCGGGATTCTCCAACCCCGCGCCCCTGACGGTGGGTGCCCTGTTCATCGTAACGCGGGGGCTGATGCGCACCGGAGGCCTGCTGTTCCTGACCCGGCTCATGGCGGCGGCTACGCGGGGCCGACCGCGGCGAATTCTCCTGTTGTCACTGCTGCTGGTGGGCGTGCTGTCCGCCTTCGTCAACAACACGCCGGTGGTCGTGTTGATGTTGTCGGTCATCCTGGGTTTGAGCGGCCGCTTCGACATTTCCCCGGCCCGCTTCCTGATGCCGGTCTCTTTCATTTCCATTCTGGCGGGTATGTCCACCCTGATCGGAACATCCACCAACATCATCGTCAGCGACCTGGCGAGCGAAGCGGGCCTGGCTCCCATCGGCATGTTCGAACTGGCGCGTGTCGGAATACCGGTGGCCCTGATGGGGGGCGCCTTGATTTTTCTGCTTTCGGACCGCCTGCTGCCGCGCACCCATACGCCGATCTTTCACACCGGGCGCAGCGAACGGCATCGCTATATCGTGGAATTGATCGTTCCGGACGGCAGCCGCCTGCTGGGACAGGAAGTCCGGGAAGCCATCCGCAGGGACCATCCGGATGTCGAGGTGCACGAGGTCCTGCGGCAGGACCATGTTCTGTATCCGGAGACCGATGACTGCACCCTCATTGCGGGGGATATGGTCCTGCTGAGCGCGTCAGCCGGAGAGCTCGTGGAGATGCTGGGGCACGGCGGGGTTGCCTTGCCGAACGCCGGGGGAGAGGATTTCCCCGCGCTCTACGACCTGGACGCCCAGATCGTCGAAGCCATCGTGACGCCCGAGTCGCGCCTGGTGGGTAGGCGTTTGGCCGGCACGAGGCTGGGCAGGGATGCGGACCTGCACGTGCTCGGGGTCCAGCGCCTGCGGACGCATTACAGTGAACAGCGGTTGGAGAACCTGCGCCTTCACGTGGGGGACATCCTGCTGGTCCGGGGCCGGGGTCAGGGCCTTCAGCGCCTGCGGACCGATTTCGACCTCATCGTGGTCGAGGACACGGTGCCGCGGGTGGTGAATCGTTCGCGGGCTCCGGTGGCATTGGGCATCTTCGTGGCGATGGTGGCGGTGGCGGGCCTGGGGTTGGCCAACATCCTGACCGCCGCTTCGAGCGCGGCCTTCCTGATGCTCCTGACCGGATGCCTGAGCATGCACGAGGCCTACAAGGCCATCGATGTGCCGGTGCTGATGCTGATCATCGGCACCATCGCCATGGGGGCCGCCATCACCGCCAGCGGGGCGGCAGATCTGTATGCCCAGGGTTTTCTGGGGGTTTTCCAGGGCCTGGGCCCCCATGCCGTGCTGGCGGCTTTCATCGTGCTGACAAGCCTGCTGTCCCATGTTCTATCCAACAATTCCACTGCCGTCCTGCTCATGCCCATCGGCATCGCCACGGCCGGGGTCATGGGCGTGGACCCTCGGCCCTTCGTGGTGGGAATCTGTTTCGGGGCATCGGCCTGCTTCGCCACCCCGTTGGGCTACCAGACGAACCTGCTGGTCTACGGCCCGGGGGGCTACCGGTTTTCCGATTTCCTGCGCCTGGGCATGGTGCTCAATGTGGTCGTTTGGGTCATGGCTTCGCTGCTTGTGCCCCGGTTCTGGCCGTTCTGATGCCCGTGTGCCGCTTACTTATTGCAAATGACAATCAATTCATGTATAACAAACAAAATTCATCCTGATTAATCCCGGCCCAGGAGGCTGTCATGACCGACGAGCGGCACGATTCTCTTCGTCCCGAAGGCACCGGCGATTCCCGCGTTGAACCGGAGGCGACCGCCGCCACGCCGGATGCCACCTCGGCGGTGGATGCCGATGCGACCGTGACCGCAAGTGGCGCGCCCGCGGCCGCGGACCACGAACAGCCGGGCACGATGATCGGCAACTACAAGCTGCTGGGCGTCCTCGGCGAGGGCGGCTTCGGCACCGTGTACCTGGCCGAACAGCTCCAGCCGATCAAACGACGCGTGGCGCTGAAGATCATCAAGCTGGGCATGGACACCCGGGAGGTCATCGCCCGCTTCGAGGCCGAGAAGCAGGCGCTGGCGCTCATGGACCACCCCGGCATCGCCAAGGTCTTCGACGCGGGTGCCACCGGCACCGGGCGCCCCTACTTCGTGATGGAACTGGTCGAGGGCGTGCCCGTGACCGCGTACTGCGACCGGAACCGCCTGCCCACGCCCGAGCGCCTGGAGCTGTTCCGCGAGATCTGCGCCGCCGTGCAGCACGCCCACCAGAAGGGCGTGATCCACCGGGACATCAAGCCGTCGAACGTGCTGGTGACGGAGATCGAGGGGCGCCCGGTGCCCAAGGTGATCGATTTCGGCATCGCCAAGGCCACCGAGGCACGCCTGACCGAGAAGACGTTCTTCACCCTCGAGGCCAACTTCATCGGCACGCCCGCCTACATGAGCCCCGAGCAGACGGGCCTGTCCGACCTGGATGTGGACACCCGCAGCGACATCTACTCCCTCGGCGTGCTGCTCTACGAGTTGCTGGCCGGGGTGACCCCCTTCGATGAGGCCGCGCTGCGCAGCGCGGGCTTCGCCGAGATCCAGCGCATCATCCGCGAGGATGATCCGCCACGGCCCAGCGCCCGTGTCAGCCGCTTGGGAGAGCGCCTGACCGATACGGCGGAACACCGCCGGTTGCGCGGTGCCCAGCTCGTCAAGCACCTCAAGGGGGAGCTGGACTGGATCGTGATGAAATGCCTGGAGAAGGACCGGGCCCGGCGCTACGAGACCGCCAACGGCCTGGCCCGTGATGTGGAGCGCTACCTGGCCGATGAGCCGGTGGCCGCTTCGCCGCCCAGCCGGTCCTATCGCCTGCGGAAGCTGGTCGTGCGCAACCGCGCCGTGTTCACAGCGGGCGCGGCCATGGTGCTGCTGCTGGCCGCAGGCGTGATGGGCACGAGCATCGGCCTGGTGCGGGCCAAGCAGGCCGAGCGCGCTGCGAGGTCAGAGGCGGCCAAGTCGGATCAGGTCGCCGGATTCCTCACCGACATGCTGCAGGGGGTCGGGCCCGCGACCGCGCGCGGACGCGACACGGAGATGCTGGAAGAGATCGTGGGGCAGACCGACGAGAAGATCGGTGCGGAGCTGGAAGGCCAGCCCGAAGTCGAGGGCCTGATCCGTTCCTTCCTGGCCACGACCTACTACGACCTCGGCCGCATCGAGAAGTCCAAGGCGCAGTTCGAGCAGGCCCGCGACCTGCTGATCGAGGCTCGCGGCGAGGTGGATGAGGATGTCGCCAAGCAGTACGACAGCCTGGGCCAGGTGCACGAACAGCTCCAGGAGTACGACGCATCCGAGGCCAGCTACCTCAAGGCGCTGGAGCTGCGGCGCGCGCTGTTCGGGGACGCCGACAACGAGGACCTGGCCATGAATCTGGTCAACCTGGCGAACCTCTATGTGAACCTGGGGCGCTACGAGGAAGCCGAACCCATGCTGCTGGAGGGGCTGGAGCGCCTGCGGCGCCTGCACGGCGAAAAGAACGAGTTCGTGGCCATCACGCTCAACAGCCTGGGCAACCTGATGCAGCACCTCAAACGGTACGACGAGGCGGGCCCGTATTACGAACAGGCCCTGGCCGCGCACACCGCGCTCCTGGGCGAGGACCACCCCTATGTGATCACCGACCTGACCAACCTGGGCTGGCTGGCCATGAACACCGGCGACATGGCCGGCGCCACGGAGCGGTTCCGGAAGGCCGCCGTCCTGGCCCGGCGCGTCTACACCGAGCCGAATTTCAACCTGATCATGACCCTCAACTCCCTGGCCACGGCCGAGCAGAGATCCGGTCAGCCCGAGGTGGCCGAACCCGTGTTCCGCGAATGCGTGGCCCTGGCCGATTCGGTCTACGGGCCCGACCACGCCTCGACCGCCGACGCCCTGCTGAAGCTGGGCAGCTGCCTGTCGGATCTGGGTCGCTTCGCAGAGGCCGATTCCCTGTCCCGCGGTGCCATCGCCATCCATGAAAAGGTCTTCGGGCCGGACGACCGCATCACCTTGCGGTCGCGCTACAACTACGCCTACACGGTCTATAACCGCGGGGACTATGACAAAGCGATCCCCCTGCTGACCGAAATGGTGACCGCATACACGGCGGCCGTGGGAAGGGAGCACGACCACACCGCGTTGGTGCTCAGCAACCTGGGGCGGGCGTTGCGCGACGCGGGGCGGCTGGACGAAGCCGGCGGACCGTTGACCGAGTGCCGGGAAATCCGCATGCGCGTGCTCGGGCCGGACCATCTGATGGTGGGCGTCGCCGACCAGGATCTGGGGGAGGCCCGCTATCTGGAAGGCCGGTTGGCGGAGGCGGACTCCCTTTTGACCGCCGCGCAGACCATCTATACGGCCACGCTGGACAGCACCCACCTGGCCTTCGGTTCGGTGGAGCTGCTGCGGGCGCGGGTTGATCTGGGGCTCGGGCATCCGCAGGAGGCCCTGGCGCTGGTGGCCCGCGGCCGGCCGATCATGGCCAAGGCCAAAGGGGAGGACCATCCGCAGACCCTGGGGTATGATACCCTTGAGGGACTCGTGCTGGCCCGCGGGGGCGATCTGGATGCCGCCGGCGCGCGGGCCGACGAAATCGAGCCGAAGCTGGCTGCCCTGTCACCGCGGAAGCAGGCGCCCTTGCAGCTGGATCTGGGCCGGATCCGCACCCTGGATGGCGACTACGGTGACGCCGAGCAGTTGCTGCTGGCCTCCCACGAGACCTTCTCCGGAACCTACGGCGACAGGAGTTATCTGGCGGGCCAGGCGCAGGACGCGCTGGTCGCCATGTACGACGCATGGGCGCAGGCGGGGCCGGGCGTGTCCGGGTCGGTGCGGGCGGCCGCGGCCGCCAAAAAATGGCGGGCGCGGCGGTAAGCCGGTCCAGTCCTTGCAACCCAGTTTTTGCCGTCAGGGCGAGGGAGCACGGATCCTCGCCAGGGGAATCCAGGACATGTTCAACAAGTTGAATTTTGGGTAGACAGAGAATTTAAAAACAGGGCATCATCTGCATTATCAAGCAGTAACTCATCGACGAGTCGGCAACAACCAGGAACGTTGTGGCGCTGGGATCTGCGGATGCAAGCGGCGTTGCAATGTCTCCTTCGGGAGGGAATCATGAATTCCAAACATCTGCTGGGACAGGCCTGCATCACCTTGATCCTGATAACCGGATTCTTATGCGGCCCCAGTCCGGCTGCGGGGCAACTGACGGACGCGGGCTTGAATGGCGACTGCTTCCACGATTCCCAGACGGGCCTGTATTGGTACGACCCGGGCTACTTTGCAGGACAGCCGAGGGGAAGCCTCGACATGATGTTGTCTCATTCGACAACCTGGAGGTGGGCGACCTCCGCCGAGATCGATTCCCTGGTGGGCAAGACCTGCAGCGATTGTATTCAAGACGAGACTCTTGAAGATGTGATGGGGCCGCGTTTTTCGACCATCACGAGCGGTGGGCCGCGCTGGCTGGGATTCTACGCGGAGACCGATCCTGACGGTTGGTTGATCGAATCCAATGATGCGCCAAATTTTGTGAATCTGACGGACTCCGGTTTCCAAAATGGGGCTGCGGGTATGGGTGCCGGTGCCTGGTTGGTCAGTTCGACCAATCCCCTGGAGACGGCGGCGACCCTGGAGGATTTGGGAGAAAACGGGGAGTTCTTCTACGATCATGCCACCAATCTGTACTGGAAGGATCCCGCGGCTTTCCACGACATGACGCGCGTGGAGATGGAGGACTGGCTGGCGGCCAATCCCGATTGGCGATGGGCGACTTCGGACGAGGTGTATGCCCTGGCCGGGAAATCCTCCACCGACGGCACCCCTCTTGACGCGGTGGTTGGCGAGCGTTTTTCGACCGTCACGAGCGGCGGACCGCGCTGGCTGGGCCTCTACGCGGACTCGGGTTCCAGCGGCATTCTGCTGCAAGCGGATATCGGGCCGGGGTTCTATGTCGTGACCCAGTGTGGCCCCCAGGTCGGTGCCGAGGCTCTGGGCGCCGGAGCCTGGATGGTCCGTGCCACCGACCCCACACCGGTGGCCTCGAAAACCTGGGGCGATCTGAAGGCGAACTACCGGTAATTTTCTGCACTCCGGAGCGGAGCGGGCGGGCGCGGCATTAGGCGTTATGCCGCGCCCGGCTGTCAGTCATGGTGATCATGTCCCCGCAAAGGGCCTTCATCTCCGGTAGCTGGTCGTTCATCTTTGTGAACTCCATGGTGGCCATCAGGAAGCCGTTCTTGTACTTGGGGTTCGAGCGGATGGTGTCGAAGTAGGCCCAATCCAGCACGTTCGTTTCCCCGCCATACGCGCGCAGCATGGGGTGCAGGTCCAGGGTGGCGTAGATGGGCTTGTACAGGAGTTCCTCGGAATCGAAGCGGGCATGGTCCTCCTCGGCCTTGTAGGCCTTGTAGAGGGACTCCAGCTTCAGAAGCGAGGCCTTGAGCCGGTCGTCCGAAAGCAGGGCCAGGTTGCCCGAGGAAATCAACTCCTGGACGGTGTAGTTGATCTGCACGAACCTCTGCCATTCGTAGATGTCGACGCTACGCCGGTTGAACTCGTGGTCATCGGCGGCGGGATCGCCCTCCAGCTGCCCGATCACGAAGGCAGCGTCCTCGAGGTTGGCGCTGCGGTTGGCCAGGAAGATGTCGATCTGGGCGATGTTGCCGACCAGGTCGGCCCTGATGTTTCCCAGGTATTTCAGCTCCAGTTCGCGCGTGTGCCGCTGGTCGTTCCAGTTGTTGATCTGCAGGGCGATGAAACGCAGGTCGCCGCGCAGAGGATCGAAGATCCGGTCCTGGCTCAGCCCCCGACTGATACCGCGTGGCGCTTGAGGTCGGCCAGGTCGATGAATTCCAGGGTCAGGATGTGTGTGGCCTCCAGGTGAACCGGAGGGGCCGCCCCCGCATCCAATGCCTCCTGCCAGCGCGGGGCGCACAGGCACCAGCGGTCGCCGGGTTTCACGCCGGGGAAGGCCATCTCGGGCCGGGGGGTGCTCAGGTCGTTGCCGCGTTGCCTGCTGAAGGCCAGGAATTCGGCGGTGGCCTGGACGCACACCAGGTGGAAACCGTCGTCATCGTTGCCGGTTTCGCAGCAACCGGTGCGGTAAAAGCCGGTCAAAGGGTCTAGGCTGCAATCCTGCAGGGGGGTGCCCAGCACATTCAGGGGTCGTTGTCGCATCTCGGAACCGTCCGGGGGTTGAAGTTGATTGGTTGCCTACAAGGTAGGGCCAAAAGCCGAAACGGCACCCGCAGGGAGGACGGCTATGTGGAGACCCGGGCCATTACCCGGCATGCCGAGCGCGGCCTTATCCAGGGGGCGAATCTGGACGGCACATCGCCGGAAGCGGTGCAAAGCGTGGTCGATGGCACCGCTCTGACCATTGCCGCCAGCGGCACTTATATGTACCGGATCCAAGCGGGAGCGGATCTCATGACGGGAAAACTGGTTTTGCTGAATTGATATGGAACGGCCAGTCAAGCCTTAGTACCAGCCCTGGGTAGAAGCCTCCGCCTCGGTCAGATGGGATCCCAGATGACCAGGATTGTCGCACCATTGGCGGAAGTGAAGGGCCCATGGGTAGCCCCAGGGGGAATCATCTGGTAACTGCCCTGTCCGAACTCGCGCCCTCCCATTTCGTATTGCCCTTCCAACACGAAATGTTGCTCGATACAGGTGTGCGTATGCTCGAGCATCTTGAAACCAGGCGGCAACTTGAGCAGGATGGTCTTGCGGCCATCGTTGTCGCGCAGAACCTTGGTCCGGGTACCCTTTGAATATTCCGAGGCCTCCTGCCAAGGCATATCATTGCTGTTGACGAAAACTTCGAATGACTCCTTCATGGCCTCCTCCTCTGGTTAATTGACAACTGCATTGTTATTAAGATAATAAACAATTAAACTATAGACAAACCGGTGCTTTTCAAACCGTCTGTTTATGACTATGCTCATCTCGGTAATAGGTTCGATTTCGACAAGACCCATGCCTCGGGGAGCAATTCCATGCCGTTCATCCACCTCACCAAGGACAATCTGGAACGCACGATCAACGACAACGAAATCGTACTCATCGATTTCTGGGCCGAATGGTGTGGCCCCTGCAAGATGTTCGGGCCGATCTTCGAAAAAACCGCCGAGGCCTATCCCGATATGGTCTTTGCCTCCTGCAATACCGAACTGGAACAGGAAGTGAGCGCCAGCTTCGGTATCCGCTCCATTCCCACCCTCGCCATCTTCAGGGACCAGATCCTGCTCTTCAAGGAAGCCGGCGCCTTACCCGAACCCGCGTTGCTGGAATTGATCACCAAGGTGAAGGAACTGGACATGGACGACGTCCGGGCCAGGATCGCCGCAGAAGAGCAGAAGAACGCCGAGCAGAAGGGCCAAGAGCCCAACTAGTTGAAGGGGATTCGATTCGTGGCGCCTCGGCTTTTCCAGAGGCGCCATGTTTGTGTACGGCATCCGTGACCGGCTCTGTCTGATGCGGGTCAGCTCTCCCGGTGATCCGCGCCCCTTTGAAACAGGAACAAGGTCGGCACCTTCTGCGCCTGGCCGTCCACCTCCAGCAGGGGGTAGGCGAGGAAGTTGATGGGCCCGGAGGCGGGGCCGGGGTCCAGGACCAGGTCACGGCCGTGACTGAATTCGAAGCGGTTGGCCGGATGGTGTCCGAAGAAGTACATGCTCAGGGCGCTGAACTTGTCGGCCTCGCTGATGTCCACGGGCCACCACTTGCCGTCCGCGTAGAACTCGGCCCAGCAGTGGTAGCCGTCGGTGCCGCCCTCGTCCCGGGCCGACGGGATCGAGGCCCCGATGGCGAAGCGGGCCGGGATGCCGACCGCGCGGGCCAGTCCGATGAAGTAGGCGTGGTAGTCGGTGCAGTTGCCGTACAGGGAGTTGCAGGCGAAGACCGCGTCACCCTGGCCCCATCCCTCGCCGAACTTCTTGTAGCTCATGGTGTCCATGACGTGGTCGTAGAGGGCGCGCGCCTTCATCAGGTCGCTCTGGCGGTCGCCGACCGCGGCGATCGCTTCGGCCTTGATGACGGGGGCGGCCGGAACCATGCGCTCGGGTCGTAGATACTGCCGGGCTTCTGCGGGGTCTCCCTCATATGCGCTTTTTTCGCGCCGCACCACGTCGTAGACGATCTCGATCTCCTGCCCGCTGTCGGCAGGGGTCAGGTCGAGGAAGATCACCTTGTTTCCGTGGGCCTTGTCGGTCAGGGTCTTGCGCGAGCCGGGGGTGGTGATCGACTTGACGGTCACGTCCTGAAACCGGTCCGAGCCGGCCAGGGGGATCCAGCAACGCCCCGGAGCGGACATCGCCGGCAGGGTGGCCCGGTAGCGGAACTCGAAGCGGTCGGTGCCCTCGATGACCCCGAGCAGAGCGTTGGAGGCATGATCCACGGGTCTGCGCACCCATTCCCCGTTGTCCTCCTGCTCCCAGACGTAGTAGGGCCGCCCGTTGAGCTTGTGGACGGTGGTCTCGCTCACCTTCATGTCATCCTTGCCGCCCTGCAGGTAGAAGTCCACATCGTAGAACTGGCCGTCGCTGCTGGCCATGTCCACGCAGGCGAACTGCAAAGTGGGCGAAAGGGAGGCCAGGTATTCAACATGGACCCGGACCAGCTTGAGCTTCAGGCGGCGGCCCTCGAAATCCACGGTGAAGTAGCCGTCATGTGCGGCCTCCTGCGCGGCGATGTGCTTCTCGATGCCGGCCTTGATGTCCTGGTTCACGATGGGCGCGGCGCTGATATCGGACGCGTTGCAGGATGTGGCCTCGTCACCGTTCGCCGCCGCGGCGCCTGCGTGGCCGGCCATCGGAAGCGACAGGCAGGTGAGGGAAACGATTGTGACAAGAAGCAGGCTGCTCGAGGATCGGTTCGTCATCATTTCATGCTCCAGGATTCGGCGAGGAGGGTGAGCGGGGTAATCACAGGGTTTGGGTGGGCAATGTATAAAAAGAGCAAAAGGGTCGCCACTGACGGGGCAGGCCGGTTGCGTGGCCGCCCAGCTTGTTCCGTTCGCAATTGAAGAATCTCAGTCCGGTGGTAAACTCACCGCTGTGGTTATTCATAACTTCTTGTTATACAGGGGATTTTACGGGAGGTCCCGCCCATGACCAATGCCGGCCGCCTGCTCTGTGTGGGTATCCGCGGCACCGAGCCGGGTCAGGATCTGCTGGAGGCAGACCTGGAAGCGTGCCGGCGCGCCGGCGTCGGGGGCATCATCCTGTTCGATGTGGATGTGCCCACCCTGCGGCGCCTGGAAGGCGAAGGGGTGGCCCCGGCCGAGGCCCGCCGCCGGGCGGTGCGCAACATCGTCGATCCCGACCAGCTCCAGCGTCTCATGGCCCGCATCCGGGAAGCCCTGGGCGCGGGGGTCTTCATCGCCGTCGACCAGGAAGGCGGCCAGGTGGCGCGGCTCACATCGGGAAGCGGTTTCCGGGACGATCCCTCGGCGCGCGAGTTCGCAGCCCTGGACCCTGAAGGCCGCCGCCGCAGCGCCGCGGCCCAGGCCGCACAGCTGGCCCGGCTCGGCTTCGATTTGAACTTCGCCCCCTGCGTGGACCTGGACCTGGAGGCGGACAACCCCATCATCGGCCGTCTGGACCGGGCCTACGCCGCCGTTCCCGACGAGGTCATCGCCTGCGCCCGGGAGGTCATCACCGCCCACCGGGAGGCGGGGGTGGCCTGCTGCCTGAAGCACTTCCCGGGCCACGGTTCGAGCCGCACGGACACCCATCTGGGCGCCGTGGACATCACGACAAGCTGGCAGCGTGAGCCGGAACTGGAGCCTTACCAAGCCCTGGCCGGTGCTGCGGGGGTGGCGGTGATGACCGCGCACGTGGTGCACCGCGGCCTGGACCCGGAGCTTCCGGCCTCGCTCTCCCCGCGGATCACCGGAACCCTGCTGCGGAACGAGGTCGGGTTCGACGGTGTCATCGTCACCGATTCCCTCGACATGCGGGCCATCACGGGCCGCCACACCCTGCAGGAAGCGGTGGTGCTGGCGGTCGCCGCGGGGGCCGACATGGTGCTGGACGGTTTCAACCTTGAAGATCGTCCCGAACACCCGGCTCCGGCCCTGGTCGCGGCCCTGACCGAGGCCTTCACCGACGGCCGTATCCCCGGCGGCGCGGGGCGCCTGAAGGAGAGCCTGGGCCGGCTCGACAGGTTGCGGCGCCAGATCGGGGCTCCGGCGTAGTCCGGTTCGGGGGCGGAAAGCCAGAGGAGGCTACTTGACCAGCTGGCAACGCCCCACAGCCTGGATCCCTCCGGCGGAGATCCGGTAGATGTACGTTCCCGACGGCTGGCTCTGCGCGTCCCACGCCACGTCATGGGGCCCGGCTTCCAGATCCGCATCCAGCAGGATATCGATCCGCCGTCCCAGAAGGTCGAAGATCTCCACCTGCACCCGGCAGCTGCTGGCGAGGGTGAAACGGATCTCGGTGACCGGGTTGAAGGGGTTGGGGAAGTTGCCAACCTGCCCGGGGCCCGCAGGTGGGATCACGTTCGCGGGGGGTTCACCGGCCGGGATGTCCAGGCCGGGTAGCTGTTCGCTGATCACCACCGGCATGGTGTTCAGGTTGAGCAATCCGTCGGCGGGAGGGGCAACCAGCTCGAAGATCCCGTGCAGGGCATCGGTGACCACCATCATGGCCTCGGCCTGGAGGTCTGGTGGCAGTTGGTAGACGGCGTTGTCCGCGGTCCGCCAGGCCACATGGATGTCCGGCTGCCCGTACCGGTGGACGATGTAGATGCCCGGACCCGATTTCTCCACGCTGACCGCGTTGTCCATCATGGCCGCCAGAAGATGGTAGGCCCAGAACCCGCCGGTGGGCTGATGATCCTTGTCGATGAGCTGGAGTTGCGAGTTGCCCCAGGTGGGTCCGACTCCGGGCTGGTATTCCTGGCCGAACATGGAAAGCCACATCATGAAGACCATGCCCCGAGAGAAGCCGTCGAGGTTCATGTCCAGGGCGGTCAGGAAGTGCTCATCGGGGGTGATGACAGGGTCGTAAGCCAGGTTCGGTCCGCCGCATTCGGTCGAGGTCAGGGGCACGTCCCCGACGCTCTGCCGGATGCGCTCGATGCGGTACTGGTTGAATTCCACCGGGCCGTACATGTGAAGATCCACCATGTCGTAGTGGCTTTCGGCCAGCACCCGCTCCTTGTCGGCCACGGCGGCGGCGATGAGGGGATCCTGGGCGATCTCCACGGTCAAGGACTCCTGGACCGTTTCGTTGTAGGACTGGCGGGCGACATAGTTGCCCATCCCGGCGTTGAGCACCATGGCGTCCAGGCTGATGGAGGCGATGCCGCCGAGGATGACCGAGGCGGTCGGGTCCTCCGCCTTGACCGCATCATAGGTGGCGTTGAAAAACTCGATCAGCTGGTCGATGGTTCCGGTCCAGCCGCCGTGAAGATTATTCTTGGACGGCCATTCGCTGGCGACCTGGTAGGCCTGCACGGGCCGCAACAGATCCGGGAAGTCGTCCACTCCGTCACCGTCGTAGCGTTGCACCAGGTGGGTCAGGAATTCGGTCCAGTCGGCCATGTCCGCGGGGGGGTGGTTGGCCGCCGGGTACTCCGAAGGCTCGATTCCCCACTCGGCATCCGATTCGAGGGTCATGCAGAGATCGATCCCCAGCCTTTGCAGGACCCGGACCTTGTTGTCCAGGCCGCCCCAGTAGAATTCTCCCCGGGCCGGTTGCCGGTCATCCCAGTGCACGATCAGCCGGACCATACCCATACCGCACCGAGTGATCACGGGGTAGTTGTCCACGTTCTGGGCGGGGAAGCCCAGCCCCAGGCGGGGGTCCACCGCAAAGACCAGGTCGTCCAGTTTGCGGCCCGGGGTTCCGGCCGGCGGGGCCTTTTTCCTGTTTCTTTCCGAGGTCACCGGGTCGTCCACACGGGCAAGAGAAGCGTTCGGCAACGCCAGGGTAAGCAGCAGGATCGTGGCGAGCATGGTCTTCATGTGGAACGTTCCCCTTGTTTTCCCTCTCGCGATAACCAGGTGCTGGGCGGCGTTTCCGGGTGTGCGGTCCCATCATTCAGCGGCAATGGCGATATCAGGCGTTCAAGGGTCAAAATTGTTTTATTTTCATGGTTGTATAATAATTGACCTTCCGGTATAATCTATCTAGAAATACGGAGAATCGCCAACGGAGATCGACCATAGCTCCCTACCATGCCGGACTGTGAAAATGCTAATTGCTCAGGCCCACCTGTTGCAGGGTTCATGGTTTTCCGGACGAGGGCTTCTGCGGCTTGGTCTGTTCCTGTCCGGGATCCTCATGGCGTGGGTTTTTTCCGGACCGGCCATGCTGAGTGCCGCCACCTTGGCCGAGGTCAGGCCGCAATTCCAGATCAACGAGAGGTACACGAACAAGGGCCAGCACCACGCCACCGTGGCCATGGATGCCCAGGGTTTGTTCATGGTCGCCTGGAACACCCATTCCAAGGATTGGGAAGAGATCCAGGGCCGGGCCTATTTCGCCGATGGTCAGCCGTGGACCAATGATTTCCTGGTGAACCAGATGGTCCAGAAGGGGGACCAGTATTCCCCCGATGTGGCCTGCAGCGGTGTGGGTGAGTGGGTGGTCGTCTGGCCCAGCTCGGAGACCGACACCACGACCACCATCTACGCCAAGCTGTACTCCTCGGATAACATCAGGAAACAGCTGGAATTCGTCGTCGACCCGGATTATCCACCCTCGACGGGGCGGAGCAGGCCGGATGTGGCCATGTTCGCCAACGGGGATTTCATCGTCATCTGGGATGCCGCCGCTTCCGACACCAGCGGCATGAATTTTTTCGTGCGGCTCTTCGATGATCGCGGCAATCCCCTGACGGACAGGGTGCAGATCAACCAGACCCCTTCCGCGGTGCCACCTCGGGACCTGCAGGGGTACCCCATACACACCGGCACCCCGGATGTCGCGGTCAAGGAGGTCGGCGGCCAGATGAAGGCCTTCGCCTCCTGGAAGAGATGGCATGAGGCCGACCCCATGTGGACCGACATCGTGGCCCGGGAGTTCAACCTCCACACCATGACCTTCGAAGACGAGTTCGAGATCAGTCCGGTCGATTCGGGTGCCTTGCAGGACCGTCCCATGGTGGACATGAACGCCGGCGGGGACATCCTGGTTGTCTGGCAAGAGGTAGATCAGGCGGATGGTTTGAACGACGTCCACATGCGCAAGTACAATGCCGCGGCCGGAAGCTGGGGGGCGGTCCTGGCCCCACCCGGCAACGACGCGTTCGAGCAGCACCGGCCGCACGGTTTGCTCAGCGCCAGCGGGGGCATCGCGCTGGGGTGGACCAGGGCCGAACCCGGCCAGGGGCAGGACAATGTCTACCTGATGATGTACGATGCCCTTGGCAACCCGCTGCTGGATTCCGAGTTCATGGTGAATACGACCGTGGTGGGTTTCCAGCGCCGGCCCGCCTTGGCCATGAAGGAGTCCGGCGGCATGACCCGCCTGGCCGTGGTCTGGGAGAGCGACCGTGATGACGGTTCCGATTTCGGGATTTGCGGCGCCGTGTATGATTTCGACGGTTTTCCCGATATGGCTGCCGGCCCGGGTCCACAGGGCCGAGCTGCGGCAAGCGGTCTGCCCGGTTTCGGACTGGAAGCGGCGGACCTGAATCTCCAGGCCCGAACCGCGAACAACCATGCTCCGGCTGCCGAGCATGCAGATATCCTGTCCAGTTACCCCAATCCCTTCAATCCCATAACGACCATCAGCTTCAGCCTGGACAGGCCTGCCACGGTCAGCCTGGACGTCCATGACCTGGCCGGCCGGCGCATCAAGGTGCTGGCCGACGGGCAGGCCCTGACAGCAGGCCGTCATGGCTATACCTGGTACGGCCGGGACAGCCTCGAACGACCGGTGGCCGCAGGTGTTTATCTGCTGCGTCTGAACGCCGGCGACCGGGTGGCCGTCCGGCGCGTGACCCTGGTTCGGTAGCGGGCGGCATTGACAAAATATATGTTATATGGTACAATGCGGTTGACGGTAACAAAAAGACAAAAATTCGCCTTAAAAGTGAAGATAGAGGGGATTGGGCATGCTGCTTTCTGGAAAAACGGTTGATAATTTTCGGGTCCACACCTCCGTTGGCCTGGTGGCCGCTTGCGTGGCTGTGATGGGGTTGCTCGGGTCCGTCAACGCCCATGCCTTGACCATCTTCGAGGATGTGAGCGCCCAGGCGGGCATTGATTATTCCGGGGTCAGCAAGGGCACATCCTGGGGCGACTTCAACGGGGACGGCTGGCCGGACCTGTGGACGGGCAACCACAACACCCAGCCCAGCCTGTACCTCAACAACGGCGACGGCACCTTCACCAACATCATAATGGATGTGTGGTCGGATAATCCTTTTGCCGACACCCACGGGGCGGCCTGGGGCGATGCGGACAACGACGGCGACCAGGATCTCCTGCAGCTGGTCGGCGCCGCCTTCGGCGAGGGCAGCCATCCCAACCGGGCCTACATCAACGACAATGGCATGCTGCGCGAGGCATCGGCGGAGTTGGGGTTGGAATACCCGGCCGCCAGCGGTTACACCCCCCTGTGGTTCGACGGCAACGACGATGGGCTGCTCGACGCGTTCCTGTGCAACCGACGCCGCTACCCTGAAAATCCACCGTCCACCTTCTTCCTCAACCAGGGCCACTGGTTCCGGGATGTCGGGCCCCTGGTCGGGTTCTCCCCGGAAAAAGGACCCAATTTCGCCCTGCTGTCCGACCTGTCGGGCGACGGCCGTCTGGACCTCATCCAGCCGGGTTATCCGTTCCCCCTGGCGGTCCTGGATATCCGGGAGCCCGCCTTCACCGATCTGCTGCCCCAGATTCCGGGTCTGCCGGTGGACATCCAGTCCCTGATCACCGATGCGGTCGCCGCGGACCTCAACGGAGACCTGGTGCCCGACCTGTTCATGACCGGGGACAAGGGCGGCTCCGACGTCTTCCAGGCCTCGGACAGCGAACTGGTCTTCACCCTGAAGATCTATACGGGCCCCAAGGGGTTCGATTTCCAGACCCAGGGCGCGGTGTCCTTCGAGCTGTACCCCCACCCCTGGCTGTCCCGGCAGCACATCTTCATCGGGGCGAACGGCGCCCATCCCGCAGATCTGGCCTTCACCCTGGATCCGGCCGACACCACGGTCTGGGGCATGGCCCAGCCCGATTCCGCCAATCCGGATATCCTCTACGTGGGGTACGATCCCGAGGCGGGGACCTGGCGCGTGGGCGCCCCCATCACCGACGGCCAGACCTACAACGGCAAGGTGTCTTCCGGCTCGAGCATGACCCTGATAGATACCCAGGGCTTCCAACCTTTCGCCCCCTACAGCCAGGATTACACCGTCCTTTCCTCACCGGACGGATATGTCACCACCCTGTTGCCCAAGCTGACCGCCTGCGGGTCGGTGGTGGCCGGGGATTTCGACAACGACATGGACCTGGACATCTACATGGTCAGCTCCGGTCCCGTGGCCAACCTCCCCAACATCCTGTACCGGAACCGGGGGGATGGCACCTTCGATGAGGTGGCCGGCGCAGGCGGGGCCGCCGGAGCGAAGCTGGGCGAGGGTGAAAGCGTGTCCATGGCCGATTATGATCGCGACGGGTTCCTGGATCTGTTCGTGGCCAACGGCGACGAGTACGGTGATTTCGGACATGGCCCCTACCAGCTGTTCAGGAACACGGCCGCCGCCATCCAGGATCCGGTGAACCACTGGCTGGAGCTGGACCTCCAGGGCACGGTCTCCAACCGCGACGGGATCGGTTCCCGGGTCATCGCCTATGCGGGCGGCATCGCCCAGCTGCGGGAACAGAACGGCGGCATGCACAAGTACTGCCAGAACTTCATGCGGCTGCATTTCGGCATGGGCCCCAACACCGTGGTGGACAGCCTTCAGGTTTCCTGGCAAAGCGGTCTGAAGCAGACGCTGTACGATATTCCCGTGGACACGGTCTTGACGGTGATCGAGCCGGCGGCGAAATCCCGCGGTGCCGAGGTGTCGAACCTGGCCGCCGTGCAACCGGCCGCCGCCAGGTTGACAGACGTGTTCCCCAACCCCTTCAACCCCCGCACCACCATCGAGTTCGAACTCGCCGCGGGAAGCAGGGTCGATCTGGGGGTCTATGACCTGGCCGGACGCCGGGTGGCCCAGGTGGCCCGGGGGTATTTCGAGGCCGGATCGCACAAGGTGGTCTGGAACGGTGAGGGAACCACGGGCGGCCCCCTGGCTTCCGGTACGTATTACTGCCGGTTGTCGGTGCAGGGGAAAAACCAGGTCCGGAAAATGGTGCTTGTCCGTTGACCCTCTTTCAAGGGGCGGGCCAGAAGGCTCTGAGGATGTCGTCGAGCTGGGCCCGCCACGCCCCCCAGGAATGCCCCTCGTTCACGACCATGTTGCGGTGGCGGTAGCCCTTGGCGTCCAGGAGGGTCTGGAAGCGCCGGGCGTTTGCCGCGCCGTCGTGCATGGTGCCCCAGGTCATGAAGATATCGATGTCCTGACGCGGCGCCTCCCGGTACAAATCGAAGATCCTGCCGCCGCCCGCCTGCAGGGCCGGTGACTGGATGCCGATGAGCCCGAAGGTATCGGCAGCCCGCAAGGCGAACCAGGCAGAGTTCAGCCCGCCCAGGGAAGTGCCCAGGATGCCGCGGTCCATGCG
>JANTFX010000046.1 GCA_024763215.1 Candidatus Krumholzibacteriia bacterium | reverse complement strand
GCAGGGTTTTCGCGGTCTCGAAATCGCCATCGACGATGCATGCCCCGGGCAGGCTGATGAAGGTGTCGCGGCCCCAGTAGGTCGTGAACCAGTAGAACCCCGCGTAGATGCCGGGTCCGCGCTGGTTCATGATCAGGTTGTCCAGGGAGACCCGCGCCCAGGCCAGGGCGCGGTCGTCGCGCGCGACGCCGCAGGACGGGGCACGGGTGTCCACAAGGTCCTGCAGGCGTTCCCGGCGCTGCTGCGCGCGCAGACCTGATTCGGCCTGCAGGGTCCAGGCCCTGACGGCGGCGTCCTCCTCGGAGGTGTCCGCGGCGAACGTCACCTGCACCTCGCCGGTCTCCATGCGCGGCGGGATGCGGCCCGTGATGGCCCCGGGCAGATACGGATTGGCGTGATCCATGGCCTTGCGGGCCTTGCCCTTGGGGTAGTCGGTGGGCAGGTAACGCCCGTCGGGGGTGAAGGAGTCCGCGCCCCGCAGGGCCACTGCCAACCAGCGGGGATGGGCCGGGTCCGGGGTCTTGTCCAGCGCATCGATGCGGCAAATCCGCAACACGCCGTCCCCCCAGCGCACCTCGTAGCCGGGCTGGGCCACCTTCCACAGGAAGCGCATATCGATGCGCGGCAGGAAGCGGAACTCACCGGCCGGAACGCCATCGTAATTCACCTCGAAGCCGTTGGCCCGGTCGAAGAGGGTCACGGTTTCGGTTACGGTGGCGCCGCCGGGCAGGCGGTGGCGCCGGATCAGGCGGTCGGGCAACACCATCGCCTCGTAAGCCGTGGCGGGGCCTAGGACCGTTCCGTCCTCCAGCCGCAGCGCCCAGCCGTCCACAACCTCGTGCATGGCGATGTAGAATCCGTGGTAGCTGCGGGTGTTTTCCCCGATGGCCTCACCCGCCAGATGGGCCGCCCCCTTGTCGGTGAAGATGTACTCACGCGGATGGTCCGGCGTGACGGGAATGGCCATGTCGTCGAGGGTCACCGCCCTGGCGGTCAAGGCCGCCCCCAGGACCAGAACCGTGGTCAGCCATCTCACATGTCGCATCGCGGGCTCCTAACCGGAAATTCACTTGTGGCTCGTGCCAAGAGTTGTCATCATAACAGCAAAGGAGGGATATCATGTTCAAAAGAATTCTGGTCTTGAATTGCCTCTACCTGCTGATGGCCGCTGCGGCCGCCCAGGCTTTCACCGTAACCTTGAATGCGGCCATCTCGGGCCATGACGAGCGCCAGGACGCCCCGTCGCCCTGTCTGCAGGAAACCGCATTTCTTGCCGGTCAGGACCTGCCCGACACCGATTTGAAGGTAGGGGGCAACGCCTACGGCTGCGATTCGGAATGGGCCGCCTCGTTCGAGTTCGATCTGGCCAGCCTGCCGCTGCACGAGACGGTCGTGGACGCTGTCCTGACCGTCACCAAGACCGGTTACGCCGACGACGCCCAGGGATTTTTCTACCTTGGCGCCTTCTACTTCCCCACGACCGGGACTCCGATCCCTGTTCCCCGTGCGAACCTGACCCCCACCACCGCCCTGGATATTCTCTATCCCCCGACCACCAACACCGCCATGAACTTCGACGTGACCGCTGCGGTGAGGGATCTGGTCGATGGCGGTACCGGCCGCGCCGGGTTCTTGCTGGCAGGGGTCAATTCCGAGGCTGGTTACGAGGACTGGATATCAGTGGGCGGGGCCGGATCGTCCCAACCCCCGCAACTTGTGATCACGCTGACCGACGTGGTGGCCGACGAAGCGTCGAGCTGGTCGCGGATCAAGGGGTTGTACCGCTAGCAGACACGAGCAGGCCCCCGGCGCACGGCCGGGGGCCCGCAACCATCCTCCCTTTCCGCCGCTACCGCAGCAGCAGCATCTTCATGGTCTCGTCCAGCCCCGCACCGCGCAAGCGGTACAGGTAGGTTCCCGACGGCAGAGGATCGCCGGCCCCGTTGCGACCGTCCCACGACCGTATCTGGGGTCCGCCGCCCACGAAACCGTCGACCAGAGTCCGCACGCGGCGGCCCTGCAGGTCGAAGATCTCGAGCCGCACGTTGCCACCGTCGGGCGGCATCACGAAGTGGACTTCCGTCATGGGGTTGAACGGGTTGGGCGCGTTGTAGAGCTGGCCCGTCTGCTCGGGGATCTCCGGGGTGACCGTGACCAGGTCCTCGTAGAGGGCAAACGCCAGCTCGAGGGACTGATCGGCAAACTGGTGATCCGGGGGATAGAAGAGCTCGTTCCATGGCCCGGGATAGGGCTCGAAGCCGATGCCCCAGGTCGCGTCGTCGTTCCAGTGGTCGAGGGTGGTCTTCCAGCCGAACATGGCCTGCTCGTCCAGGGGCCGGGCCTGGACATCCAACCAGTACACCACAGGCTGGGTTGCGTCGCCCTCCTGGTGGAAGGCCAGGTGCGGATCGACATGGAACTTGTACAGCCAGCAGTTGGTGTCACCGGGGAAGAAGTATTCCCCTGGGGGATTCATCCAGCCTTCCTCCCGCACGATGGGAACCGGTTCGACCTCGAACTCGCCCGGATTGAAGGTGTGGGTCCACAGCACCTCGCCGGGCTGGCTGTAGTCCGCGCCGCCGACACCCGCGGGGATATCCGCATGGAAACTGAGGGTGAAGGCTACCCCCGTGGGATCCTCCATGAACGGCAGGTAGTCCTGGAACCAGGAACCCCAGATGTGGATGTCGGTCACCGGGCCAGTGTGGTCGCAGAGGTAATCGTCAGCCAGGATGAACGGCGGCATGTCCGGGGCCACGCTGGCGTTGACGTCGATCCCCGTCACGTCCAGGTCCGGATGCTGGATCCACTTGAAGACGAAGCGGTCCCCGATGCGCACCTGGTAATCCTCGACTTCCCCGTCGGGTACGGCCCCGGTGGGCAGGATTCCGCCGGGGCTCAGGCCGCCGGTCGAACTCAGGCGGAAGCGGGCGAAGGTGGTGGTGTTCTCCTTCGCCGCAGCAGGCACCTCGAACGACAGATGGTTGACGCCCGCGGTCAGAGGCGCGGAAGTGAAGATCCATTCGTTGGCGTCCCAGGATCCGTTGGCGTCGAAATCGATCCAGGCGTCCAGCATGCCCGGCGCCGAGGCGGTCACGTCCACGGTGGCGGCCATGTTCGGTTTGAGGGGCGAGGTGAACACCACCCCGTCCTCGTCGGCCAGATTGGCCAGGTCGTCGCCGGTGGCCGACGCGTCGGGCTGGCCGTCGGGCTCGGCGTCGATCTGGGCGCCCAGCATCAGGTTCGTGATCCTGTGGTAGGCGCCGCCGGTGGCCAGCAGGGTCGGGTAGGTGGGATCAGGGGCGTCACCGAAGTCGTACTGGTCCTGCTGCTCCGGACCATTGACGACGAACGCCAGGTCGATGGATTGACCTCCGAATTGGTGCCCGAGGGGATAGATCAGTTCGTTCCATGCACCCGCGTTGGGAATATCGCCCATCGTCCAGACCGCATCATCGTTCCAGTGGTCGAGGGAGGTCTTCCAGCCGAACAGCTCGCCCTGTTCGCCGTGGGGGAAGGCCTTGACCACCAGCCAGTAGACAACCGGCTGGTCGGGACCGCCCTCCTGGACGAAGGCGTCGGCCTCCGGCACGTTGAAATTGTACTGCCAGCACACATCGTCTCCCTCGGGATCATACATGTCGGGCGGATCCATCCAGCCTTCCGGCCCTTGCCAGTACATGCGGGTGACGAACTGTCCGGCCTGGAACCAGTACTCCCAGAGGGGCTCGCCCGGTATGCTGTAACCGTTGGGACTGACGGCCGCCGGGATGTCCGAGTAGATGGCCACGTGAAAGTCCAGGGCGCCAGGATCCCCCAGGGGATAAAGGTCGTGCAGCCACGACCCCCACAGGTGGAATTCGGTGAGCGGGCCGGCCTGACGGCACTCGAAGTCATCGGCCAGCAGATAGTCGTTGAGGAAGGGGGAACAGTCGACGTCGATGCCGGTGGGCTCGAGATCCGGCAGCTGCACCCATTTGGCCGGCATGCCGGGATCCCAATCGGCGAACAGGGGTTGGGCGAGAAGCAGGGGCAGGGCCAGCCCCAGCAACCAGAGTAGGCGTTTCATGAGGAACCTCCCGTGATCGGATGAGCGGCTCCACAACCCGGAGCAAGATCGGACCGGGCGCGGATCCCCTCGCTTGTTCTCCCGTCGGAATGCCGACGGAAAACCCCCGCCCGCCCGGAAGCCGGCAGGGTGGAGTTACGATCACGGTAGGAAAGTGCGGAACAGGTGAATTTCCTGGTTGGCGCGGTGCGGTCCGATCCCCAGGGCATGATATCATAAATTCAAAAAGTCCGCCAGGGGCTGCGGCCAACCCCTCCGGAACTAGCGTTTCCCGGTGTCCTCCTGCAAACCGATCATGTGGTCGCGATGGGGCGGAGCAATGGTCAGATACTCGGGAGCCGATCCGTTGCGATGAAGCACCCATCGCATGCCGGCCTCCACCTCACCCAGATCCTTATCAGGCGCCACCACATCCAGATGGCCGTGAAGCAGACAGATGCAGGTCAGGTCCTGGTTGACAAAGACATTGGCCACGGTGCCCGAGATCACCGCCTGGCCGTCGGGGGTTTCGATGGCCAGATGGTTGCCCTGAAATCCCGGCCAGGTCAGGACACTGACCTCGCCGATCTCCAGCCCGCCCGCAAGGTGGCGGCCGAACCAGCGGCCGGGGCGACCGGGAAGGTCCAGGTCCGATCCGGGCAACACCCTGAGGATCAAGGCGCCGGGATACAGGATATCCACCCGGGCGTCCCCCGTGACCTCGACATGGGACCCCGGGCTTACCAGGTCGGCATACGCATCCCGGTCGGCCGCGGGAAACGATCGGCCGTCGACCACAACCGTGCCCTCACCCACGACCCGTGTCACCACGGGGCCCGGCATGGAATTGAACCTGAAGACCATGAGCAGAACGACCGCGGCGACCGCCGCCGGAGCCCAGGCCATCCAGGGACGGAAAGCACGACGCCGGAATGCAGGCCCCGCCCCGTTCCGTTCATCTTCCGCATCCGAGGCCAGGGAACCGGACACGAACTCCCGCTTCAGGCGCGCGCGGAAATCCGCGTCGGCCGCAGGCCGTTGCAGGCTACGCACGGCATCACGCGCAAGGCGCTGGGCATCTGTCAGATCATGCCGGTTGCCGTCGTTCATGGCCATTCACCTTCGAGCAACTCGCCCAGCCGGGCCAGCGCCCGCGAATACCGCTTACGCACCGCCGAGCTGGATGACCCCAGCATGCCGGCGATGGTGTTGTGGTCGAAACCCTCGTAATCCCGCAGCAGCACCACTTCGCGCAGCTGCTCGGGCAGCTCCAGGAGCGCTTCCTGGACCACCCGCTCCCTTTCCCTGGCCAGGGCCTGGTCCTCGGGCCCCGGATCGTCGCCGGCCAGCCGTCCCACCGGCCCTTCATGGTCATCCTCCGCCTGGCCGCTGCCACGGGTCACCTTGGCCGCGAAGGATCGATGATGATCACGGCACAGGTTGCCGGTAATGGTCAGGATCCAGCTGAGAGGATCGCGATGGACGTCAAGGGTGTGCGCGGCCCGGTGCACCCGCAGGAACACCTCGTGGGCGATGTCCTCGGCCGCGGCCCTCTGCCCCATCATGCGCATGGCCAGGCCGAACACCCGGTCGAAGCTGACCTCGAACAGCAGCCCCAGGGCTTCCGGATCCCGGCGGCGAACCCGCGTGAGGACCTCAGGGGATAGCGAAGAACCGGGACCCGGTGAGCCCCCCGTTCCTACCGCCATCATGAAGAAGCCCATCAGCACGCTTACGAACCACCCGTCCGGTGTGTGTCGGAAGACAAAGAAGAATTTTTTTCTCCTAATTCGGTCACAGCCCCCCCTCGGCCCCGTAAGCCGGGGCAGGAAGAGGACGCGGCCGGCAGAGAGCCGAGTCTAACCATAGGTAACACGAACCGTCAACCAGAGGGGGAAACCTCATGAATATCATCAAGACCCTGGCCGCGCTGGCGGCCACCGCCTTACTGCTCGCCGGCCTGGCCGGTTGCAGCGACGATGACAATCCCGCGTCACCCGGCGACGGCGGGCAACAGGGCACGACCTTCACCTTGACCATCGCCAACGTATCCGGGAGCGGGGAATTCTTCGCGGCCGGGACCTTCGCGGTGCCGGAGGGAATGTCGGATCCCTCGCCCATCGGGCCCGGCCAGGCCTATGAATTCTCAGTGGGCGCCGAACCCGGCAGCCGCCTTTCGTTCGCCACCATGTTCGTCCACTCCAACGACCTGTTCTACGCCCCGGCTGGAGAGGGCATCGCCCTTTACAACACCGACGGCTCGCCGCGCACCGGCGACGTGACCTCCGAAGTCATGCTGTGGGATGCGGGCACGGAGCAGAACGAGCAACCCGGAGCCGGCCCCAACCAGCCCCCCAGCCAGAGCGGGCCCGACAGCGGCCCCACCGATCCCGACATGAACGTCCGTCTGGTCGATGACGGCTTTTCCTACCCGGCGGCCGGCCAGGTGATCCGGGTGACCCTGGCGGCCGACGGCCACGGCTTGACCACCGTCCGTATCGAGAACGTCTCGGACACGATGACCCTTGATACCGGTGGCGGCATGACCGACGCCGTGCCCCTGGCGCCCGGTGTCTTCGTCGTCCACCGGGACCCCGACCCCCTGTTCACCTCCGGCATGAAGGCCATGACCACCGGGCTCGAGGCGCTGGCCGAAGACGGGAACCCTGATCCGCTGGGTTCCTACCTGACTGCCAATACCGGCCAGGTCGTCCCCCTGGCTCCCGGCATCGCCGCTGTTCATGAATCCGGCGCCATGCTCTTTTCTCCTGGAGCGCCGGCCGTTGCGGGCCTGGAAGACCTGGCCGAAGACGGCGACCCGGCCGGTCTCGCGGCCGCCTTCGGGGACCGCGACGATGTTTCCTCCGCGGCGGTCTTTTCCATTCCGGACGGGGCCACCGATCCCATGCCCATCGGGCCGGGTCAGTCCTACACCGTTTCCTTCACGGCCGAACAGGGGGACCGGCTTGCCCTGGCGACCATGTTCGTCCAGTCCAACGATCTGTTCTACGCCTTCGACCCCGAGGGTTACGCCCTGTTCTCCGGGAGCGGTGCTGCCCAGGCGGGGGATCTTACCGGCATGATCCGGCTGTGGGACGCCGGCACGGAAATCAACCAGTGGCCGGGCGCTGGCCCGGACCAGGCCCCCCGCCAGGCGGGGCCGGATGCAGGAGCGGACGACCCGCACGCCACGGTGCGGCTCGTGGATGACGGGTTTCCCTACCCGCCGGCCGACCAGGTCCTCAGCGTGACCTTGTCCGTCCAGCCCTGACCCTGCCAAACGCACGAAGGCCCGGGCCCCCAAGCGGGGGTCCGGGCCCTTCTCCGCTGCATACCTTACCTGTACACCACCGCCGGATACCCCACCCAGTGCCGCAGGGTGTTGGGGGCGGTCACACCCAGGTGCTTCACCTCGCACTCCAGGCGGCCGTCGCTGACGCTGTCCCCGTAACGCAGCAGGGTGCCGGTCAAAGTCGCTGAGCCCAGGTCGAGCTGCAGCTTGCGCGCGGTGCTCAATCCGAAGGGGATGGAGTAGATGCCGCACCAGGTGATGCGGTAGGGGTAGGCGGGGTAGTCCGGGCCGTCCGGGTCCCAGACCAGACGGATGAACGAGTCGATGCCCGCCCGGGTCAAGGGTCCGGCCAGGGTGGCCCGGGCCAGGGTGATGTCCTGGGCGCGCGCGGCGGCATGGCCGGCCTCGCCGCAACCGAACTCGTTGTAGGGGTGGGCGCCCCATCCGTCGCAGCCGTAGTGCACCGCGTCGGCGGAGATCAACAGGCCCAGGTCGCGCCCCATGACCCAACCGTTCTCGCGGCACAGGTCGGCCAGGATGCCCGCGAGCTTGCCCGAGAGGGAGTCCAGATGCGCGGGTTCCATGCCCGGCACCAGGATGGGCACGAAGGTGAAGTCCCCCGCCCCGGCCCCCAGCCAGGGTAGCAGCGCTTCGACCGAATGTTCCTTGGCCTGGCGCTCGCGAGACACCTCGGCGTCGTCGCCCAGCCGCTCGCTTAGCGCTGCGCGCAGATCCTTGTCCACCGTGAAATCCCGGCCGGCGATGCGCCAAACGTCGTAGTCGTCCAGCAGCAGCTTGTCGCGCACCCCGATGCGGCGGCAGGCGTGGCACACGCCAAATATGACCCAGCGCCTGGCCTGCAGGTAGGGCAGGGCGTGCACGGCGGTGCGCCCCGCATACAGGTAGTCGTCGTGGGGCAGGATGGCCGCGGCCGCGGGCCAGGCCGCCCGGCGCGCCCGCTGGTCGTTCAGACCCTCGGCCTGCCGGGCCGCATACAGCACCTGGGCGAAATCCGCCCGGTCCACGGCGAAACCCACGGTGTCCATCTGGGCGCGGACCGGCGTCTGGGCAGCGGCCGGCAAGGCCGCTCCACCGAAGAACAGGACGGCCCCCAGGACCGCAGCCAGCAACGCCAAGAACAAATTTTTCATGGGAAACTCCTGACGGGAAACCGAAACTCCCCCAGCCCTCGGCCGGGGGGGGGTCACCACGGCCTTGCCTGCAGCGCAGGCTGCCCCGGGCATCAGCCGAGAATCCTTCTGACCGCCGCGGCCAGCTCCGCCATGGTGACCGGCTTCTGGATAAACCCGTCGGCGTTGGCCAGGGGATCGCCCGGACCCAGCTGGTCATCCGTGTAGCCGGACAGGAACAGGATGGGCAGCCGCGGATGCAGCGTCCTGGCCCGGGCCGCCAGCTCGCCGCCGCCCATGACGGGCATCACCACATCGGTGATCATCAGGTCGAAATCCTGGTCCGGATCCTCCAGCAATTCAAGCGCCTCCTGGCCGTGGGCACAGGAGGTTGCCCGGTAGCCCAGGCGGTCCAGCAGTTTGACCAGAACCTCCCGGATGGTCCGGTCATCCTCCACCAGCAGGATCGCCTCGTCCCCGCGCGCGGGCTCCTTCACGACCGCAGATGGCGGGGAAACGGCCTCGGCGGCCAGCTCCGGGAAATAAACCCGAAACACGGTGCCCTGCCCCACCTCGCTGTCCACCTGGACCCACCCGTCGTGGCGGCGGCAGATATTGTACACCATGGCCAGGCCCAGCCCAGTGCCCTTGCCGGCCTCCTTGGTGGTGAAAAACGGTTCGAAGATCCTGGCCCTGAGTTCGGCCGGGATCCCCGCGCCATCATCGGCCACCGCCAGCTCAACATGGCGCCCGGTTCCCCCAATTGGTCGTTCTCCGTCCGCGGCCGTGGGCGGCTCCACGGACACGCTGCGCGTGGACAGACGGATCCGGCCCCCGCCGGACATGGCGTCACGGGCGTTGAGGACCAGATTCATGAGCACCTGGTCGATGCGCCCCCTGTCGGCCAGAACCGAACCGGTATCCGGAGCCAGGTCCAGCTCCAGTTCGATGTCCTCGCCGATGAGCCGGTCGATCACCTTGGCCAGATCCCGCACGCTCGCGTTCACATCCAGAGGTTCCTTCTTGAACACCTGGCGCCGGCTGAAGGAAAGCAACTGGCGGCTCAGCCTCGCCCCTCTTTCGCCGGCCTCCCGGATGGCCTGCAGGTCCTTTTGCAGGGGATCATCCTCAGGCACGGCAAGGGCGGCCAGCTCGACGTGGCCGGTCACCGCCGTCAGGATGTTGTTGAAGTCGTGGGCGATCCCCCCTGCCAGTCGGCCCAGCACTTCCATCTTCTGGGCCTGTTCCAGCTGTTCGATCTTGAGCTGCAGTTCGGTGTTGGCTGCCTCCAGCTGGCCTGTGCGCTCGGCCACCTTGGCGTCGAGCCGCCGGTTCAGTTCCGACAACTCGTTCAGGGCTCTCAGATTCTCCAGGCGCAGGCTCATGATCTCCACGGCCCGGGTCACCAGCAGGCTGCGCTCCTGCTGATCATGCTCCGAACAGCGACCGGCGAAAACGAAGCACCCGGGGCTGTCCTGCGCCGCCAGGGCGGGGATCAAGGTCAGCGACGCCTGCGATCCATCCAGCCGGACCGGCGGCGGCAAGCCAACCAGGGAAGTCTCCGCCCCGTGAAGGAGCACCGGGCCGCGGCCCACCCTTTCCCGCAGATCCCCTCCCAGGGTGATCTTTCCGGCCTCCAGATTGTCGCCGTGAAGGAAATATCCATAGGCCAGGTCCAGGCCCCCGGCCTCCCAGCGGCCGTAGGCTGCAAATTCGGTGTCCTTGAGGATGGCGATCCGCTCCAGGCCCCGCATCAGCACCCCGCGCACGCTGCGGGCCTCGGTGACCTCGGCCGCGATGCGCCCCAGCAGGAAGATCTCTTCGGCCCGCTCGGCCAGCAGCTGGTTCTCCAGTTCCAGCTGCCGGATGATCTTCTTGGCCGCGGGATCGAATCCTGAACGTCCGTCATCCACCATGATCACTCCAGAACTTGCGCAGGGAGGCCACCACCAGATCCGGTTGATCGATCTGGATGAAATGCCCCGCCTGGGGCACCCGCACCAGGGTGCTGTCCGGAATATCCGCGGCCAGCTTTTCTGAAATCGCCGCGTTCAGAAACGGATCGTCCTCCCCCCGCATGATCAGGGTCGGCAGTTCCAGGCGGCGCAGATCCTCTTCCAGTTCGGTGAGGTTGTGGTTGTCCAGGCAACGGGCGAGATGGAGAAAAGCCTTGCGGCCGGCGGGGGTCTGCAGCGGGTCCAGGAAACGGTCCATGAGATCCTCTGTCAACTTGTCCTCGAAGAAAAGGCCCTTGCGCACGATCTGCCGGAACAGCCCCTTGTCCAGGGCCGCCATGAGCAACTGCCTGACGATGGGCGTACGCAGGGCGGTGATGGGCTGGACCGGCCAGAAATCATGGCCCACGGTGTTCAGCAGAGCCAGATCCTCGAGCAGATCCGGCTGCCCGACGGCTAGGATCTGCGCGATGCCTCCGCCCAGGTCATGCCCGACCAGGTGCAGGGGCTGCAGCCCGAGGGTCCGGATGAATTTCACCAGGCGCACGGCGTGGTCCGTCAAGGCGTAGGAGACATCCAGGGGCTTGTCCGAAGCGCCGCAGCCCAGCAGATCCACCGCGATCACGTCATGGTCGTAAGCCAGCCCCGCAAGGACCTCGTCCCAGATGAAGGAATAGGTCGTGATGCCGTGGACCAGCAGCACCCTCGGGCCTGCTCCGGCCCGGCGGTAGGCCAGGCGGTGGTCGCCCACCGGACAGAATTGAAGTTCCGGCGCTGTCTTCATCTTATGTTGCCCCCTCCGCGCGCTTTCCCATCTCCCGCCTCATCATAGAACCATCGGGGGGGCTTGTCAGCGATGGATTTTCCCGCAGGATTTTCCCGTAGGGTGCACCCTGGTTATGGCCTATGCTGGCCATCGTCGCCTCGCCAACCCGCAGCCCGAATCCTTTGAGGACCGGCCATGAACCTGTTCCTGATCGCCGCCGCCGTCATCCCCTCGCTGCTGCTGATGGCCTGGTTCCACCACCGGGACGCCAACCCCGAACCCCGTGGGGTGCTGTGGCGCACGGCTGGGTTGGGGGTGTTGAGCATCATCCCGGTGCTGATCGTGGTCTCGATCTACGGCGGGTTCCTGGAGCGCGTCAGTGCGCCGGTGCTGCAAGGCACCCTGGTCGCCTTTTTCAACGCCGCCGTGCCAGAGGAGTTCTTCAAGCTGCTCGTGGTGCTGCTCTATGCGGCGAAATTGCGTGATTTCGACGAGCCCATGGACGGTGTCGTGTATGGCGTGGCCGCCTCGTTGGGCTTTGCGACCGTCGAGAACATCCTCTACGTGTCCCATGGCGGTTGGTCCGTGGCCATCGCCCGCGGGCTCACGTCGGTGCCCGCCCACGCGCTGTGCGGAGCCATCATGGGCCTGCACGTGGGGCGCGCCAGGTTCGATCCCCCGCGGTCCCGTAGCCACCTGGCCCAGGCCCTGCTGTGGCCGGTGCTGCTGCACGGCCTGTACGACGCCCCCATGCTGTCGGCCGCGGCAGCCGCCCAGGCCGACCGGCTGGAGGAATTCCCCGGGAGCTTCCTGCTGCTGGTGCCGGTGGTCCTGGTGGTGGGGTTCCTGTGGGTGCGGAAGCAGACGGCGCTGCTGCGCGCCGCGCAACTGGCGGGTCGATCATGAGCATCCGCTGACATCACCCGTCCGCGGCCATCTCGCCCTGCGCGGCGGGGCGGGCCCGCAGAGCGAACCCGTCCCCCTCGACATCGACCTCGACCACGGTGTCGGGCCGCACCTCGCCGGCCAGGATCAGGTCCGCCAGCCGGTCCTGCACCTCGCGCTGGATGACGCGTTTCACCGGGCGCGCACCGAATTGCGGGTCGAAACCCAGCTCGGCCAGCCGGGCCACCGCCGCGTCGGTCACCTCCAGCCGGACATCCTGCTCCTTCAGGCCCGCGGCCACCTTGGCCAGCTCCAGCTTGACGATGGTCGCGACCATGTCCCTGGACAGGCTGTTGAAGCGCACGATGCCGTCCAGCCGGTTGAGGAACTCGGGCCGGAAATGCCCGGTGAGCGCGGCGATGACGCGGTTCTCACGCTCCAGGCGTTCCTTCTCCGACTCCTTGCGGTGCGGCGGCTCGAAATCCGCCTCCTGGCACAGGTTGCTGGTCATGATGACCAGGGTGTTGGTGAAGTCCACCACCCGGCCCTTGCCGTCGGTCAGCCGGCCGTCGTCCAGCAGCTGCAACAGGACGTTCATGACCTCGGGGTGGGCCTTTTCCACCTCGTCCAGCAGGATCACGCTGTAGGGATGGCGCCGCACGGCCTCGGTCAGCTGCCCGCCCGCCTCATGGCCGACGTAGCCCGGGGGCGAGCCGATCATCCTGGCCACCGCGTGGCGCTCCATGTACTCGGACATGTCCAGGCGGATCAGGTGTGAGTCGTCGCCGAAGAGCTGTTCGGTGACGGCCTTGGCCAGCTCGGTCTTGCCCACACCGGTCGGGCCCAGGAACAGGAACGAACCCAGGGGACGGTGGCGGTCCGTCAAACCCGCGCGCGAACGCCGGATGGTGCGGGCCACCTTCTCCACGGCCTCGTCCTGGCCCACCACGCGGCCGGTGATGCGCTGTTCCAGCTCACGCAGCTTGGCCATCTCGTCCTCGACCAGGCGCTGGGCGGGGATCCCGGTCCAGCGGGCCACAAGCTCGGCGATGTCGTTCTCCTGCACTTCCTCCTTGAGCAGGGGCTGATCGCCCTGGATGCGGGCCAGCTCGGCGTAGGCATCCTTGATCTGCTGCTCGATGGCCTGCTGGCCACTGTATTTCAGCTCGCTGGCCCTCGCCAGATCACCGCTGCGCTCGGCCGCTTCCATCTCCAGCTGCAGGTTTTCCTGCTCCTTTTGCAGGGCGCGGATGCGGTCGATGGCCTCTTTCTCCTGCTCCCAGCGCGCCTTGAGCTGGGCCAGATCATCGCTGTGCTCGGCGATCTGCCGGTCGATGGCCTCGCGCCGCGCCACCGCTGACTTGTCCTTTTCCTTCTCCAGGGCCAGGCGCTCCATCTCCAGCTGGTTCAACTGCCGCTGCAGGTCGTCCACCTCGCTGGGCACCGAGTCGATCTCCATGCGCAAACGGCTGGCCGCCTCGTCCATCAGGTCGATGGCCTTGTCCGGCAGCATGCGGTCGGGGATGTAGCGCTGGCTGAGCTTCACCGCCGCGACGATGGCCCCGTCGGTGATGCGGATGCCGTGGTGCACCTCGTACTTCTCCTTCAAGCCGCGCAGGATCGCGACGGCCTGCTCCCAGGTCGGCTCCTCGACCATCACCGGCTGGAAACGCCTTTCGAGCGCCGGATCCTTCTCGATATGCTGCCGGTACTCGTCGATGGTCGTGGCCCCGATGCAGTGCAGTTCGCCGCGGGCCAGGGCCGGTTTGAGGATGTTGGAGGCATCCATGGCCCCGCCGGTGGCGCCGGCACCGACCAAGGTGTGCATCTCGTCGATGAACAGCAGCACCTCGCCCTCTTTCTCGGTGACCTCCTTGATGACCTTCTTCAGGCGGTCCTCGAACTCGCCGCGGTACTTGGCCCCGGCGATCAACGCGCCCATGTCCAGGGCCAGCACCCGCTTGCCCTTCAGGCCCTCGGGCACGTCGCCCTCGACCAGGCGGCGGGCCAGGCCCTCCACGACGGCGGTCTTGCCCACACCGGGCGAGCCGATGAGCACGGGGTTGTTCTTGGTTCGGCGGCTGAGGATCTGGATGGTGCGCCTGATCTCCTCATCCCGTCCGATGATCGGATCGATCTTGCCCTCGCGCACCGCCGCACACAGGTCACGGGCGTACTTCTCCAGAGCCGACTCGTTGCCCTGGCCGGCGGCCGACTCGTCATCGCCGTCGTAGGCGGCGTCCCCGCCGGTGGCCTCGAGGGCCCGGGCCATCTTCTGCGCGGTGATATCGAAGGTCTTCAGCACGCTGCCGGCGCGCCCGGTGTCCGCGGCCAGGGCCAGCAACAGCTCGCGCGTGCCGACCATGCCGCCGGTCTTCTTGGCCAGGGTTTCGGCCTCCAGAAAGAGCTTCTGCAGGTCCCGGCTCGCCCCCGGTATATCCTGGTCGCCGGTAACCGTGGGCAGGCTCTGCAGCTCCTGATCCACCGTGCGCAGAATCAGGCCTGGATCCCGTTCCAGGCCGCGCAGGGTGTTGGTGGCCAGGCCGGTCTCACTCAGCAGCGCCCACAGCAGGTGCAGGGGCTCCAGCTCGGCATGCTTCAGTTCGTAGGCCCTGGATTGCGCCTTCTGCAGGGCCTCCATGGCGTTGACGGTCATGTTTTTCATGGTTCGTTCTCCTTTGTATGTCTTCATCCCTGAGGATGGTTGCTTTGCTCGGTGAGGCCAATGCAGGCGGCGGGCCAAATTCAGAAATTTCTGAAATTTGGATAACTTATTTATTAAGAATATGTTAAGAAAACATAAGGAAAAT
Organism: Candidatus Krumholzibacteriia bacterium; assembly: GCA_024763215.1. GTDB lineage: Bacteria > Krumholzibacteriota > Krumholzibacteriia > LZORAL124-64-63 > LZORAL124-64-63 > JAHJTW01. The sequence continues at coordinate 9,887 of JANTFX010000046.1, read as the reverse complement.
GTATACAGTATTCAAACTACTCCAACCTTAATTTGGTGCCGTTTTGTCATGTCATTTTGACACCACTGCCTCCCTGTGAATGTTGTGGGACCGGTTGAATCCAGCACGCCCTTGCAAGCAACTGTGTTGATCTGTTATAATGTTAAATGAATATATCTCATGCCGCGCCAGGGATTGGGCACGGTCCTCCGGAAACGGAATTCCCGGTCATGACAACCTGGATAAGGCAAACCGGTGATCCTGAAATCCGGGCAGAAACCACTTCCTGCAGCGTTCATTACCTTCATGATCATGCTATGCGGCCCCGCCCTGGCGGCCGTCGCGGCCCCTGCGGGATCATTGCTCCTGCCCGGGGCCGTGGAGCAGGTCTACGCGAACCGGGACCACGGGGCCATCTGGATGGCCGACGGTAAGGCGACGCCCCTGGCCCGGACCCTGCTCGACCGGCTGGCCCAGGCCAGAGGCGACGGCCTGGACCCGGCGGCGTACCATCTGACCGAACTGATGCCGTTGCTGGAACAGGTGCCCTCGCCCACCGAAACCATCCGGACCAACCCCGAAACCGCCCGGCGGGCCGAAGTCCTGCTCACCGACGCCTTCCTGGCCCTGGGCAGGGATCTGGCCCGTGGTAGGATCGATCCCGGTTCGTTGTGGGAGAAGTGGGTGCCCGAAAAGAACCGGCCCGATCCTTTGCCTCGCCTGCAGCAGGTTCTGGTGGATCTGCCCGACGCGGCCACCGCACGCCCGGCCGCTGCCGACTCGGTGGTGGTTTCGGCCCTGAACGCCTGCCGCCCCGACCGGGGGGGATACCCGAAGCTGCGGGAAGCCATGCTCAACCTGGCCCGGATCGCACGCAGCGGGGGTTGGCCCACCGTAGACCGCGGACAACTGCTGCGCCCGGGTGATCGCTCTCCGCGCGTGCGGCAACTGCGCACGCGCCTAACCGCCGGCGGCGATCTGGTCGCGCCGGCCCTGGGCCCGTCGGTGCCTTGGTGCCGCGGCGGCGACCCCTGCCTGTACGACGATCTGCTGGCCCATGCCGTGCGCTCTTTCCAGAAACGCCACGGGCTGGCGGCCGACGGCATCGTCGGTCCGCACACCCTGGCCGCCCTGAATGTCCCGGCAGCGCACCGCGCCCATCAGGCGGCCCTGAACCTGGAACGCATGCGCTGGCTGCCTCGCAAGCGGGAGCAACGCTATATCCTGGTCAACATTCCGGATTTCACCCTGACCCTGGTGCCGGGCGACGGTTCTGCGCCCCTGACCATGCCGGCCATCGTGGGCCGCAAGGATCGCCCCACACCCGTCCTGTCCGGCGAGATGAAATGGCTCGTCCTGAACCCGAGCTGGACCGTGCCGCAAAAGCTGGCCCGCAAGGACCTGTTACCCAAGGTCGCCGCCGATCCCGGTTACCTTGCCGAGCGGGGATTCCGCGTCTTCGCAGACTGGCGTCCCGGCGCGGCGGGCATCGATCCGGATGCCATCGACTGGACCGCAGTGCGGCCACGGGACATGGCCTTCAAGTTCCAGCAACAACCCGGGCCGCAGAACCCTCTGGGCCGGGTGAAGTTCCTGTTCCCCAACCCGTTCAACGTCTACATCCACGACACCAACCACCGGGGTTTGTTCAACAGTGAACGGCGCTGCTTCTCTTCGGGGTGTGTGAGGATCGCCAAGCCCGAGGCCCTGCTGGAAGCGTTGATCAGCAGCGGTAAGGCCGAATGTGATTCCACGGCCCTGGCCGCCCTGAACGACGGGGAAACCATGTCCCTCGGCCTGGATGAACCGGTGCCCGTGCACTTCGTGTATCTGACGGCCTGGGTCGACGGGATGGGGGCGTTGCAGTTCCGGGATGATTGCTACGACTACGACCAGATGCTGGCGGCGAATGTGGCGTGCGACCCCCTGGCACCGGTCCCGGTCCGGAGTCTCCGGGAGACCCCGGCACCTTTGGCCATCGCCGCGAACTCGACCGCCGCCCCCCCCGCGCAGGATCACGAAAACTACCAGCTACGCACCGGCCCCGTATCCAGGTGAACGAAACCCGAGCGGGGATAGAACCCCACGCCGCCGCCCCGCCTGGCCAGCGCCACCCGATGCAATTTCGGCAACGCGACTCCGCGCAGGCGCACGTCCGCCGCCTGGCCCAGCATATGGTAGCTGTGCTTGGCCACGTGCTTGCTGTGCCGGCGCAACATGGCGTTGGTGGCCGGGCAGCGGTAACCCGAAATGATCTCGTACTCGGGGGCCACCGCGAGCTCATCGGCCAGGTCGTACAGCAGGTCCAGGAGCTTCGGATCGATGGCGCGCACGTCGCCGGTGCGGTAGTCGCGCAACAGGTGGTTGAAACGGGCCAGATTCTCGGGCAGGTAGCCGCGCCGGTCGGCGAAGACGCACCGTTCCGTCTCACCCGTATGGATGTTGTGCAGCACAAGGCGCCGGCCGGATGCAGCCGACGCGGCGCGGGTCAGTGAGGTGGCCATGGCCCGGGCGGCCCCGGGATCGGCCAGGGCAAAAAGTCCGCCCAGGGTCATCAGGCCGCCTACTTTCAGGAAGCGGCGGCGGCCGCCGTCGCCCGTGTCGTCCGTTTTCCGCAAGAGCGTGGGCTCCTTCCCGAAACCGGTTGCGAGGATGGCTGCGGCCGGTTCCATGGGCAAATTGTGCCAACCCAACCCCGAAATGCAAGTGCAAGTTCCGTGCTCAAAGGGGATGGTCGGCCTGGCACGGAAGATATCCAGATACCATCATTGGGTAAGATGTGGACTTATCCTGGTGGCACCTGGGCCTCGGGATCATCATGAACAGGATGCCGACATGCTGCAGCGGTTATTCCCTGGTGGATCCAGGAAGAGGTTGGCACGGAATGTACTCATGGGTGTAGTTGTCGTTGCCGTGCTGGCCGGGCTGTTGGTCGCCGGGGTCCTGTTCTTCCAGCCACTGGCGGCGGTTCGCCTGCTGGCCAAGGCCAACCCGGACGTACTTTTCCTGGTCGACACCAACCGCAAGGCCGTAGCCCTGACCATCGATGACGCTCCGAGCCGGGAGGTGACCCCGGGTATCCTGGAACGCCTGCGGCGCTATGACGCCCACGCCACGTTCTTCGTCATCGGGGATCAGGTCCAGGGCAACGAGGATCTCATCCGGCAGATCCTGGCCGACGGCAACGAGCTGGGCAACCACATGATGCACGATCGCCCCAGCATCCTGCTGTCCCGTGAGGACTTCGCCGGCAGTCTGGCCCACACCGATTCCCTCTTGGGCGACACCGACCGGCCACGGTGGTTCCGGCCCGCCTCGGGCTGGTTCAACCGCAACATGCTGCAGGCAATCTCCGGGCAGGGTGATCGCTGCTGTCTGGGCTCGATTTTTCCCCATGACAACAAGCTGCGCCGGCCGCACTGGATCGCCAGGTTCATCATGAGCAGGGTCTTCCCCGGCGCCATCATCATCCTGCACGACGGCGGACCCCGCCGGCTCTACACCCTCGAGGTCCTGGACCTCATCCTGCCCCGGCTCAAGGCCGAGGGCTACCAGGTGATGACCGTCTCGGAACTGGTGGCCACGGCTAACGAATGAGGTTGTTCCGGATATCCCCATAGGGCGGGGTCGCATCGAGGGCGTAGTGGATCTTGATCGCGCGCCCATCGTGGCGAGGCAACAGGCCGGCCTTGTCCAGGATGCCGGGGATCCTGGTGGGGATGATCTGGGGATGGCGCACCACGTATTCCAGCACATACGGCGAGCGCAGGAAGATCCCCACCGGGTCGGCATGAGCCATGCCACGCATCCAGGGCCGGACAGGGCCGATGGCTTCATCCAGGGTCAGCCGCGCCTGGTGCCCGTCACTGGTAAGCCTGGATATGGCCACGTCGATGCAGTACAGGGCCATGGTGGCGCAGGAACGCTGGGTGGTCTGGTAACTGAGCTTGTCCGGCGGTATGAGCAGGAGGGAATCCTCGGCGCTCATGCCCTGCAAAACGGATGCTCGCAGCCCGCGCCAGGCTTCCTCGGTGGCGGCGGCTGCACCCGGTCCGCCTTGCAGCCATTCCCGTTCGGCCCGCGAGAAGATCCGGCCGAGGGTGCGGCGGGCGGCGCCGTCCCCCATGGCCAGCATGACCTGCAGCAATGCGGCATCGCCCTGCCTGCGGCCGGGCAGGTCCAGGGTGTAGGCGTACCAATCCCTGTGCTGCAGGTAATCCTCCAGAAAGCGCTGAGGCCCCGCATACGCCCGCAGGGAAAGGCCGTAAGTCCCGGGGTCCATGCCGGCCAGGACTTCGAAGTCCACACCCGGGGCCCGCCAGGCCTCCCAACTGAGGATCAGATCACCGACCGCGGGATCACCGGACAGGGGCGCACCCTGCTCGTCCAGCAGGATCAACGGGTGCTGCTCGGAGAACACGAAACGGATCATGGCATGGGCGACGATCCCGTGCCGCCCCAGGGGATCCAGGGGCACGATGATGAACTCGACACGCCGGATATCTCCGGCAGGCACCAGGGCCGTGCGCAACACCGTGGTCCCATCCATGGGGTTGCCGCCGTAATTGACGTTCATGAGGCGATAGACGCCCGAATCCTGCGCGCTTGCCGCCCAGTCCACCAGCACCGGCGCCATGGCGGCGGCCCACCCTCCCGGCAGGACATCCCGGCTGGTCCGCAAACGCTGCATGGGAGCCTGTTGATCGGCATAGGAGAGGATCCGCCGGGCAGTGACCTGCTTTACCGGCATCGGCGCCGATTCCTGGTTGCGCCCGCATGCGCCCAGACTGCTCATCAGGATCAGCCCCACCCAAAAGCACCCGCGGCAGGAGAGATATCTAGTCACTGTTGAAATCATCCTTGTTGATGTAGAGGGAACGGCCACCCGAGAAATAGGAGCGCACCATGGGGGAACCTTTCTCGGTCTCGATCAACCCGGCCTTGGCCAGGATCCCGGGGATCTTCGTCGGGATCACCTCCTGGTGGCGTGTGATCCACCAGATGGCGAACGGGGCCTGCCGGACGATGCTCTTCAGGTCGCTGCGGGCCATGGCCTCGAGCCAGGGCACGGGCTTGACGATCTCCAGGTTCTCCAGCACGGCAGCCTTGGAATCAGGCATGTAGCCGTGAGCGGCCAGGCGCTCGGCCGCCAGCTCGATGGTGTGCAGGGCCATGGTCGCGCAGGATCTCAGCAACAGCTGATAGCTGGTGTAGATATGAGGCATGTCATCGATGGGCGAGCTGGGCAGCTTGTTCTTTTTCAAGCTGGCGGCGATGGCTTTCCAGTCCTGCCGTGTCGTATCCCGCTGTTGATGCGGGCTGAGGTTGTCGCAGGGAATCTCGGCGCTTGCCATGGCGGTCTGATCCAGCTTGTGATCAAGCGCGGACAGGATGCCGCCGAGGGTTTCGCGGCTGACGCTGTCGGCCAGGGTCAGGGCCATCTGGAGGATTTCCGAACGCCCGGTCTCGCCGCCCGGCGGGGTCAGGTCGTAACAGTTCCAGCTGCGGCCCTTGACCGCATCCTCCAGAAAACGGTGCGCGGCCACGTAGAAACGCGGGATGAGGCGGAAGGCGTCGGGGTTGAAACCCTCCAGCAGGTTGAAGCGGTAACCCGGCGGACGCCACGCCTCCCAGCTGACCAGGAAATCCGTGGCCGTCAGTTCCCTGCCGCCGCCGGGGCAAGGGGTCAGCCTGATCTCATGGCCCGGCGCGAACTCGAACCTCAGCATGGCGTGGTCCACCAGGCCGCGGGTGCCCAGACGGTCCAGGGGTACCAGGATCAGCTGAACCTTCGCGACCGCGTCCACGGCCACAGCGGCGGTGACGAAGTCCGTGTACCCGGCCACGATGTTGCCACCGTAGTTGACGTTCTGCAGCAGATAGCGCCCGCTGTCCTCGTGCAGGTCGGTAACCCCCCAGTGGACCAGGCCCGGCATCATGTAGGCCGCCCAGTTTCCCGGCAGCACATCCCGGTATGTATCCACGCGGACATGGCCCTCGACGGCCTGCAGCCAGTCGTGGATGAAGGCGGGCGGCAAGACGTTGTAGGCGCGCTTTTTCATGGATATCCCGTCGTAGGGGGGTTCCTTTGGCTATGAGTTTGGGCAATCTACCTGAAACGGCTGGTGCTGGCAAAGGCTGGATCCCGACAGTGATGTCCCATCTGAATGGGATGTGGAACAGGGAAGCGGAACACCTTTGGCAGGGTGACACCCAGCAGTCATGTCGAAGAGCGCGGATACGGTGATACCCGATAACTAGGACTATTTGATCAGGGTCATCTTGCTGGTCCGGATCAGGCCGGTCCCGTCCCGCAGTTCGGCGAGGTAGACCCCGCTGGACAGCCTGCTGCCGTCGAAGGAGAGGGTGTGGGTACCGGCTTGCCGATGGCCGCGGACGAGGGTGGCGACCTCCCTGCCGCCCGCATCGTAGACCTTCAACTCCACCGGGCCGGATCGCGCCAGGGTGTAGGTGATGGTCGTGGTGGGGTTGAAGGGATTCGGTGCGTTGCGCAGCAGGGTCTGCGCAGCCTCTGGACCGGGGACGGGAGAGGCCGCCAGGGCGGGAACAGGGGAAAACTGCAACCCTGTACCCGGGACGAAAACCCAGACGTCGGGATGGGGGCCGGCGCCAACGGCAACCCGCCCCCCGTAGTTCCAGGCCATGCCGTCATTGGCGTCCTGCCACACTGTGCCCCCGTCGGTGGAATAGAGAATCCCCAGGGAATTCCCGAAACCGCCGGAATCGTAACTCTGCGACGAGCTTGCGTAGATGATATCCGGGTTCTGGGGAGCCACGGCCACAAACCGCATGTGGTCGTCTGTCACCAGGCGGGTCCAGTTGTCTCCCGCGTCGTTTGACCGGTACAGCCCTTTGCCGGGACCCAGGACCGCGGCGTACACGCGGCCGGGGGTGACCGGATCGGTTCGCAGATCGAAAACCCCTTCCCAGGGGTAAATGGGCTCGGGGGCAGACCATTCGATCCACGTGGGGATCAGGTCGCTGCGGATGTTGGCGTGGACATGGCCCAACTCCCCATGGCCCAGGTCAGACCAGGTGTCGCCCCCGTCGGTGCTGCGAAAAACCCCGTCACGACCGGCGGCGTACACCAGATTCCCGTCGAAATTGTCCACCGCGGTGCAGATCATTCCCCCTTCGGCCAGGACCAGGGACCAGGACAGGCCGTCGTCCACGGAGCGGTACACGTCGCCCTTGACGGTCATGAACAGGGTTCTGCCTTCAACGGGGCTGTGGGGGTCGAGGGAAAGCCCGTACATCATGATGGCGGAGTTGCCGGCGGGCAAACCGGCGCTGACCTGTTGCCAGTTCTCGCCGCCGGCGGTGCTCCGGAAGAGGCCTGTGACGGCGGCCAGGCCCTCGAAATCGCTGGAGTACTGGTCCCGGCTGAAGGTCGCCCAGACTACCGAAGGCCGCTGGGGATCGGCCAGGATGGAGAAGACATTGGCTCCCGCTTCGCGCACCGCCTGGTGAGGGTCCACGGGGCCGACGCCCAGGTCCCAGACGTATTCCGGGTAGACGTTGTAGTCGGGCAGGGAGCGGGTCCAGGAAGCACCGTGGTCGGTGCTGTACCAGAAACCGATGTCATAGCCCCCCATGTAGATGATGTCGGGATCGGCGGCGGTGAGGGCCAGGCTGGTGCCGTCGATGTTCTCGAGACCGGTGGAACGCCAGTGGTCGGGCGCCACTTCCCTGGTGGAGGCATTGTTGACCGTGCGGCCGGCGTCCGAGGATGCCCAAGCCCACTGACCGAAGGAGGCGTACATCCTGTCGGGGTGGAAGGGATCCTTGGTCAGGGTTTTCGTCAGACCGTTGAAGCTCCTGGTGAACGCGAAATACTGGTTGGTGGTGTATCCCTTGGACCACCCGGTGACGGGGCCGGTGTGGGTCCAAGTCAGGCCGCCGTCGAGCGTTTCCCAGGTGCCGGCGTCGTCGTGCCAGTCGTAGGGAAAGAGGATCTCCACCAGGCGTATGATGTCGGGATCGGTGGGATCCACCGAGATGATGCCCGTCTTGTCGGACAGGGGGCTGAATGTGGCGCCACCGTCGGTGCTCCTGTAGAAGGCGCCCGCGAATTCGTCGTCGCCCGCATAGGTGTCCATATCCGTAGCCTGGCAGGAGGGCACATCGACGAAGGTGCTGGCAAAGGTGCTGACGAAGACGATGCCGGGGTCGGTGGGGTGCGGGTCCATGTCCAGAATATCCCCCAGGCCGGCAGCCACCCGCGTCCAGTGGACGCCGCCGTTGGTGGAGCGGTACAGGCGCGCGGGGCTGCAGCCCCAGCGACTTTTTCCTGTCAGGAGGTAGACGAGGTCGGGATCGGTGGGGTGCACCAGCAGCTTGACGAGGCGCAGGCTGTCCGGCAGATCCGAGCCGGGAACGGGACCCCAGGTGTCGCCGCCGTCGGCGGTCCGGTAGACGGTGCCGAAGGTGTCGGGCCCCGGGTGGTGGGTGAGGTAACCCACGGCGGGATTGCTCGGAGCGATGGCAATGCTCTCGATGTAGGAGTAAGGGATGGTATCGCCGGATGCGGGAAAGACGAGGGTGAAGTGTTCGCCGCCGTCGGTGGTCTTGTAGGCGCCGATGTAGGTGCCGGCGAAGAACGTGTTGCCGTCGGTGGGGTGGAAGCCCAGGGCGCTGATGTGGGTGGACAGCAGGCCCTGGTTGGCCCCGAGCACGTCCCAGCTCAGGCCTCCGTCGAAGCTGCGATAGATTCCGCTCAGGTCCGAGGCGGCCAGGATGGTTCCCGAGGCGGTGGCCCCCACGGTGGCGATGGCTCCGCCGCCCCCGGGGTTGGTTCGAATCCAGTGGTGAGTCTGGGCCAGAGGCCCGGGGCCGATGGGACCGAGTGTGGCCACAGCCAGGATGACCGGCCACAGGGTGGCCATGGGCCTGGCGGGGAACCTGATCATGGGGCGCCTTTCAATGAACTGACGGGGTACATCGCTGCCTGCCGGGGATCCTTGCCCCAAACTCCTACCAACAGGATAGGCCCGCCCGTAAAGAGGCGCCATCGCATGCATCTCCATCAAGCGGCCAGTAAAAAGTTGAATTTCCGGCCTACAGCCACCCCACCGGGATGGTCCTTAACAGCGGTCTAACTCCGAAACCACCCCTGCGTCCGCAGGCAGATCTTGACCAGCAGCAGCATCACCGGCACCTCGATGAGCACGCCCACCACCGTGGCCAGGGCCGCCCCCGAGGACAGGCCGAATAGCATCACGGCCGTCGCGATGGCCACCTCGAAGTGGTTCGAGGCGCCGATCATCGCGGCCGGCGCCGCATCCACGTAGCGCAGCTTCAGCAGGCGGGCCAGGCCGTAACCGAGGGAGAAGATCATGAGGGTCTGGATGGTCAGCGGCACGGCGATCCACAGGATGGTCAGGGGGTTGGCCAGGATCACCTCGCCCTTGAACGAGAACAGCAGCACCAGGGTGGCCAGCAGCGCGGTGATGGTCACCGGGGTCAGGAACTTCAGGAAGCGGCCCTCGAACCACTCGCGCCCCTTGGCGGCGATGATTCCCTTGCGCGAGAAGTATCCCGCCACCAGCGGCAGGGCCACGTACGCGCCGATGGACAGCAGCAGCGCCTGCCAGGGCACCGGCAGCCGGCCCACCCCCAGCAGGAATCCGCCCAGCACCCCGTACAGCACGAGCATGGTCAGCGAGTTGATGGCCACCATCACCAGGGTCAGTCCGTCGTTGCCGCGGGCCAGGTAGCTCCACACCAGCACCATGGCCGTGCACGGGGCGATACCCAGCAGGATGCAGCCGGCGAGGTAGCTGCGCCACAGGGGGATCTGCAGCATCTTGACGCCCTCGTGCAATACCACCGTGCCCGCGCCGTGGACCGCGCCCACCGGCAGGTCCAGCCCCAGGGGCATCTTCACC
>JANTFX010000045.1 GCA_024763215.1 Candidatus Krumholzibacteriia bacterium | reverse complement strand
TTCACGATGCCGAAGGCGGCCAGGTTCATCAGGGCGTAACCGATCAGATAGAACAGGATGGCCGCGCCCGCGGCCTCGCCGATCCCCGCGGCGCGGGCGATCATCTCCGGCCCCGCGACCGCGGGCCGCATGAGCGCCAGCACCCCCAGCAGCAGGTAACCCGCGTGGGCGATGCTGGACCAGGCCAGCATCCGCTTGATGTCGCCCTGGACCAGGGCCACGATGTTGCCCAGGCTCATGGTCAGCACGGCCAAGACAGCAAGCACGGGGTACCAGGCGAACGACAGCTGGGGTTCGGTCAGCAGGACGAAGCGCAGCAGGATGGCGAAACCGGCCGCCTTGATGCCGGTGGCCATGAAGCCGGTGACGTAGGCCGGAGCACCGTCATAGACGTCCGGGGTCCACATGTGGAACGGGACCATGGCGATCTTGAACCCGAAGCCCACCAGCATCAAGCCCGTGCCCAGGATCATGAAATGCATGGTCGCCGTACCCTGAGCAAGGGCCGCGGTGACCTGCGTGAATCCGGTTCCACCGCAGGCTCCGTAGACGAAGGCGATGCCCATGAGGAAGAACGCGGAGCTGAACCCGCCGAGCACCAGGTACTTGAATCCCGCCTCGCTGCTGCCGGTGTTGCCGCGCACGCCCCCGGCCAGGATGTAGGTCGCCAGGCTCATGGTCTCCAGCCCCAGGTACACGGCCAGCAGGTCATTGGCGGCGGCCAGGAGCATCATGCCCAGGATGGCGAACAGGAGCAATGGATAGAATTCCGGGCGGTAATTGCCGTCCCGGTCGAAGATGCCCGTGGCGAAGATGGTGGTCAGCAACCCGATGCCCACGAACAGGAAGGTGAAGAACCGGGAAAAACTTCCGATCCACAGCATGCCGCCCAGCACCGCGCCCTCGGGAGCGTCGGAGGTGATCTGGACCACGACCACGCTCAGCAGCACGAGCATGACGAGGTAGGACAGGTGGTCCTTGCGCAGGGTCTTGACCAGCGCGTCGACGATCATCACCAGCAGGCCTCCCCCGGCGATGATCAGGTACGGCAGCAGGGGTGCGACCTGGCGGCCGAAGGATGGGATGGCAAGCTCGTTCATCGCAGATCCTCCGCTTTCGGGTTCGCCCCGAGAAGTTTGATGCCGGACCCGTCGTCTCCGGCGGTGATCAGGACATGCCCGGTTTCCTCGGCGGTCGCCACCTGGGCCGCCAGGGGCGTGAGCACCTTCTCGATGCTCAGCTCGACCTTGTCGAAGATCATGCCGGGGTGCACCCCCAGCACGAACATGAAGATCAACAGGGGCACCAGGACCAGCACCTCGCGCAGGGACAGGTCCGGCAAACCCCGGTTGGCGTCATTGGACAGCCGGCCGAAGAAGACCCGTTGGACCATCCACAGCATGTAGAAGGCCCCCAGGACGACCCCGCTGGCCGCCAGAACCGCCATCACCCTGGAGCCGTGCAACAAGGGGCTGCTGAAGGTCCCCAGCAGGATGGTGAATTCCCCCACGAAACCGGCCATGCCGGGCAGACCGATGCTGGCCAGGGTCGCGATCATGAAGAAGGTGGCGTACAAGGGCATGGCGTGGGCCAAACCCCCGAAATCGCTGATCAGGCGGGTATGACGCCGTTCGTAGATCACCCCCACCAGCAGGAACAACGCCCCGGTGGAAAGCCCGTGGGCCAGCATCTGGAACAATCCACCGGTCACGCCCAGGGTCGTGAGCGAGAACAGGCCCAGGACCACGAAGCCGAGGTGGCTGACCGAGGAATAGGCCACCAGTTTCTTGATGTCCGGCTGCACCATGGCGACCAGCGCGCCGTAGATGATCCCGATCACCGCCAGGATGCTGACAGCCGGCGCGAAATACGCAACCCCTTCAGGGAAGAGCGGCATGGCGAAGCGCAACATGCCGTAGGTCCCCATCTTGAGCAAGACCCCGGCCAGGACCACCGAGCCAGCCGTGGGCGCCTCGACGTGGGCATCGGGCAGCCAGGTGTGCAAAGGAAACACCGGTACCTTGATGGCGAACGCCAGGAAGAAGGCTGCGAACAACCACAGCTGCGCCTGGTGCGGCAGATCGAGATTCAGGAAGGAGGTCAGTTCCATGCTGCCGGCCTGGAAGTACAGGTAGAGGATGCCGACCAGCATGAAGACCGAGCCCACCATGGTGAAGATGAAGAACTTGACCGCGGCGTAGATCCGTCGCTGGCCTCCCCAGATCCCGATGATGAAGTACATGGGAATGAGCATGGCTTCCCAGAAGACGTAGAACAGCAGCATGTCCCGGGCGAGGAAAGTCCCCAGCATGGCCGTCTGCAGCACCAGGAAGAAACCCAGGAATTCCCGCACCCGGCTGGTGATCGCCCGCCAGGTGGACAGGATGATCAACGGTCCCAGGAATGTGGTCAGCATGACCAGCACCAGGCTGATGCCGTCGCATCCGAGGTGGTAGCTGACCTTGCCGTTCCAGAGCCAGGCGATCCGCTCGACGAACTGGTCGTCCCCGCGGCCCGCGTCGAAATGGAACCACAGATGCAGGGACAGGACGAAGTCCACCAGGGCCACGGCCAGGGCCAGGATGCGCGCGTGCAGGTCGCGCCGGGCCACGGCCCACAGGGCCACGGCGCCGAGCAGGGGCACGAACGTGACCCAGGTCAGGATGTGATCGGTGATCATTGACAAACCGACGTCCTCCTAGCTGGAGAAACTGAGATAAAGGACGAAGACGGCCACCCCGATGGTGAACGTCCAGGCGTAGAAGCGGATCATCCCGTTCTGGAACAGCCGCAGCACCGAGCCGAACAGATAGACGGCAAGGGCCGAGCCGTTGACGAGCACGCCGTCGATCAATCCGGCGTCGACGCCCTTCCACAGCACCGAACGGCTCAGGCGGTAGCCGGGCCGGATGAAGGCCGCGTCGTAGGCCTCGTCCACGTAGTACTTGTTCAGCAGCAGGCGGTAGACGAAGCCCCCGCCGGCCTTCTTGAAGCCGTCGGCGATCGTGGCCCGCTTGTAGTAGACGAACCATCCCAGGACCAATCCCAGGACCGCCCACAGCACCGAGACCACGGCCAGGGTCCACTCCACCCCCGTCTCGTGCAGGGCCTCGGCGGCCGCGTGGTTCATCTGGGCGTTCTGGACCAGCACGTCGACCGTCGCCACGCCGGTGTGGGCACCATGCGCACCAATCTGCGCCCCCGAGGCGAATACGGGTTCCAGCCATTGCTCGAACCAGCTGCCGCCACCCATGAAGTGAGGCCAGCCGATCCAGCCCCCGACCAGGGACAGCACCGCCAGGACGATCAGGGGCACGGTCATGGTCGCAGGCGATTCGTGGATGTGCTTGCGCACCTCGCTGCTGGCACGGTTCTCCCCGAAGAAGGTCAGCACCACCAGGCGCATCATGTAGAACGCCGTCAATCCGGCCGCCAGGAACCCGATGGCCCACAGCAAGGTGTTGCCGCCGCTCCAGGCCTTCCAGAGGATCTCGTCCTTGCTGAAGAACCCGGCGAAGGGGAAGACCCCGGCGATGGCCAGGGTGGCGGCCATGAAGGTGGCGTAGGTGATGGGCAACCTGGTCCGCAGGCCTCCCATCACGCGCATGTCCTGCTCGTTGCTCATGGCGTGGATGACCGAGCCGGAGCCGAGGAAGAGCAGGGCCTTGAAGAAGGCGTGGGTCATGACGTGGAAGATTCCCACCGAAAACGCCCCCACGCCGCAGGCCAGCATCATGTAGCCCAGCTGGCTGACGGTGGAATAGGCCAGCACCTTCTTGATGTCGTTCTGGGCCAGGGCGATGGTGGCGGCGAAGATCGCCGTCACGGCGCCTACCGCGGCCACGACCGCCAGGGCCGTGGGCGAGAGCACGAACAGGAAGTTGAGCCGGGCGATCATGTAGACGCCGGCGGTGACCATGGTCGCGGCGTGGATCAGGGCGCTGACCGGGGTCGGGCCGGCCATGGCGTCGGGCAGCCAGATGTACAGGGGGATCTGGGCCGACTTGCCGGTGGCCCCCACGAACAGCAACAGGCAGACGGCCGTGGCCACCGGGGCCAGCACCCCGGCGTGTGCGTGCAGGACCTGGAAGTTGAACACCCCTTCGCCCGCGCCGAGGTGGGGCAGCAGCGTCGTCCCCATGAGGAACATGCCGATCAGAAAACCGAAATCGCCGATGCGGTTGACGATGAAGGCCTTCTTGCCCGCCGAGGCGTTGGCATCCTCGTTGAACCAGAACCCGATCAGCAGGTAGGAGCAGAGCCCCACGCCCTCCCAGCCCACGAAGAGCATGATCAGGTTCCCGCCCAGGACCAGGGTCATCATGGCGAAGATGAACAGGTTCAGGTAGGCGAAGTAGCGCTGGAACCCGTCGTCATGGGCCATGTACCCCAGGGAATAGATGTGGATCAGGAAACCGACGCCGGTCACGACCAGGGCCATGACCGCCCCCAGCTGATCCATGGCGAACGTCAGGTCCACCCGGAAAGCACCCAGGTGCATCCAGGTGCCCAGGGTGTCCTGCACCAGGCGGCTTTCCGGCTCCATGCCCGTCAGGCGCAGGAAGACCAGCACCGACATCACGAAGCTTACCCCGACGGCCCCGCAGGCCAGCAGGCCGGAGATCTGCTTGGAGAGCCGCCTGTTCAGCAACCCGTTCAGCGCGGCGCCCAGCAGGGGCACCAGCACGATCCATCTCAGAAGGATTTCACTCTGCACGGCACTACTCCATCAGGGTCTTCAGGTCATCCACGTTGACGGTGCGGCGACGGCGGTAGATCTCCACCAGGATCGCCAGACCGATGGCCGCCTCGGATGCGGCCACGGCGAAATTCATGAGCACGAAGACGTGCCCGCCGCCGTCCCCGTGCAGGCGGGCGAAGGCGGCGAAAACGATGTTCACGGCGCACAGCATCAGCTCGATGCACATCATCATGACCAGGGCGTTGCGCCGCACCACGAAACCGACCATGCCCGTGATGAACACCAGACCGGCCAGGACCAGGTAGTGGGTCAGGGTTATTTCCATGGCTGATTCCTTTCACCCCGGCCCAGGGCCAGCGCGCCGACCAGGGCGACCAGCAGGACGATGGAGATCAATTCGAAGGCCAGCAGATAACGCCCCAGCAGCAGTCCGGCCACCGCTTCCACCGTGCCGAACCCGGCCGGCGGGGCGGCGGCGAAGGCCACCGTGGCGTCGCTGCGGAGATAACCGGTGATCAGCAGCAGGACCGCCACCGGCGGAACCGCGATCAGGGGCCACATGCCCACGGGCATGAGCTTGCGCTCCCCCTCCAGGACCGGGCCCTGCAGCATCA
Source organism: Candidatus Krumholzibacteriia bacterium (assembly GCA_024763215.1). GTDB lineage: Bacteria > Krumholzibacteriota > Krumholzibacteriia > LZORAL124-64-63 > LZORAL124-64-63 > JAHJTW01. The sequence continues at coordinate 19,502 of JANTFX010000045.1, read as the reverse complement.
TGATCACGAACAGGAACAGCACCATGATGGCGCCGGCGTAGACCAGCACCTGCATGACCGCCAGGAAGACCCCCCCGAGCACGGCGAAGATACCGGCGGCACAGATGAAAGCGAAGACCAGCCAGACGGCCGACACCACGGCGCTGCGCTGCAGGACCATCATCAGCCCGCCCAGCAGCAGAAACCCTCCACAGAACCAGAACAGCAAACCTTCCATGTCCAGCCTTTCGACCGTCGGGTCACAGGGTCCCTTCGGTGGTGTTGTTCAGCAGGAAATCCTTGTCCACCACGAAACTGCTGCGGGAGTCCGCGGCGATCTCATAGATACCGGTGTCCATGCGGATGGCGTCGCACGGGCAGGCCTCCTCGCAGAGGCCGCAATAAACGCAGCGCAGCAGATCTATCTGGAAGGAGGCGGGATATTTCTCGATCTCCGGATCCGGATGCTCGGCCGCCTCGATGGTGATGCAGTCGGCCGGGCAGGCGGTCGAACACATCTGGCAGGCAACGCAACGCGGCGAGCCGTCCTCCCGCTGCATGAGCCGGTGCCTGCCACGGAAGCGCTCGCCGTAGACCCGCTTCTCCTCGGGGTACTGCATGGTCGGCATCTCGCTCGTATGCAGGATATTCTTCACCAGGTGGCGCATGGTGACGACCAGCCCCCGGATGATCTCCGGGAAGTAGGTGCGCTCGAGGAAGCTCTGCTTCTTGGCTGCCGATCCTCTTGGTAGTCCTTCGAAACTCATATCACTCCCGGCACTAGACGAGTGCCATGACCAGGGCGGTGACCAGCAGGTTAGCCACCCCCAGGGGCAGCATGATCTTCCAGCCCACGTGCATGAGCTGGTCGTAACGGAATCGCGGCAGGGTCCAGCGGACCCAGATGAACAGCCAGGCGAAGAAAACCAGCTTCGCCAGGAAGGCGCCGATCTGGATGAAGGAGGCGAAGGCCTCCGCACCCGACGGGCCGATATGCCAGGGGTTCTGCAACAGCCCGGCCAGAGCGGCCAGGGCGATGATCAGCCACAGCCCGGCCCCCATGCCCGGCTCACGGTCCCTGGCGTCCCCGAATTTCCCGCGCTCCCGTCCGGCGCGGCGCAGAAAGGCCACCGAGATCAGGACGGAAACCAGGGCGGTGCCGGCCAGCAGCAACGTCAGCAACAGACCGGCGTGCTCCTCCAGGGCCGGCCGCGGCAGCCACGGAACCTGGTACCCGCCGAAGTACAGGGTGGCGATCAGGGCCGCGCCGATGACCATGTGGGCGTACTCGGCCATGAAGAACAGGGCGAACTTCAGGGAGCTGTACTCGAGGTGATACCCCGCCACGATCTCCGATTCACCTTCGGGCAGGTCGAAGGGGTTGCGGTTGGTCTCGGCGTAGACGGTCGTCAGGAACAGCAGGAAGCCCACCGGCTGCACGACCACCCCCCATTTGGGCAGGAAGCCCCAGATCAGGTCCGCCTGACCCGCGGCGATGTCGGTCACCCGCAGGCTGCCGAAGACCAGCATCAGACCCAGCAGGGCCAGGCCCATGTTGATCTCGTAACTGATCATCTGGGCCGTGGCGCGCATGCCGCCCAGGAAGGTGAACTTGTTGTTGGCGGCCCAGCCGGCCATGACGATGCCGTAGGTGCCCAGGCTGGCAACGGCCAGGATGTAGAGCATGCCCACGTCGAGGTTGGCCACCACCAGGGGGATCCTGCGGCCGGCCACGGTCAGGAAATCGCCGAAGGGAATCACCGCATAGGTGCTCAGGGCCACGGTCATGACCAGCCACGGCGCCATGTTGTACAGGGCCCGGTGGCGGTTGGCCGGTGCGACGTCCTCCTTGAACAGGAGCTTGAACACATCGGCCACCGGGTGGATCAGGCCGGCCAGGCGGATGCCCGCGATGCTGGCGCGGTTGGGCCCGGTGCGGTCCTGGATGAAGGCGGCGCCCTTGCGTTCCATCCAGATCAGGACCACGACCATGCCCATGATCACCGCGAACATGAAACCGATCTTGGCCAGGGATTCGTAGACGATGGTCATCGCTCACCCCCGGCGGGCATGAACCCGAACTCGGGCATCCTATCCATATCCAGTTCCCCTTCGGGTAAGACTTTCGCGGTCAGGCCGCGCCGCACGGCCCGCAAGCTCTCGAAAGCGGGCGCGGCGCCGGTCAAGGACAGCATCTCGGCGAGTATGCGCCAGCCGTCGCGCACCGCCCCGGGCCGGGCGACCGCCTGCTGGAATCCCTGCCAGCGGCCCATGCGGTTCACGAAGACGCCGGCTTTTTCCGCCCATACGGCCGCCGGCAGCACCAGCTGCGCGGCCTGGGCCGTGGGCCCGTCATGATCCCCGACGAATATCAGGCCTTCCCGGCCTTCCATGGCCCCGGCCACGGCCTCGTCGCGCGCCGGATCCCCGCCGAGCACGAGCACCGGTCCCGAGGCCGCACGCAGGCGGTCCGCAAGAGCGCCGGATTGCAGCTCGGGGATGCCCAGGGTGGCCAACCCCCGGCGGTTGGGTGTGCGGTCGGCATCCAGCAACAGGTCGTCCCCGTCCTCACGGTCCAGGTTCGCGGGCCCCGATACGGTCGCTTCTGCCCCGGCCAGCTTCACAGCCAGGAACATCTCCTCCAGCGACGCGTGGGGCGAGACGACCGCCAGGGCGGGCGGCTTCCCTTCCAGCATCCGGGCCAGCTGTTCCCGGGCCGCGGCCCAGGTCACGTCCTTGCCGCCGTCCAGGGGCGTCAGCAACCGCCGTTCGCTGTGGACCTGCTTGTAGGTCATGCGCCCGCGGTCGCACATCCAGCGCCCGTTGACCTCGGGGTTGTAACGCGGCTTGAGCCGGTAGATGCGACCGGCTTCATGGTCGATGCGCACGTTGCACCCCGTTGCGCAGCCGGGGCAGACCCCCTGGGCGCTCTTGAGCATCCACACCCGCTTGGCGAAACGGAAATCACGGCTGGTCAGGGCCCCGACCGGGCAGATGTCCACCGTGTTCATGCTGTAGTTGTTGTCCAGCTCAACGCCGGGAGCCACGTCGACCTCGGCCCGGTCGCCGCGGTTGAAGATGCCCAATTCCCCGGTGCCGGTGACCTCGTTGCAGAAGCGCACGCAGCGGCTGCAAAGCACGCAGCGTTCCATATCGAGGATGACGTAGGGCCCGATGACCTTGGCCTTGTGCTTCTTCACCTTGGCCTGGATCTCCACCTTGGACTCGTAGAGGCCGTACTGCATGTACTGGTTCTGCAGGCCGCACTCGCCGGCCTGGTCGCAGATGGGGCAGTCAACCGGATGATTGATCAGGTGCAGCTCGAGGATCTGCTGGACCGCCTTGTTCACCTTCTCGCTGCGGGTATGGACCACCATGCCGTCGCGCACGGTGGTGTTGCAGGCGATGGTGAGCTTGGGCATGCCCTCGACCTCGACCTGGCACAGGCGGCACACGCCGGCCACGGGCAGGTCGGGGTGGTAGCAGAAATGGGGCAGGGCCTCGCCCCTGGCCTCACGGCAAGCCTCGAAGAGGCTGGTCCCGTCGGGGAACTCGTATTCCTGGTCGTCGATGGTCAGCTTGGCCATATGGTCACTCCTGCTCCCCCCGCGGCCAGCGGGTCCGGGGACCGGTGGTGGCGGTTTCCTGGATGAGGGCCTCGAATTCCGGACGGAACTTGCCGAGGAAGCTACGCATGGGCATGACCGCGGCATCGGCCAGCGGGCAGATGGTCAAACCCGCCATGCCGCCGCAGACATGCTCCAGCAGTTCGAGATCGGCGGGGGTTCCTTCCCCGCCCCGCAGTTTCTTGACCAGCTTGTGCAGCCAGCCGGTGCCCTCGCGGCAGGGCGTGCACTGGCCGCAGGACTCGTCGTAGTAGAAATGCATCAGCACCTGGATCAACTCCACCATGTCGCAGCTCTCGGGGATGACGATCATCCCGCCCGAGCCCAGCATGGTCCCGGCCTGCTGCAGGGATTCATAGTCCAGGTTGACGTTCATCACCTCGGCCGCCGGCAGCACCGGCACCGAACTGCCGCCCACGATGACGGCCTTGAGCTCCTCCCCTTCGACCATGCCCCCCAGGTAATCCTGGAAGAACTCACGGAAAGGAAGCCCCAGGGGGATCTCGTAGACACCCGGACGCTTGACGGGCCCGCTGACCGAGAAGAGCTTGGTCCCCGGCGATTTCTCCGTGCCGATGGCCTTGTAGGCTTCCGGCCCGTTGTTGATCACCCAGGGCACCGTGGCCACGGACTCGACGTTGTTGACGATGGTGGGCTTGCCGAGGAACCCCGCCACCGCCGGGAACGGCGGCTTGATGCTGGGCTGCCCCTTGCGGCCTTCCACGGAGTTGATCAGCCCCGTCTCCTCACCGCAGATGTAGGCGCCCGCCCCCTTGTGCACGATGATGTCCAGATCGAATCCGCTGCCCAGGATATCCTTGCCGAGGTACCCGGCCGCGTAGGCCTCGTCGACCGCGGTCTGGACCCGGTCGACCAGCCACCCGAATTCGCCGCGGATATAGATGAACGCCAGGTGGGCCCGCACGGCGAAGCAGCTGATGATCGTGCCCTCGATGGTCTGGTGCGGATCGTAGTCCAGCAGAAAGCGGTCCTTGAAGGTGCCCGGCTCGCTCTCGTCGGCGTTGACGAAGAAATAGACCTCCTGCGCGTCCTGGGGCACGAAGCCCCACTTGACGCCGGTGGGGAAGCCGGCCCCGCCGCGGCCGCGCAGGCCCGAGGCCTTGACGGTCTCGCGTACGGCGGCCGCATCCATGCCGCCAAGGACCTTGCGCAGGGCCTGGTACCCGCCCTCCTGCTCGTAGACGGACAGCTTGTGCCCGTCGGGCCTCTCGAACCGCGCGGACAGGATCTTGTATTCCTTCACCTCAGGCCTCCAGTTCCCGGTCGGTATCCGCCCTGGGCACCTCGCCGCGGCGCAGACTGTCCAGCAGGTCGTCGACCTTGGCGGGGGTCAGGTGTTCATAGAGATGCTTGCCCAGCTGCAGGCAGGGCCCCATGCCGCAGGCGCCCAGGCATTCGACGCCCTCCAGGGCGAACTTGCCGTCGGGGGTGGTCTCCCCCAGCCTGATGCCCAGCTTCTTCTCCAGGTGGGCGATGATCCCGCGCGCGCCCATGATGTGGCAACTGATGTTGTGGCAGACCTGTAGCACGTACTCGGCCTGGGGCTCGGTGCGGTACATCGTGTAGAACGAGAGCACCTCATGCACCCGGGCGCGGGTCACGCCCAGCTTGGCGACCAGCAGATCCACCCCCGCGGGGGGCACGTGCCCCAACTCGTCCATGATGGCCCAGATGCAGGGCATCAGAGCGCTGGCCGGGTTGGGGTACCGGGCGGCCAACTCATCGATGCGGGCGGCGGTGTCCTCGCCCGGGGTCAAGGGTTTCTGATCCGAAACCGGCTTGTTCATCTGACTCCAACCTTCCTCTTGCGGATCGGTTCAGCGATCCAGCTCGCCGGCGATGATGTTCAAACTGCCCAGGATCGCGATGGCGTCAGGAACCATCCCTCCCTCGATCAGTTCGGCGTAGGATGAGAAGATGGGGAAGCAGGGCGGCCGCACCTTCATGCGGTACGGATGCCCGGTGCCGTCGCTGACGCAGAAAAAGCCCAGTTCGCCGTTGGCGCCCTCCCCGAAACCGTAGCCGCGTCCGGCGGGAACCTGGATGCCCTCGTAGATGAGCTTGAACTGGTTCATGACGCCTTCGATGCTGCCGTAGACCTTGGCCTTGGGCGGCAGGATGACCCGGGCGTCGTCCACGTCCACGGGCCCGGACGGCAGGTTTTCCAGCGCCTGCAGGATGATGCGGCGGCTCTGGATCATCTCGGCCATCCGCACCATGATCCGGTCGTGGGTGTCCCCGTTTTCACCGGTGGGCACGTCGAATTCATACTGGTCGTACCCCGAGTAGGGAGCTTCCTTGCGCAGATCCCACGCCAGACCCGTGGCCCGCAGGCAGGGCCCCGTGTAGCCCCAGCTGAGGGCGTCGGCGGTGCTGATGGCCCCGACGCCCACCGTGCGGTCCAGGAAGATACGGTTGCGGGCCACCAGCTTCATCACGTCGGAAATGCCCTGTTCCATCTCCTGGAGCTTGGCCTTGATCTCCTCGTCGAACCCCGGGTAAAGATCGTGGCTCATGCCGCCGATGCGCGCGTAGTTGGTGGTCAACCGCGACCCGCAGAGCTTCTCGAGGGACTGGTAGATGCTCTCGCGCACGTTGTACAGGTACCAGTAGTTGGTCAGAGCCCCGATATCCACCAGGTTCGCGCAGATGCAGACCAGGTGGTCGATGATCCGGCTCAGCTCGCTGACGATGACACGGATGGCCTGGGCGCGGGGCGTGGCCTCGACGCCCAGCAGCTTCTCGACCGCCATGGCGTAGATGGAGTTGTTCAGCATGGCCGAGCAGTAGTTCAGACGGTCGGTGTAGGGCATGACCTGCGCCCAGGTGTGATCCTCCGCCTCCTTCTCGAAGCACCGGTGGATGTAACCGATCTCCGTACGGGCCTCGATGATGGTCTCGCCGTCTAGCAGGCACTCGGCCCGCAGGGCGCCGTGCATGGCCGGGTGGCTCGGGCCGAGGTTGACCGTCAGCAGGTCCGATGGATGCACCTCGTCCAGGACCACGCCAGGCTGGGCGGAGACCTCGTTGGCGCGCCTCGCGGCATGGGCGATGTCCTCGTCGGAGAAGAGCTTCTCCGGACGCGTGCACTCCTGCCCCTGTTCGATGGGATAGTCCTTGCGCAGGGCGTGCCCCTCGAACTCGTGGTGGCAGAGGATCCGGCGCAGATCCGGGTGCCCGGCGAACGGCACCCCGAACAGGTCGTAGACCTCGCGCTCATGCCAGTTGGCGCTGCGGTACAGGCCGCAGGCCGAAGGCACCGCCTCGTCCTCGGGAACATCCACCCTGACCTGGATGCGGTGGCGCCGGCTCAACGAGCGCAGCAGGTAGACGACCTCGAAACGCTCCTGCCGCCCGGGGTGGTCGATGCCCACCACGTCGGAGAGCTGCTCGCACCCTTCGTGATCGCGCAGATGAGCCAGCACCAGCGGAAGGTCATCCCTGGCCACGGTGACGCTCTCGTCACCGTGCTCGGAAGCCTCACCCAGGATCCGGGCCCCGAATTCCTGCCTCAGTCGTTCGACCAGCTTCTGACTCATGCTCTTTCCGTCCTCGCGGCGCGGGAAACGATCTGCAGCCCGCACGGTTGGTTAGGCCGGGCGGCGCCCGGAAAAACTGTTCAGGAACTCAGGCGCCCACCCGGTCCGGGTGGCGGGCAGCCGACGGCACGAAGCCTTCCTTCTCCACACGCTCCTGGATCCGCGTCAGGGCATACAGGAGGTTCTCGGGAGTGGGCGGGCAGCCGGCCACATACATGTCCACGGGGATGACGTGGTCGGCCCCCTGCAGCGTGCTGTAGTTGTTGTAGAACCCGCCGCTGCTGGCGCACACCCCCATGGCGATGACCCACTTGGGTTCGGCCATCTGGGCGTAGATGGTCTTGAGGATGGGCGCCTGCTTGTAGCTGATGGTCCCGGCGATGATCATCAGGTCGCTCTGCCGCGGTGAGAACCGCACCAGCTCGGCGCCGAAGCGGCTGATGTCGTTGTACGACGAGACGGTGCTCATGAACTCGATGGCGCAGCAGGCGACCCCGAACGGCAGGGGCCACAGGCTGTACTTGCGGCCCCAGTTGACCGCTTGCCGCAGGCGGGTGGTGATGAAGTTGCTGGGGCGTTCGAGGTCTACTGCCATTCCAGCCCGCCTTTCTTCCAGATGTAGAGGAAACCCGTCAGCAGCACGAGGAGGAAGACCCCCATCTCGGCCAGGGCGAAGCCGCCCAGCCCCGCGGCCAGCATGCCCTTGTAGAGCACGACCCAGGGGTAGAGAAACACCGCCTCGAGATCGAACAGGAGGAAGAAGATCGCGATCAGGAAGAAGCGCACGAAAAAGCGGATCTGGATCCCGCCCCGGGGGGGGATCCCGCACTCGTAGGTGGAATCCTTCAGGGGGTCGGGGCGACGGGGCCCCAGCCAGAAGCTGAGGGCCAGAAAGAGCGCGGCAAACGCTCCGGCAACCCCCAGCACGAGCAGGACGGGAATGAAACGCTCGAACATGGCAACTCCCGCGACCAAGGTCCTGGTAACCGCAGTGCGACCGCACGCGCAGCGGGGCCGCCCAGTAATCTGTTGCAAAAGTAACAGAGAGATTGACAGTGTCAACATTCCACTGCAGATGGTTGAAACTCATCCGCTTCCTGCAACCGGCGTCCAGCGCCCCCCTCCTCACCGGGTAGGCGGCTCGCACTATAACCTGTTGTCGGACAACATATTTTCCCGAGGCGAGATCGGGTTCCGGCATCAGGGCCCCCACCCCCGGCGGGCATGCCTTTTGCCCCGGGAGGTGGAACGGAACATGGCGAAGGCACCAACGAAGGGAATTCTCATGCCGAGCGAAACCATGCCCAGCCCCCCGAGTCAGACCCGCAAGGAGGATGCGGAGCTGCCGGCGCTTGTGAAAAAAGGCACGGCGGCGCTGGAATCAGGTGATCTGGATGCGGCCCTGGAGAGCTTCCAGTCCGTGATCAGGCACTTCCCCGATCGGCCCGAGGGGCACAACAACCTGGGGGCCCTGTATGCGTCCCTGGGCCGGCACGCCGAAGCGGAGGCCTGCTTCGACCGCGTCCTGGAACTGCTGCCGGACAACCCCAACGTGCACTACAACCGGGGGTTGATGCGCGCCAAGCAGGAGAAGCTGGCCGCGGCGGTCCTGGACTTCGAGGTGACCATGGCCCACAACCCCGCGGATCCGGACGTCCACAACAACCTGGGCGTGACGGCATTCATGGCCGGCGACGCGGCCAGGGCCCGGACCCATTTCCAGGCGGCCCTGGACAGCCGGCCGGATCATGTCGGCGCCCTGCTGAACCTCTGCGACCTGGATGAAGCGGCCGGGGACACGGCCGCCGCCCTGCAGCGATGCCGGGACCACCTGGCCCTTCACAATGATTTCACCGTCCGGCGCAAGGTCATGGGCCTGCTCCTGAACAGGGGGCTGAAGGATCTGGCCGGGGCGGCCGAGGAGGCCAGGGCCCTGCTGGCGGTCAACCCCGAGGATCAGGAGGCCCGGCAGGAACTGGAGAGGCTGGAACGTGGGCTGCCCCTGTTGCTGGGGCAGTGACCCCTGACGGTTGGATAACAGAAGGGGGCGCCACACGGCGCCCCCTTGGCAATGACCTGTCCGGGAATCCTATCCTCCGCTCAGAAATCGAAGCTCGTATCCTGGATCTTGAAGGCGTCGATGCCGTCATCTGCCACAGGCGGTAGTTCCTCGTTCCTGGGTTCCCGCGGCGGCGGGGCGGCCAGGAAGATATCGTCCTTGAGCGCGGCGAGGTCGGTGTACTTGTCGGCGGAGGCGATCAGGTCGGTGCTTGTCATCTCACGCAGGGCGCATATCTCCACGTGCACGCCGCGGCGAGCCACGGCGTCTACCAGACCCCGGAAATCACCATCTCCGGTGCACAGGATCACCGTATCGAGGTGGGGCACCAGCTCCAGCACGCCGATGGCCAGTTCCATGTCCAGGCTGCCGCGCACGCTGCGGGCTCCCCCCTCGGATTCGTTGAAGGACTTGATCTCCTTGGTCACGACGGTGAACCCGTTGAGCTTCAGGAAATTGATGAAATCGATCTTGCCTTCGGACTGGTTGCTGACGGCGGTGTAGAAATAGGAACGCACCAGGCGGCGTCCTGCGGCGAGCAGGCGGCAGAGCTTCAGGTAGTCCAGACGCATGTTCAGGTGCTTGGCGCTGTAATGAATGTTTTCGCCATCGATGAAGATGGCCACGCGATCATTGGGGTTCGGTGTATACATAGTCATCCACCTTGTTGATTTCGAGGACCGGTATGCCGGCCTGCAGGGCGAGTAACACGAGGGATGGCCCGTTTTCAGCTGCCATCCCCTCCGTTGGGGCAAATATAGGCGTGGCCGTATTTTTTTGCAACTGAGGATCAAAAAACCCGCTGAACCTCTGGATCTGTCTCCATTCAACCCCTATTTTCAACCCCGGCAAGGCAGGCCGGGCGACACCCGCACCGGACCTCTGGTGGTTTTTCCAGCGAGGGAGCCGTTTCCCATGCAGAAACTCGTCGAATGCGTGCCCAACATCAGCGAAGGGCGTGATGCCAGGATCATCGCCGCGGTGACCGCGGAGATCGAAAGCACCGAGGGCGTCCATCTGCTGGACGTGGACCCCGGGGCCGACACCAACCGGACGGTCATCACCTTCATCGGCGCGCCAGGCCCCGTGGCCAAAGCCGCCTTCAAGGTGGTCGCCAAGGCCGCCGAGCTCATCGACATGCGCCATCACAGCGGTGCCCACCCCCGCCACGGGGCCACCGACGTCTGCCCCTTCGTCCCGGTCCGCGGGGTGACCATGGACGAGTGTGTGGAACTGGCCCGCGAGGTGGGCGACCGCATCGGCCGGGAGCTGGACATCCCCGTCTACCTTTACGAAGCGGCCGCCATGAAGCCCGAGCGCAAGAATCTGGCCCACGTCCGCAAGGGTGAATACGAGGCCCTGCAGTCGAAGCTCGGCACCGAGCAGTGGAAGCCGGATTTCGGTCCCAACCGCTGGGACGACCATACCGCCCAGACCGGTGCCACCAACGTCGCGGCACGGGGGTTCCTGGTGGCCTACAACGTCAACCTGAATACCCGCAACAAGAGCGTCGCATCCCAGATCGCCCTGGACATCAAGGAAGCGGGCCGGGCCAAGCGGGACAAGAACGGCAGGATCGTCAAGGACGAGCACGGCAAGACCATTCTGGTGCCCGGGCCCTACCGCCTGGAAGCCTGCAAGGCCGTGGGCTGGGTCATCCCCGAATATGACCGGGCCCAGGTCTCCATGAACCTCGTCGACACCGCGGTGACCAAGCCCCACCAGGCCTTCGAGGCCTGCCGCCGGGGGGCCGCAGACAGGGGTGTGCGGGTCACCGGCAGCGAACTCGTGGGTCTGATCCCCGAAGGGGACATGCTCGCGGCCGGCAAGTACTTCCTGAAGAAGGCGGGCCAGTGCCCGGGCGTCCCTCGCCGCATGCTCATCGAAACAGCCATCCAGAGCATGGGCCTGCGGGATATCGGTCCCTTCGATCCGGCCGAGAAGATCATCGAGTACCAGGCGGGATTGACCGACGGCCCCCTGGTCGGGATGACGAACCGCGAATTCGTCGACGAACTTTCCAGCGACTCCCCCGCCCCCGGCGGGGGGTCCGTCGCGGCCCTCGCTTGCGCCCAGGCCGCGGCCCTGGTCGCCATGGTGGGGAACCTCACCGCCGGCAAGAAGAAGTACGCCGCGGTTGCCGACGAGGTCATGGGCATGGCCGAGGAAGCCCAGGAGCTCAAGGATTTCTACCTGGCGGCCCTTGATCAGGACACCGCAGCATTCAACAGGGTCATGGCAAGTTTCCGGCTGCCCAAGGGCACCCCGGCCCATGCCGCCGAGCGCGACCTGGCCGTGGCCGAGGCCACCCGCGAGGCCACACGGATCCCCCTGTCGGTGCTGGCCAGGACCCCGCGCCTGATGGCGCTGGCCGATCGCATGGCCGCCATCGGCAACACCAACAGCCTGAGCGACGCCGGGGTGGCCATCCTGATGGCCTCCGCTGGCGCCGAGGGCGCCTATTACAATGTCCTGATCAACCTGGAGGCCCTGGCCGGCCTGGACCAGAGCACAGAACCCGGGTTCGCCGCCGCCACCCTGGATGCTGCCCGCGAGGCCCTGGCATCCTGTGAGGAAGCCGCGGCCTCAGCTCGAAGCCGCATCAGGGAAAAACTGGAATCGTCCCTGGCCTAGCCGGATCCCCGGCCCGGGTTGGGCAGCGTCAGGTACCGGCAGGAAACGTCCTTGCGCCCCGCTTGCCGGCGGTATTAAGGTTGTCCTTAACCGTGTCCCCAAAGAGAGGAATTTCTTTTCCCATGAATGAAAATACGACGGAAAAAAAGACGGCCGGCGAGGTCGTCAAAGACTCCCTCCGTGAGTTGGGGCAAACCCTGGTGGCCTTCGTGAAGGCCCCCAAGGCCCTGTGGGGCGTGAACATCCCCTACGTCCTCGAGGGGCTGGTCTACTTCGGAATCCTCACCATCCTCGGCAAGTACTGCTCCGAGAACGTGCAGCTGACCGATCCCCAGGCCGGCTGGGTCTACTCGCTGGTGACCGGCGGCATCACCCTGGCCATGCTGTTTCTCGGCGGGGTCAGCGACCGCATCGGCGTCCGCAAGGCGTTGACGCTGTCCTTCGTGCTCTTCCTGGTCGGGCGCTTCTTCATCGCCTTGTCCGGGACCATCCCCCTGGGCCACGGCATCACCTCCCCCATGTTCTTCATGATGTCCGGCGGCCTGTTGATCATGGTGATCGCCTACGGCCTCTATCAGCCGGCCGCCTACGCCGGCGTCAAACGCTATACGACCCCCCAGACCGCGGCCATGGGTTACGCCGTGATCTACGGGTTGATGAACCTGGGCGCCTTCTTCGTGGGCTTCGTCTCGCCCTTCGTCCGCCGCCGCTTCGAGACCACCTTCCCGCCCAACGGGTTGACCGCCGTTTTCTGGGCCTACGTGATCCTGGTGGTCATCTCCCTGCTGGTGACCCTGTTCATCCTGACCCGCAAGACCGATGCCGAAGCCGTGGCCAAGGTCGAGGCCGAGACCAGGGCCCTGGAACAGGAATCAAACGGTGAGGACAAGCCCAAGGATGAGCCTGCGGCACCGGTGGCCGCGGTCCGGATCAACAACATTCCTTTCGCTTCCCTGGTCATCCTCGCGCTGGCGGCCCTGGTGCTGGGCATCAAGGCCAAGGTCGGCTCCGGCGCCTTCGTCCCCTGGGGTTTCCCTCTGGCAATCGTCCTGGCCATCCTCGCGGTCTGGGAGTTCCTGCGCCACCGGCCCGACCACCCCTTCCGGGACAAGCGCTTCACCTTCTTCATCTTCATCCTGATCCCGGTGCAGACCCTGTTCGCCCATAACTGGCTGACCCTGCCCTACTACCTGGACCGGGCCTTCCGGGGCGGGGTGGTCAGCGAGTATTTCGAATTCTTCGGCAACCTGAACCCCATCATCATCTTCGTGCTCGCGCCCATCGTGGCCGGACTGACCGCACGCGCCAACATCTACAAGATGATGATCATCGGCACCCTGGTCATGGCCCTGCCCACGTTCCTGCTGGCCATCGGCCCCAACCTGTGGCTCTTCTTGACCTACGTGCTGCTGATGTCGGTGGGTGAGGCCATGTGGCAGCCCCGGTTCCTGCAGTGGATCTCCGAGATCGCACCCGAGGGCAAGACCGGCGCCTACATGGGCATCGGGCAGTTCCCATGGTTCTTGACCAAGATGCTCACCGGCCTGTACTCGGGTTACTTCGTGGCCAAGTACCTGCCCAACCCGGATACCGGCCTGCCCACCCACAGCCAGCCCATGTGGCTGATCTACGGTTTCATCGCCATGGTCAGTCCCATCGCCCTGATCCTGGCCAAGGGCTGGATGCAGGGGGGCATGAAGCAGAAGCAGCAGTAGCCGGCACCTGTCAACCTCCGTAGTCGCAAGCAGCCCCGGGCCATCAACCCGGGGCTGCTTCTTTTCCGCCGGGCTCCTGGCCCGGTCGGCCCGGCAAGGGCGATCCGGTGGATTTTCCCCCGAGGCATGATCCTCGCATCCGGCTGGTGGTCACCATCTCCCGGTCTGGATGATCCTCCAGGTGCACAGCCCCCTTGCCGGAATCAGGCCCGCATGCTGCCTGCTCATGACCTTGGCGGCCATCGGGCTATCCGGGTGCCACGGCCCCGTTCGGCCCCAGCAGCCCGCAGCGGCGCCACCCACTTCAGACCTGGTCCTGTTCAGCGGGACCCCATACCTGACGGACCGCGAGGACGTCTACGGACGCTGCCACCATTGGAACTGGGCGCTCGCCGACACGACCGGCCATGCCGATCAGCCGGCGCCCCGGTGGGGAACGGCCCGGCTGGAATGGCTTCCCATGGACAAGCGACAGGGGAGCACGAGGAAACTGCGCTGGACGTTGACCCCGGCCCCGGACCTGCCGGCGGTGCTGATCCTGAGCCCGGAGGACACCAACGCCTGGCACACCTTCAGATGCCGCATCGAGGATGCCAAGGCCCGGCCCGTGCCCTTGCCGCGGTCCGCCATCGAATCACCCTGTTATGCGAACCTTCTGGATCTGGTGCAGCACCTGACCGACGACCACTTCCAGCAGATCGTCCGCCACTGGCAAGGCATCCCCATCCCCGTCAGGTGCGGGGATCACCACAGCGGCCCGGTGGACCTGTCCGCCTGCCTGGCCAGGGCCGTGGCCATCTGGAACGGCGGCGAGCACACGAAGTGGTTCATCCTGGACCCGGATGCCGACTGGGGCATCCGCCTGCTCCACTATGCGGGCGCCCACCTGTCACCCACCCTCAGGGTCCAGCTGACCAAGCATGACGGCCGCGGCAACCCCATACGCATGAACATCGCCGTGGGCGACGACTACACCGCACCGGGCGACACCACCTATGTCATCCGGGGCATGGTCCACGAGCTCGCGCACACGCTGTTGCTGTGGGGGCATAGCCTGGACCGCAATCACTGCCTGTGGGGGGCTGCGCCCCCCATCGTTTCGGCACCGGCCCCGGATGAGAGGAAGGCCGCGCACCTGGTGCGCGACCTTCCGGAGGGGTTGGACCTCAAGGACTACTTCAGCCTCAATGCCAGCGGATCAGGTACGGCATCATCGCCACCGGCTGGCCGTCCAGCAGGGCCGCCGCGGTGACCGCTTCCCGGGCCGGGGCACCGGTCAGAGCCAGCAGATCGCCCAATGCGTCGATTTCGGAAGCCCCGAACAGGGAACCGGCGCCCAGCCTGATATGGCCGTTGCCGTCGCGAAGGGACTTCAGCAGCACGCGTTCCAGCCAGGTCATCTGCTTCTCGTACGTCACCAGGGCGATGTGATCGTCCGGGGAAAGCCCGATGCTCCACTTGGCCGAATCCAGGGCCCGCAGCAAACCGCCCAGATGATCCACCAGACCCCGTTGCTCGCCCTGGGCGCCGGTCCACACCCGCCCCTGGGCGATGGCATGGATCCGGTCCCGGGTGCTGTGGCGGCCGGCGGCGACCTTGGCCAGGAACCTCTCGTAGAATCCGGCCAACTGGGCCTCGAACAGCTTGCGCTGACCCGTGGTGAACCCACCCTCGTCCGAGAAGAAAAGGGCGTTCTGCCCCCTGGTGATAAATTCCCGGTTGACGCCTATCTTGCGGTACATCCCGCTGCGGTCGAGCTTGCCGGCATAGACCCCGATGGAGCCGGTGAGGGTTCCGGGGTCGGCGAAGATGGAATCGGCGTTGCAGGATACGTAGTAGCCCCCGCTGGCAGCCATGCCGCTCATGGAAACGATGACCGGCATCTTCTCCTTCACCTTGCGGATCTCGTTCCAGATCAGGTCGCTGGCCAGGGCGCTGCCGCCCGGGCTATCCACGCGCAGGACCAGGGCCTGGATATCTTCATCGTCCAGGACCTGCTGCAGCTGGTCGGTCACCGTCTCGCTGCCGGCGATCTTGCCCTGCAGGTTGTCGAATTTGCTGGGCCCGGGCATGATGATGCCGCTGATGTGGACCAGGGCCACCTTGGGGGCCTCCTTGCGGGCCGCGGGCATATCCAGGACGTAGTCCTCGAGGTAGGTCACGGGCTGGTCGGGGAAATCCGCATCGAGCAGGTCGTTCCAGTACATGAGGGTGTCGGCCAGGCCGGCGGTGACGGCCCCGGCGGCATCGAACATCCCCTGGTCGATCCAACCGGCAGCCACCTGGTTAGGAACGTCCCGCCCGTCCGCCAGCATCCCGACCAGGGCGTTGTAACGGTCATCCACGATGGAAGAGACCATGGTGCGGTTGGCCTCCGAGGCACTGTCACGGGTCATCCGCTCGGGGGCGCTCTTGTACTGCCCGATATGGATGAAGTCGGCCTTCATGCCCAGCTTGCCCAGGGTGTCCTTGAGGAAATCCAGCTCGGCCACCACGCCCAGCACCATGAGGTTCGCCTCGGGCGACAGCACGACCTCGGGCGCCTGGGCGGCCAGGGCGTAGTCCCGGGTCATCCCCCCGTCCAGGTAGGCCACCACGGGCTTGCCTGTGGCGGAGAAATCCCGCACCGCGGTCTGGAGCTCCTCCAGCTTGGCCCAGTCGACCGCCAGCCCCTTCATGTCCAGGACCAGCCCCTTGATGCGGTCGTCGGTCCGGGCCCGCTTGAGCGCCAGCAGGATCTCGCTCATTGTGGGTTGGTCGCCGCCCCGCATGCGGCCCACGAAGCTGTCGTCCCTCTCCTCGGTCACGGTCCCGTGAGCCTTCCACACCAGCACCCCGCCCTCGATGGCGACGGGAGCTTCCTGGAGGCCCGAAACCAGCTTCCAGAAGGTGAACATGCCCCCTCCGAACAGGACCACCAGGATGATGAACACGATCCAGAACTTCTTCATGACGACCTCTTTGTTTCGGCGCAGAAGGCGGCCAACGCGCGAGCCGCCCTGTCGATCTTGCGGAACACCGGTATCCCCGCGCCCAGCAGCATACGGCACATGGGATCGTAGATGCTACCCGAATCGACCACAACCACCACGGGTTTAGAGGAACTCCCGATGATCTCAAGCATCTGCCTGGGCTGCGAACGGGGGTCGTCCAGGTCCTCGGCGTGCCGTCCGTCACCGGCGGGGGGCAGGTTGTTCAGCGCCGGGGTGACCGGCACCGAGGACAGGATGGCCGCATCCACGGCCGGGCTGTCCAGAATCGCCCGGCAGGCCGCCGCAAAGGCGTCGGTTCCGGTCATTGGCGTGCAGTCGATGGGGTTGGTCCTGTGCGCGAACAACGGCAGCTCCTCGTCCAGGACGGCCTGCGTTCCGGCATCGAACACGGCCAGTTCCAGACCCGCCATCTGATCCATCACCGTGGAGCATTCAAACCCCGCATTGCTGATGATTCCGGTGCGGAGCCCCGCCGCGGGGCGGTCGGCCAGCAGGGTGAACGCCATGATGAGGTCCTCGAAATGGTTCAGACTCTCGGCGACGGTGACTCCGGCACCGGCCAGGCAGGATGAGGCCACCGCGTAATCTCCGGCCAGCGAAGCGGTGTGGCTGGCGGCGGCCCTGGCCCCCAGGGGCGTCTTGCCGGCCTTGAAGACGATCACCCGCTTGCCGGCCGTGCGCGCCCGCCGGGCGAAATCCAGGAACCGCTGGCCGTCCCCGTCGCGGAACCCTTCCACGTAGCAGGCCATGACGTTGACGGCGGGCTCGGTGAGGAAATACTCCAGGAAGTCGGCCACCGTCAGATCCATCTGATTGCCGAAGCTGATGCTGGCCCGCGGAGAGATCAACCCGTCGTAGTTGCTGGCGAAGGTCACCAGGTAGGCCCCCGATTGGCTGATCATGGCGAGGTTCTTCCCCCGCCCCGGATTGAACGGAAGCTTGTAGGTGGGCAGGAAGAAGGTGTTGTAGTTGTCCCGGGAAACGATCCCCAGGCAATTGCCGCCGACCATGACCGGACCGCCGCCCGGGCGGCCGTGGGCATCGTCCAGCACCTTTTCGATATCCCGGGCCAGGTCCTTGCGGCCCGCCTCGGCGAAGCCGCCCGGGATCAGGATCACCGCTTCCGCCTTGTCGCAGGCGACGATGTCCGCGATGGCCTCCAGAGCACCCTCGGCGGGGATGGCGACCACGGCCAGATCGTACTTCCGGGGCAGGGCCGCCACATCCGGATAACAGGGCACCCCCGAGATCTCCTTCTCCCTGGCGTGGACCACGGCCAGCCGCCCTTGTTCAAGGCCCGGGGAGCGCAGCAGGTTGTCCAGGATGATGCGGCCGGGGTTGGCCCCCTTGGCGCTGACGCCCATGACCACGGCCGAAGCGGGTTGCAACAGATTCCTGATCTTGCCCACGGGCCTCACCGCGGCGCCCGCGTTCCTTTTCCGCAACGCGCCCACCCCGTCAAGAGCCACCAGCATGCCTTCACTGATCACCGCCGGGTTGACCTCGATCTCGGCAAGCTCCCAGGGCAGGTTCCGGTCCTCCTCCAGTCCGCGCCCCAGATCCGCCAAAGCGGCCATGGTCCCGGCGAGCGCCTCGGCATCCACGGGGGGGGTTCGATAGAGCCGGGATGGCCGGCAAAGCAGGGAAAGAAGCGGGTGGGCCGCCAGCGCCGCTGCGGCTTCGGCGGCGTCGAATCCGTGGGCCGGCATGATCAGGGTGCTGTTGCCGGCGCACCCCTTGCCGTACCACTCGGTGAGGGTGCCGCCGACCCCGACGATCACCACCGGGCCGAAGGCCTGGTCACGCCGCAAACTCAACAGCACTTCCTGCCCGGGGGTGTTGGGGCGGTGGGCCACGAAACCCTCCGCCAAAAAACCCTCGATCTGGCCCTCATCAACGCGCGAAAGGATCTCAGCCTGCATCCTGTCCACGTTTTCGAGGATCGCGGCGGGGGATGCGCACTCCTCTCCGGAAAGGATCATGACCCCGCCGGCCTCGGTCTTGTGCAGGATTTCCCTGCCGACCACTTTCAGGAGCAACTTGCCGGAACCGGCGACCAGCCCGTGGGCACGCCCCGCCCAATCCCTTTTTTCCTCTGCGCCCGACCCAGCGGGGCAAAAGGCGTAAGGGGCCGTGGCAAGCCCCAGATCCTGAAGCAGGTCGAATACCTCGGGTTCGTTGAGCCGCACCGCTTCGCCTGCGGTGGACCTCTGGGCTGTAAAGATGGCCTCGAGACGGGCCGCGATCCTGGATGTGTCCATGAGGTTCGCCTTTCCTGGAGGATAACAACGCCAGTCCGGACAGGCTCAAAATAGAGGCTGGTGCCTGGGAACCAAGCAAAAAAAGCCCCCGACATGTGTCGGGGGCTTTCAAGAATCCGGCGGTGACCTACTCTCCCACAAGGGCGACCCTGCAGTACCATCGGCGCTACGCAGTTTCACTTCTGTGTTCGGAATGGGTACAGGTGGTTCCCACGCGCTATCGCCGCCGAAAAATCACTGTCCGAAGACAACTGAATATGGAGAGTAGCGAGATTCACTTACATGCCCGCTCCTTTTCCGAAAAAAAGGAGATGATTAAGCCGCACGGCTTATTAGTACCACTCGGCTGAACACATCGCTGTGCTTACACCTGTGGCCTATCAACGAGGTCGTCTTCCTCGAGCCTTCAGGGGCTTGCGCCCGGGAGTTCTTATCTTGGGAGGGGCTTCACGCTTATATGCTTTCAGCGTTTATCCCTGCCGTACATAGCTACCCAGCGGTGCCTCTGGCGAGACAACTGGTACACTAGAGGTACGTCCATCCCGGTCCTCTCGTACTAGGGACAGGTTCCCTCAAAACTCCTACGCCCACGACAGATAGGGACCGAACTGTCTCACGACGTTCTAAACCCAGCTCGCGTACCACTTTAATTGGCGAACAGCCAAACCCTTGGGA
>JANTFX010000044.1 GCA_024763215.1 Candidatus Krumholzibacteriia bacterium | reverse complement strand
TGAATTGCCACAGCCATGTGCGCACCGAGAGCCCCAAGCTGGAGCTGGTGCGCAAGAGCGCCCAGACCGGTGAGGCGATTCCCTGGATCCGGGTCCACGACCTGCCCGATTTCGTGTATTTCAATCATGCCGGGCATATCCAGGCCGGGGTGGGCTGCGTCAGCTGCCACGGGCGTGTCGATCGCATGGAAACCGTAGCCCAGGCCGAGCCCCTGACCATGGGCTGGTGCCTGGAATGCCATCGCAACCCCGAGCCCAATCTGCGGCCCCGGGAATACGTCACGGACATGGAGTGGCGGCCCGCCGGCGGCGAGGATCCCGCGGTTCTGGGCGCGCGCCTGCGGGTCGAGCACGACATCAACCCGTCCACCGACTGTACCACTTGCCATCGCTAGGAAAGGTCCTGTATGTCCGATAGCAGCCACCACGGGGATTTCTGGCGCAGCCTGAGCGAGCGGGAAGCCGACGTGGAGTTCACCCGCTTCCAGGAAAACGAGTTTCCCGGGGGTATCGAGGCCCCCGACGGGATCTCCCGGCGCCGCTTCCTGCAGGTCATGGGCGCTTCGATGGCCCTGGCCACCCTGGCCGGTTGCAGCTGGCCGGAAGAGAAGATCATGCCCTACGCCGAAAGGCCCGAGGGCACCGATCCGGGCACGCCGCGGCAATTCGCAACCACCATGGAGCTGGGCCCGGTGGCCCTGCCGGTGCTGGCGACAAGTTATGACGGCCGCCCCATCAAGATCGACGGCAATCCCGACATCCCCTTGAGCGGCGGGGCGACCAACGTCTTCGGCCAGGCCGGGGTGCTGGACCTGTACAACCCCGACCGCAGCCGGAGCGTCCTGCGCCGCAGCAGCTTCGGCGACGACTCCCTGGGGGCCAAGGCCACCTGGGATGAGTTCCAGGCCTTCGCCCGGAAGCACTTCGGTGGCCTGGCCGGCGGCCGGCTGGCCATCCTGACCGGGATGACCACCTCGCCTGCGGTGTGGGGGATGCTGGCGCGCCTCCAGCAGCGGTACCGCGGCGCGCGGGTGTATTTCCACGAGCCGGTGTGCCGCATCAACGAGATGCAGGGCGCCAAGCTGGCCTTCGGCACTCCTGCCCGCAGCCAGCTCATGGTGGACAGGGCCCGGGTGATCGTCGACTTCGACGCCAACTTCCTGCAGGACCACCCCACCGCCCTGCGCAACAGCCGCAGCTTCGCCCGTGGGCGCCGTCCCGAGACCGGCCGCATGAACCGGCTATACGTCTACGAGAACACCTTCACCACCACCGGCGGCATGGCCGATCATCGCTTCCCCACGCCCGCGTCCCATATCGATGCGACCGTGTGGGCGCTGGCGGCCGAGCTGGTCCTGGGTCAGGGGCTGCCCTTGCCCCTGGGCACGGGCGTGACGCGGGCCGACCTGCAGCCCTGGCGCGGGCACGCGGCCGGCGGCGACCACGTAGCGGCTGTGGCTCAGGATCTGATGGCCAACCGGGGCCGGAGCCTCCTGGTGGCCGGCATGCGCCGCCCGCCTGAGACCCACGCCCTGGTCCACACGCTGAACCAGGCCCTGGATAACGTGGGCAAGACCGTCGCCTATCTGCCGCAGGAAATGCCGCCGCTGGGGGATATCGAGGCCCTGGCCGGTGACCTGCAGGCGGGCAAGGTGGGCACCCTGCTGATCCTGGGCGGGAACCCGGCCTATGACGCGCCGGCGGACCTGGATTTCGCCGCGGCCCTGCAGAAGGCCGCCACCCGCATCCACCTGGCCGAGACCGAGAACGCCACCAGCAGGCTGTGCCAGTGGCATCTGCCGCGGGCCCATTACCTGGAGAGCTGGGGCGATGCCACCGGCTGGGACGGCTCGTACCTGGCGGTCCAGCCCCTGATCAAGCCCCTGTTCGGGGGCAAGACCGTGGCCGAGGTGCTGTCGTTGCTGGCCGACGACAAGCCGCGCACGGCATACGACATCACGCGCGATTCCTTCGCCCGCGGGGCCGGCTGGGGCGCGGCCGCCCCGGCGGAGGACCCCCGCTTCGAGAAGAAGTGGCGGCGATTCATCCACGACGGCATCCTGCAGGGCTCGGCCTCGCGCGGCGAGCCCCTGGCCCTGGCCGGGGCGCCCATCACGCCGCCCCAGGCACCCGGGTTCCTGGACGCCGGCAACCTCGAGCTGAGCATCCACCACGACCAGTCGGTTTACGACGGCCGTTTCTGCGACAACGCCTGGCTGCAGGAATTGCCCGATTTCATGACCAAGCTGACCTGGGACAACGCCGCCCTGCTGAGCCCGGCCACGGCCGCGGAACTCGGCGTGGCCCACGGCGATCTGGTCGAGCTCCAGTTCGCCGGCCGCAAGCAGGAGATGCCCGTCTACCTGCTGCCGGGGCAGGCTCCGTGGTCGGTTTCGGTGATGCTGGGCTACGGGCGCAAGGACGCCGGCCGCGTGGGCCGCGGAGCGGGATTCAACGCCTACACCCTGCGCACCACGGGCGCCCTGCACGGGGGCCAGGGTCTGAAGCTGGGCAAGACCGGGCGCACCTACAAGCTGGCCGTCACCCAGGACCACCACGCCATGGACAAGGTGGGCAGCGACGAGATCCAGAATCGCGTGCCGGGGCTGGTCAGGCAGGGCGACCTCGAGGAGTACAAGGAGCATCCGGAGTTCGTGGATCACATGGGCATCCACCATCCGCCCCTCGAATCGCTGTGGAAGGAATGGGACTACAGCGGCTACAAGTGGGGCATGGCCGTGGACCTGAACGCCTGCAACGGCTGCAACGCCTGCATCATCGGTTGCCAGGCCGAGAACAACATCCCGGTCGTCGGCAAGGACGAGGTGGCCCGCGGCCGCGAGATGTCGTGGATCCGCCTGGACCGCTACTTCCTGGGCGATCCCGAGGATCCCGAGTGCGCCCAGCAGCCGGTGGCCTGCGCCCAGTGCGAGCTGGCCCCGTGCGAAGAGGTCTGCCCGGTGGCCGCGACCATGCACAGCAGCGAGGGCCTGAACATGATGGTCTACAACCGTTGCGTGGGCACCCGCTACTGCTCGAACAACTGCCCCTACAAGGTCAGAAGGTTCAACTGGTTCAATAATTTCGAGGACCTGACCGCCACCCAGCGGTTGGTGCTCAACCCGGACGTGACCGTGCGCGCGCGCGGGGTCATGGAAAAATGCACCTACTGCGTGCAGCGCATCGAGAAGGCCCGGGTCACCGCCCGGGTGGAAAACCGCAAGATCCGCGACGGAGACATCCTGCCGGCCTGCGCCCAGACCTGCCCGACCGACGCCATCGTCTTCGGCGACCTGAACGATCCGGCCAGCAGGGTCAGCAAGCTGCGCGAGGTTCCGCGTTCGTACGACCTGCTCAGCTACCTGAACATCAAACCGCGGACCTTCTACATGGCGCGCATCCGCAACCCGAACCCCGAGATCGCCGCGGCCGCAGGGCATGGCGCCGGTCACGGCCACGAAGGGGAACCTGAACGATGAAAGCGGCGGCTACCGACTATCTGAACAACACGGCCGACGACCCCACGCGGCCGCAGCAGCTGATCCTCGGGAACAATGATTTCACGACGATCACCGAGAAGGTCTCGGACATCGTCCTGGAACGCAAGACCCCGCTGGCCTGGTACGTGGCGTTCACCTTCACGGCGGGGCTGACGGCCATCCTGTTCCTGATGATCGGCTACCTGATCCTGACCGGCGTGGGGGTCTGGGGCCTGAACAACCCGGTGGGCTGGGGCTGGGCCATCGTGAACTTCGTGTTCTGGGTGGGCATCGGCCACGCCGGGACGCTGATCTCGGCCATCCTGTTCCTGTTGCGCCAGAAATGGCGTACGTCGATCAACCGCTTTGCCGAGGCCATGACCATCTTCGCGGTGATCTGCGCCGGGATCTTCCCTGGCATCCACGTGGGGCGCGTCTGGGTGGTGTGGTGGCTGTTCCCCATCCCCAACTTCCAGCACATGTGGCCCAACTTCCGCAGCCCGCTGCTGTGGGACGTGTTCGCCGTGGGCACCTACGCCACCGTCTCGCTGCTGTTCTGGTACACGGGGATGGTCCCCGACCTGGCCACCCTGCGCGATCGCGCCAAGGGCAAGCTGCAGCAGATCATCTACGGCATCCTGTCCCTGGGCTGGGTGGGCAGCCACCGCCACTGGCACCGCTACGAGAAGGCGTACCTGATCCTGGCCGGTCTGGCCACCCCCCTGGTGCTGTCGGTGCACTCGGTGGTCTCGTTCGACTTCGCCACGGCCCAGCTGCCCGGCTGGCACACCACCATCTTCCCGCCCTACTTCGTGGCCGGCGCGGTGTTCAGCGGCTTCGCCATGGTGGGCACGTTGCTGATCCCGGCGCGGCAGTTCTTCGGACTCAAGGAGATCATCTCCCTGCACCACCTGGAGAACATGAACAAGATCATCCTGGCCACCGGCTCCATGGTCGGGTTCGCCTACGCCACCGAGTTCTTCATCGCCTGGTACGGAGGCAACCCCACCGAGGGCTTCACCTTCGTCAACCGCGCCTTCGGCCCCTACGCCTGGGCCTACTGGATCATGGTCACCTGCAACGTGATCACCCCGCAGCTGTTCTGGTTCAAGAAGCTGCGCACCTCGATCCCGGTGATGTGGATCCTGTACATCTTCGTGAACATCGGCATGTGGTTCGAGCGCTTCGTGATCACGGTGACCTCGCTGAGCCGCGATTTCCTGCCCTCGAGCTGGGCCTATTACCGGCCGACCATCGTGGACATCCTGACCTTCCTGGGCAGCTGGGGCCTGTTCTTCACCCTGGTGCTGCTGTTCATCCGCTTCCTGCCCATGGTGGCCATGGCCGAGGTCAAGACCGTGATGCCCATGGCCGACCCGCACAGCGGCGAGCGCCACATCGTGGGCGACTACCACGGGGACATCCCCGAGGAGATCCGCAAGAAGGGGGTCAAGTGATGAGCCAGGGCGCTCTTTACGGCCTGCTGACGGAGTTCGAGAGCCCGAGCCTGCTGCTCGAGGCCGCGGCCAAGGTTCGTGACCAGGGTTTCCGGAAGTGGGATGTGCACACGCCGTTCCCGGTGCACGGCATGGACGACGCCATGGGCATCCGCGGCACCCGCCTGCCCTGGATCATCCTGGCGGGCGGCCTGACGGGCCTGGCGGCGGCCACGGCCATGCAGTGGTGGATGAATGCGATCGACTACCCGTTCGTGATCTCGGGCAAGCCCCTGTTCGGCCTGCCGGCCAACATCCCCATCATGTTCGAGCTGACGGTGCTGTTCAGCGCGTTCGCGACCTTCTTCGGGATGTGGGGGCTGAACGGCATGCCCCGCTGGTACAACCCCCTGCTGACCAATCGGCGGTTCCGTCGGGCGACCCAGGACCGGTTCTTCATCGTCATCGAGGCGCGGGATCCGGCCTTCAAGCTGGACCAGACCCGCGAGTTTCTGGCCTCCCTCGGCGGTTCCGAGGTCGAGGAAGTCCACGAAAGTGCGGAGGACTAAAGGTATGCCGCGACCGTTGATCTACATCGCGCTGGTGCTGGTGGCCCTGACCCTGGTGCCCATCGGGTGCATCTACCGGGCCCGCCATGCGGTCAAGCCGCACCCTCGCATCCAGGTCGTGTACGACATGGACAACCAGCATTACTTCCAGGCCCAGCATGAAAACGACTTCTTTCCCGACGGCCGGGCCATGCGCACGCCGGTCGCCGGCACGGTGGCCCGCGGGGACCTGCGCACGGACGATCCCTTCTACCGAGGCCGCGTGCAGGGCGACACGACCTTCGTGACCGAGTTTCCGGTGCAGGTCGATTCGACGCTCATGGCCCGGGGCCGGGAGCGCTTCGAGATCTACTGCACCCCCTGCCACGGCCTGAGCGGCAACGGCAACGGCATGGTCAACATCCGGGCCGCGGCGCTGGCCGAGGGCACCTGGACCCCGCCCACCGACCTGCGCAGCAAGAACGTGGTGGAGCGTCCGGTGGGGCACATCTACAACACGATCACCAACGGTATTCGCAACATGCCGTCGTACAAGGACCAGATCAAGCCGCGGGACAGGTGGGCCATCGTCGCCTATGTGCGCGCCCTGCAGCTGTCCCGCAACGCCTCCCGGGATGACCTGCCGGCCGAGGCGAGCGCCGCCCTCGGGCAATAGGGCGCCATAAGAAGTTTCCTGCCGGATGCGGTCCGGCGCAGCCTGGAGTTGTTGAATTGGCTCATTCCAGCTTTCCCCGTCTCGAGGACACGAACATCAGCCTGGACGGGCTCGGTGGGCGGGTATTCGCCGTCAGCGCCGCGGTCGGAGTGATCGGCCTGGCGGTGACCTTCGCCCTGGGCGCGGCCGCCGGCGACGGCATGCGGCACTTCGGCTACAGCTACCTGGTCGGCTTCACCTACATCCTGAGCATCAGCCTGGGGGCCCTGACCTTCCTGCCCATCATGTACGTGACGAAGGCGAGCTGGGACATCGTGATCCGGCGCCTGGCCGAGGTCATGGCCGCGGTCATGCCCCTGCTGGCGGTCCTGTCCATCCCGGTGCTCATCTTCGCGGGCCGGATCTACGGCTGGGCCGAGCCGGAGACGGCCGCCTTGCCGGCCATGGCCCACAAGGCCGCATGGTTCAGCCAGGGCGCCTTCCTCGCGCGCTGGGCGATCTACTTCGTGGTGTGGTCCTTCTACGGGTTGTTCTTCTGGCGGCAGTCGGTGGCCCAGGATTCCAGCAAGGACGTGAAGATCACCCTGCGGCTGGAGAACTACAGCGGGTTCGCCATCATGATCGGGGCCATCACCATCGCCATGGCCTCTTTCGACCTGCTGATGAGCATGGATCCCCTGTGGTTCAGCACGATCTTCGGGGTCTACTACTGGGCCGGGGGCTTCGTCTCGTTCTTCGCGGTGATGACCCTGCTGACCATGGGGCTGCAGAACACCGGCCGGCTGACCCGGATCGTCAGCCCCGAGCATTTCCACGACTACGGCAAGGGCATGTTCGCCTTCACCTTCTTCTGGGCCTACATCGCCTTCAGCCAGTACATGCTGTACTGGTACGCCAATATTCCCGAGGAGACCAGCTGGTTCCTGCACCGCTCGCGCGAGGGGTGGGGCAAGCTGGGCATCGTCCTGATCTTCGCGGCCTTCGTGCTGCCGTTCGCGGGCCTGATCTCCCGCTTCGCCAAGCGCAGCCGCAAGCTGCTGGCCTTCTGGGCGTTCTGGATCATCGCCGCCCAGTGGCTGAACCTGTACTGGGTGATCATGCCCGAATTCAGCGAGGGCTTCACCTTCAGCCTCATGGATGTGACCTGTTTCATCGGACTGGCCGGGATCTGGCTGGCCGCGATCACACGGCTGGCCGGGGGCCATTCCCTGGTGCCTGTCGGGGATCCGCGCCTGGAGGATTCGCTGCGGTTCGAGAACGCCTGACCCGTTGCCTCGAGCACCGGCGGCCGGGCCGCCGGGACACGTAAGGATGGACATGCGAGAGAACGTACGCGAGAAATCGGGCTTCGACGCGCCGGCGGTGGTGCTGTGCGGTCTGGCCCTGGTCATCTTCCTCTATGCCCTGTCCCTGTTCCTGCAGGGGGGGTTCCTGGCGTCCCGCGCCAAGGTGGTCGAGGCCAAGCAGGTCCAGCCGGCCAACGAGACGCTGCAGGCCGCGCTGGCGGAGCAGCGCGCCATCCTGGCCGAGCAGCCGCGCTGGCTGGATGAGCAGAAAACCCAGGCCTGCATGCCCATCGAGGACGCCATGGCCCGCGTGATAGAAATGAACGGGGGCGCCGCCCCCGCCGCGCAGGGAAAGGGGCAGTGATGGCAAGCGTGCCGGTGACGATGCTTCTGGCCACCTGGCTGCCCCGGGCCGCTTCCACGGCGACCAAGGGTGTGGATGCGCCCTTCCAGGCCCTGTACGTGGTGAGCGCCTTCGCGGTGATCCTGGTGGTGGGGTTGGCGGTGGCCTTCGTGCGGCTCTTCGGCCGCCGTGATGCCGAGCAAAAGGGAGAGGCCGGCACGGGCTTCAGCCGCCTGCTGTTCGGCCTGTGGGTCCTGGCTGCGGCCGCTCTGGCGGTGTTCGCCGTGGCCATCGGCCTGCCCGGTTACCTGGACCAGTCGGTGCCGCCGTACGAGGCCTTCCCCGTCGGGGTCACCGCCCGCACCGGCGCCTTCTCCTTCGAGTACCCGGGGGGCAACTTCGCCGATACCCTGCACGCGGCGGTGGGCCGGCCCGTGGTGCTGAACATGGAATCGACCGACGTGGTGCACGGCCTGTCCATCCCGGCCCTGCGCCTGCACCAGGCCATCACCCCGGGCAAGACGAGCCGGGCCTGGTTCACCGCGACGGTGGCCGACACCTTCCCCTTGCAGGATGACCTGTTCAGCGGCGACAGCCTGTTGGTGGCGCGGACGGCCCTGGTGGTCCAGAACCAGGCGGACTACGACCAGTGGCTGCAGTCCATCGCCGACATCTTCGCCGGCCGCACCCTGCCCGAGGTGGGCGAACTGCTCTACAGCCGCATGGGTTGCAAGGCCTGCCATACGATCAACGGCGCGCGCCTGGTCGGTCCGAGCTTCAAGGGCGTGTACGGCCACGAGGCGAAGCTGCGCGACGGCACGACCGTGGCCGTCGATGACGACTACATCCGTGAATCCATCCTCTACCCCAACAAGAAGGTGGTCGAGGGCTACGAACCGGTGATGACGCCGTTTTTGGGCAAGCTGAACGACAAGGAGATCGGGGCCATCACCGAATGGCTCAAGACGCTCAGCGATCACGGCGGAACCGGGGACGGCGCCGCGGCTGCCGATACGACCGGCGGCAGCCGGAAGGAGAAGTAGATGAGCAACGGTGGGACCGCCTCTGCGGGAAGCTATCTGACCGCAAGCGACGCTGCAGGCGCCTGGTTCGGCGCCCGGGACCACAAACGGGTGGGCATGATGTACCTGGGCTGGACCATGGGCGTGCTGTTGCTGGGCTTGTTGTTCCAGATCCTGCTGGCCGTCAAGGCCCTGGGCGGCATGGGCGCCGATCCGGCCCTGATCTTCCGGACCATCACCTACCAGCGCCTGCTGCTGGTGTTCCTCTTCCTGGCGCCGGTGATTCCGGTGACCCTGGGCTATTTCCTGCTGCCGCTGCAGATCGGGGCGCGCAACATGGCCCTGCCCGGATGGTCCATCTGGTCCCTACGGCTGTATGTGGGGGGGCTGGTCCTGCTGTTGGGCTCGTACGTGCTGAACGCCGTGGCGTGCGGATGGACCCTGGCCACTCCCTTGAGCCTCACCGCGCCGGGGGCCTTCCCCTTGCTGGCCGCGGGGCTGGCCCTGGTCGGTTTGAGCTGGCTGCTCACCGGATCGAATTTCCTGCTCACGGTGCATACCAAGCGGCGTGCGGGCATGGGCTTTTTCAAGCTGCCCTTGATGGTCTGGGGCCTGTACCTGGGTTCCTACCTGCTGGCTGCCATGGGCATCCTGTTGGCGGTCATCGTGGGCTACCTCGCTGCCGGCCGCGCCGCCGGCCACGGCCCCTTCGGACCGGACAGCGATCCGTTGTCCTGGCTGGGCTATTTCTGGTTCGTCACCCGCCCGGCGGCCTATTTCGCCCTGATCCCCGCGGTCGGGATGATCTTCGCCGTGGTCGAGGGCGTCAGCCGCAAACCGGTGCCGGGTTATCGCTGGGTCGTGGGAGCGCTCATCGCCCTGCTGGCCGTCGGCGTGAGCACCTGGGGCATCCACCTGGGCCCCTGGGGGCAGGCGCCCGAGGTGACCTTCGTGTTCTCGGTGCTGAGCGTGCTGGTGGTCATCCCGGCCGCCATCCTGGCCTACTTCATCCTGGCCACCCTGTACCGCGGGGCCGTGGCGTGCGCCGCGCCCACAACCTTCACCGTGGCGTTCCTGCTGCATGCGGGCATCGCCGTGGCCATCGCCCTGTTTCTGGGCAGCCCGGCCCCCGGGGCGTATCTGGGGGCGACCATGTTCGCCACCGCCCAGTTGAACTACATCCTGTGGGGTGGGGTGCTGTCGGCCCTGCTGGCGGGTTTGAACTTCTGGTGGCCCAAGATGACCGGCCATGAGGTGAGCCAGACCGTGGGCCGTGTCGGTGGCATCTTGTATCTGCTGGGTGTGAACCTGATGCTCGTGCCGCAGCTGATCCTGGGCGCGCGCGGCGTGCCCGCGGACATGGGGCCGTTCGCCGAGGACTCCTTGGGCCTGGGTGAGGTGTCCGGCCTGGGGATGCTGCTCCTGTTCTTCGGGCTGGTGACGGTCGCGGCGAACTTCATCGGGTCGGTGAATTGCGACAGACCCGTGCCGGACAATCCCTGGGGCGCCGAGGGCCTGGAGTGGACCGTGGCCTCCCCGCCGCCGCCGGGGAATTTTGATTGAATGCCCGTGGCTGCGAATTTGGTTGAAAGCCAAGTAAAAATATAGGATATTGTCGGCAGAGGGGACTCCTTTTCAGGAAGGTAGCCTGCCCATGACCGAGCACCCGCCGACGGATTCCGGATATCACCATACCCGCAAGCTGCCCCCTGCCTTCTACAACACGATCACCCTGTTGGGCGGCTCGGTGGCCGCCCTCTGTCTGGGGCTGATCATCCTGCTGCTGGGGTGGGCCTACCTGTCCCGTGACAGCAGCCCCTACATGGGAGTGATCGCGTTCGTGATCCTGCCGGGGCTGATGATCCTGGGGTTGCTGGTGGCCGGTTTCGGTGTGGCGCGCCAGCTGCGGCGCCGGCATCTGGGCCTGCCCAGCACCGAGCAGCTGCCCCGCATCGACCTGAACAACCCCGCCCACCTGCGGGCCACGATCATGATCACGATCGGTGGGGTGATCTTCCTGGTGGCCTCGGGCTTCGGCAGTTTCCAGGCCTACGAGTACACCGACAGCACGGAGTTCTGCGGCACGATGTGCCACGAGGTCATGAAACCCGAGTATGCGGCCTATCAGGTCTCGCCCCACGCGCGGATCGGCTGCGTGAAATGCCACATCGGGCCGGGCGCCCAGTGGTTCGTCAAGTCCAAGCTCTCGGGCGCCTACCAGGTCTACTCCGTGCTGTTCCACAAGTACAGCCGGCCCATCCCCACGCCCGTCCATAACCTGCGGCCCTCGCGCGACACCTGCGAACAGTGCCACTGGCCGGCCCATTTCCTGGGCGAGAAGCTGGTCCGGCACGACTATTTCGCCTCCGACGATGAAAACACCCACTGGCGCCTGAAGCTGTTGATGAAGACCGGCGGCGGGGGGGCGGGTCTGCGCAAGGCCCACGGGATCCACTGGCATGTGGCCGAGAACGTCAAGATCGACTACATCGCCACCGACGAGCGGCGGCTGGAGATCCCCTGGGTCAAGTACACAGACGCGGACGGGAAGGAAAAGATCTTCCGCAGCACCGAGGCTCCTGTGGATTCGCAAGCCCTGGCCGGCCACGAGGTGCGCACCATGGACTGCATCGATTGCCACAACCGCCCCACGCACCATTACAACCCGCCGGCCAGGCTGGTCAACGAGGCCATGGCGGCCGGCCGGATCTCCCCCGATCTGCCGGGGATCAAGGCCCTGCTGGTGGATCTGATGTCGGCCGAGTATGAAACCGAGGAGGCGGCCCTGGCCGCCATCGATGCGGGCGTGGTGGCGCATTTCAAGGCTGATGATCCGGTCCGTGCCGCCGTCATGGCCAAGGAGATCCAGGCGGCTTCCCTCACGGCCCGGGAGCTGTTTCGGACCAACATCTTCCCCGAGATGAAGGTGGACTGGCGCGGTTTCCCCGACCACATCGGGCACCTGACCACCCCGGGCTGTTTTCGGTGCCATGACGGGCTGCACGAGACCGCTGACGGGGAGGTCATCTCCCGTGACTGCTACCTGTGCCACGACATCGTGGAGCAAGCGGTGAAGTCCGGCGGGGTCTTCGAATCCCTGACCGGGGTGGAGTACCACCATCCCGAGGACATCGACCAGGAATGGAAGACCACCGGCTGCAGCGAGTGCCATGGGGGGTGATGGAGACCGGGCCTGAATCCTTCATCCTCGGCACCAGGGCGTCATGGAGGTTCCGGAGCCATGGAGGGCGGAGGGGCCGGAATGCCGAGGCGGCGAGGAACAGGAAGTTCCGCGCCGCCGTCCCTGGGGACGAGGATGAAGGGTTCAGGCCCGGTCTCCATCACTATCCAGGTCAGTACTCCGTGGGCTGGGTCAGCTTATCCTGGGCGTCCGGCAGGCGGAACTGGTCCGGGCGCTGCTTCAGGACCTCGCGCAGCCAGGCCTCGTCGTAGCCCACCTCGTGGGGGCGGCCGTTCTCGTCCTGGATGTAGCCGTCGTTGTACCTGGTCAGCAGGTGCTCGCCCAGGGCGCGCCATTTCTTCACCACATCCTCGGCGTGAATGACGCAGTAATCGGTCAGGTATCCGCGGGCCAGGTCGGGATCGTCCTTGAGCAGGGAGGCGGCGGTTCGTTCGACCGCGGGCTGCAGGGCGAGGTAGCGGTTTTCGATCTCGGCCTGCACCGCGCGCACATCCTGGATCATCTTGTCGTAGCGGGTGGCCGAGAAGTTCGAGACGAAGTTGAACACCCACCACGCCGAGTCCCAGCTGAACTTCTGCAGGCTGCCGGTGGTGTAGCTCGCGGGCAGGGCGTCGATTCCGCAGTACAGGGGCGTGTAGCAGGTAAAGTCGGTGTCGTCCAGGCCGTACCAGGTCACCCCGCCGACCATGTCCGGCAGCCAGGCGCGTGCCTGGCAGACCATGGAAAAGCCCGTCTGCTGGGTGGAGATGGGGCGCTCCCAGGTGTACTTCATCCCGTCGACCTCGAAGCCCATGGGCCGCAGGTGGCGGGGCAGATGGCCCGGCCCGGCGTCCACGCCCTGGGTCATGTCGAAGGGGGTGCCCTCGTAGTGGTCTCGCATCAGGGCGAACACGTCGGCGGTGGTCAGCTTGTGGTCGGGCTTGACCCACAGGGGGTAGGGCTCGGCTCCGGGGACCCCGCGATGGTAGTCGGGGCCGAGGTCCAGCGAGGGGGCGGCGCGGCGGAAGATGCTCCACACGCGCGTCGCCGTGTAGCGCAGCTTCTGGGCGTCGGACGGATGGAAGGCCTCGCGCCAGTTGAAGTCACCGTCGGCGGGGTCATACCAGCCCTGCGCCGCTGCATAGTGGATCATCTCCTTGGTGTACAGGCAGTTGTCCTGGTCGTGCTGAGGGAAGGTGCCGATGCGGCCGCCGTTGGCGAAGGCGCTTATATAGCCGTCGGGCACGCGCAAGGCGACCCAGAAGGCGCCGCGACCGCCCTTGCCCGGCCCGGTCATCTCCATGATCCAGGCCTCGTGGGGGTCGGTGATGCAGAACGATTCGCCGCTGCTGCGGTAGCCGTATTTGCCCACGAGGGAGCCCATGACCTCGACGCATTCGCGCGCGGAGGAGGCCCGCTGCAGGGCCAGGCGCATCAGCTGCCAGTAGTGCAGCATGCCATCGGGGTTGACCAGCTCGCTGCGGCCGCCGGTGGTGGTCTCGGCCACGGAGACCTGGTGGTCGTTCATCAGGTTCACCACGCCGTAGGTGTGCGGGGGGTAGGGGATCTCGCCCACGGGCTTGTTGTCCCAATGGGTGACCTGCTGCATCTCGCCCGGCTCGTGGTCGGCGGCGGGGATCCGGCTCAGGTGCGGATGGAACTCGCCGTCGCAGGTGTAGGTGACGTACACGGAGCCGTCGGCGCTGGCGCCGGGGCTGACGATGAGGTTGGTGCAGGCTAGGCCGGAGCCCGCCAGGGCGACGGCCAGGACCAGGGCGGCCGGGATGACCAGGATCTTGCGGGGCATGGGAAACCTTTCGCTCGGGCGTGCGATCATGGCGGCACGTGTGAAATACGCGGGCTGATGATGTCTTTACGGAAAGCGACTATAACAGGTTGCGCTCACGGGTGCCACCAAGACAGGTTGGCATCGTCCCGCAACCCTGGCCGTATTTGAGGAAAAGTCAGAGAACACCCGCATGTGCGGGTGTTCTGATATGAGAGATCATCTGGTGCGGGCCAAGTTCTGGGGCGTCGGAAAGACCCGAATAATTCGGGTCAGACCGGTGATTTTTCCTGTTCCAGGGCGACGTATTCTGGGATGGCCTCCACGAGGTCGTTCATGCTGTCCTGGTATCTGTCCCGGATGGACAGGAAGCGGTTCAGATTGGCCAGGAATATGTCCACCAGCCGGGGGTCGAAATGCTTGCCCCGTTCGGACTTGATGATGTCCAGGACCTTGTCCAGGGGCATGGCCTGGCGGTAGACGCGGTCGCAGGAGATGGCATCGAAGACATCCACCAGGGCCACGATGCGGCCGTAGATGTGGATGTCTTCGCCCTCGATGCCGCGGGGGTAGCCGGTGCCGTCCCATTTCTCGTGATGCTGGTGGGCGATGATGGCCGCGGCCTTGAGGATGGTGCGCTGACTCTTGTTCAGGATGCGGTGGCCGATCTCGGCATGGGTCTGGATCAGCCGGTATTCCTCGTCCGTCAGCTTGCCGGGCTTGTTGAGGATCCGGTCGGGGATGCCGATCTTGCCCACGTCATGCATGGGCGATGCCATGCGGATCAACTCGGCCTCGTCCGGATCGAGCCCGGCCAGGAGGGCCAGCTCATGGCTCATGTCGCCCACGCGGACGGTGTGGTTGGCGGTTTCCAGGGAGCGGCTTTCCACCACCTGGCCCAAGGTGATGACCACCTCCTTCTGGGTCTCGACGATTTCCTTTTCCCGGGCATGGGTCAGGGCGCGGGATGTCTTCAGTTGCGAGGCCATGGTGTTCACGGTGGTGGCCAGCAAACCCAGCTCGGTGATGTCCCGGATGGCCATGGGGGTTTCCAGGTCCCCCCGGCCGATACGTTCGAGCCCTTCCCGCACGCGGCTCAGGGGCCGGAACAGGAGGGACATGAGGAAGGCCGCCAAGGCCATGGCTCCTGCCAGCAGGATCAGCAAGGCCTTGACCGAGGCCTTGCGACCGGCCTGGACCTTGCGGTCGATGAACCGGGTGTCGTACGTGAGGACCACCGTGCCCAGGTTGCTTCCGTTGGCATGCCGTACCGGTGTGGATACGACCAGATCGGTTCCGGTCATGAACATCTTTTCGCCCGGCTTGGTCCTGTTGTCGGTGATGGCCGCCGCGGCACCCGGCGGCACATAGCTCGTGCCCAGAAGGTTCGCCTCGGGAGAACCCACGATGGTGCCCAGGTGGTTGATGATGACCACGTTCACCAGCTGGGGGCGTGAATTCATGATGTCCTTGGCCAGGGGCATCAGGGTCAGTTCGGGGAACTCGCTCAGCAGGGGGTCGGTGCTGACCAGCGCCAGGTTGCGGGCCTCGAGCAGGACCTGGGTTTGCGCCTCCCGGATCAGGGTATGCTGGAGGTTGTCCTCGTTGACATGAATGATGACGCCCGTGGACAACCCAACCATCAGGGCCGCGGCCACCGAAGAGATCAGACGCAGGCTGACCACGAGCTTGCGGCGCCGGGTGGGTGCGGTTGTTGTGGCGGCCTCGTTGCTCATCATTCATCGGCTTTCAGGCGTTTGATCCTGTTGCGGTGGTCGTAGGCACGCGCCAGGTAACCCTTGGTGCGGGCGTCGCCGGGGTCGACCCGCAGGGCCTTTTCCCAGGTGCTGATGGCCAGGTCGAGCCGACCGGCGGCGAAGGCTTCCATACCCTGAACCAGGTACTCCTGCTTGAGGTTTTCGGCGACCTGCTGGTAATCCGGTGCGCTGGACCAGACCAGTTCCCAGTAACGGACCGCGTCGTCTCGGCGTTGCTCCTCCATGGCCCTGACACCCTCGTTGTAAAGGCGTCCGATCTCGGCCTGGCGCTTGAAGGGCAGGTCGGCATAGGACTGCCTGGGGGCGGTGACCGCCGGGGACGGTGGGACGGACGTACCCTGCCGGTGACCTCCGGCGGGGGTTTGCGCCGCCGAGGCACGGGCCCGGTTCCGTAACCGTTCGATGCTCCGGGTGCAGTCGGCAAGATGCCTGTTGCCGGGGGCCAGGGAGTGGGCCCGGTCCAGATCGGTCTGCGCCGCCTGGAAATTGCCCGCCTGGGCCGAGGCAAGGGCCCTGTCGGCCAGGGTCTCGCATTGCAGGTCGATGCTCTGCAGGGTGGATTTCAGGAAGGACCTGGCGTCGGAGTCCTGGGGATCCAGCTCCAGAATGGTCTGGAAGCCGTCCCGGGCCGCGATCAGGTCGCCGGCCGCGAAGTGGCTCAGGGCCTGGTCCAGAAGGGTGCGCAGTTTCTGGCTGCGCGCCGCTTGCTTGTCGCTCAGGTCGCGTACGGTCTGCAATTCGGTCCGCGCGGCCTCGAGTCCGGGATCCAGCCCCAGGCTGCGCTGGTAGGAGACCACCGCGG
Source organism: Candidatus Krumholzibacteriia bacterium (assembly GCA_024763215.1). Taxonomy (GTDB): domain Bacteria; phylum Krumholzibacteriota; class Krumholzibacteriia; order LZORAL124-64-63; family LZORAL124-64-63; genus JAHJTW01. Next base: position 8,567 of record JANTFX010000044.1, on the reverse strand, counting down.
CGGTCAGATCGCCGCTGTCTTTTTGCTGCCTGGCCTGCAGCAGGTAGCTTTGGGCTTCCAGCCGGTCCAGATGCGGTTGTTCGGGATCCAGAACACGGAGCGTGGCGATCTTGTCCTGGGCGGCCAGGTAATCGCCTTGGTCCAGCTCCTCGCGGGCCTGGTCCAGCAGGGCGGCGTTGCGGGATTCGTTCTGCTTCTGGAACACGGTGGCCAGCCGTTTCTGGAAGGCGGCTTCCCTGGCCAGCAGCGCTTCCTGGCGCTTCTGTCCGGTGGTCCTGCCGAAGGCCATGCTCAGGCCGAAGCGGTTCACACCCCCGAGGATGTTGTCCTCGTAGGCGTAGTCGAATGCCACCCCATCGTAGCGCAAGCCGGCGCCGGCGGTCAACATGCCGTCGTTGGTTCCGCAACGCAGGGACAGGGTCTTCAGCAGGGTCAGTTCGGCCCCGGCGTGGAGGCGGCTGTCCATGTCACGGGTCTTGTCCACGTCGGCGGCCAGCATCAGGTCCGTGCTGGCGCCCAGGGTGGTGGCCAGGGCCGCGCCGAGGCGGACCCCGGTGGGGTCGGCCACGCCTTCGCTGTCCAGGCGCAGGCTGGGCTCCACGAGGTTGCGTACGGCCAGGCCGAGGCTCAGACCCCGTGCCAGGGGGGAGGCAAGACCCAAAGCGCGCAGAGGCTGCACCAATATGCCCACATCCAGCCCCAGGGCGCCGTCATTGTAGCCGGCCAGGTCCTGCTGCTGGTACTTGGCCGCCAGGCCCAGGCTCCAGGCGCCGTCGAAGGTCCGCCCGTACCCCAGCATGATCTCGTTCTCCGCATCGCTCAAGTTGGGATTGCCCAGGGTGCCCCGGTCGTCGCGCTGTTCGATGCCGTCCACGCCGAAGTGGCGGAAGGACAGTCCGAAAGTGCCCAGTTTCCAGCTGGGCACCGCGATCGCGCCCATGCGCTCGCTGAATCCCAGCCCGATGAGGTTCGTGCTGGAGGCGTAGAAGCCGGTTCGGTCCAGGGCGCCCAGACCGGCCGGATTCCAGACCATGGCGGTGGGGTCGTCCGCCACCGCGGTGTAGGTGCCGCCGAGGGCCAGAGCGCGTTCACCCGCGCCGCGGGCGAAGACCGAGCGTCCGCCACCGTCATCCAGGGCTCGGGCCCCCGAGGCGGCCAGCAGCAGGAACAAGGCGGCGGCCATGGTTTTACCGGTGGAGATGGTCATCGTACCACCCCCACCTTGCGCAGCGCCTTGGCGCTTGATCCGTCGTCGTAGGTCACCCTCAGCTCGGCCAGGTAGACGCCGTTGTGCACCGCGTTCCCCCGGCTGTTGAACCCCTGCCAGAGGTCCTCCTGATGGAGGCCCGCGGCGCGGGGCTGATCCTGGAGCAGGGTCGCGACCACCTGGCCGTGGGGGGTGAGGATGCGCAGGGATACCCGGGCATCGGCCGGGAGCACATACGAGAAGGTTGTGGCCGTGCGTCCCGCGGCGAAGGGGTTGGGGAAGTTGATGAAGCTGGAAGCGAAATCCCGCGCGCCGAGGTTACCCACCTGGGTGACGAAGGGGAAGGAGGTGCCTGCGACCGGCGAAACGTGCACCGGGGACCCGGTCGAGCCCTCCTGGACGGCCAGGAGGCCGCCGGTGTTGACCGACAGCTGGAGGCTGCCCGCGGGGGCCGCATCCCGGATGGCGATCTCGACGGTGACCTGCCTGGATTGGCCGGCGGCCAGGGTCAGAGGTGGCGCGAGCGTCATGACGAGGGAATCGGCCGAGTCGGTGACTTCCTGGACCGTCGCCAGGATGTCGTCCCCGGCCCGCAGGCGCGCTCCGGCCACCAGGTTCCCCAGATGGGCCGGTGCCAGCTTGGCTGCGCCGGAGTATCGAACCACCGCCAGGGTGACGAGATCCACGGCTCCGTGGCCTTCGGTGGCCGGGTTGAGCAGATCGAACCCCATGACGGGAGTGAAACTGTTGGCTGCGGCCAGCAACGGGGGCATCAGGTCCTGGAAGCCCACCTGCAGCTCATCCGCCGGCTGCACGATCCAGGTCGTGCCGGAGGAAAGGTACGGCGGGCCTCCGTCGGGCAGGGTGGCCGTGACGGGTGCCCGGGTGATGGCGTCGTGGGCCAGGATACCCGCATTGTCTACCACGACTTCCATGGCACCGAGGGGGGCGTCGGATTTGAGGTCGAGCAGGATGTCCAGGGAAACGCCGGGGGCGGACGGCGCCAGGGTCTGCGTTGACAGCGGCACGGTGACGGTCCCGTCGGCCGACGCCGGTTCGACGACGACCCCGGGAAAATCATCTCCGCAGCGTACGCGGATCCTGTCCAGGAAAGAGTCGGGGTCCAGGGGGCCGTGATCTGCGCCCAGGAACCGCAGGACCAGGCCGTCGCAAGCGATGGCTGCGCTCCCGGCGGGATGGGGGTTTGCCAGGGTCACGGTAAGGGCCGTGGCGTCGCGGGCTCCGCGGGCCAGGCTGGTTGGCAGGTGGCCGCCCCCGGATACGACCACGGCGGTCGCCGGCGCCACGATGGTGACCGGCGGGCCGGATTCGTCCGTGGTCAAGGTGACCGGGACCGGATTGTTCATGTTGCCGTCACGAGCGTCGATGCCGCTGGGTCCTGCGACGGCAGCGGTCACCGTGCCAAGGGGCATACCGGCGCCCAGGTCACAGTGCAGGGACAGGTCCATGGTCCCGCCACCGGGAACGGTGACCGGGGGCGAGAGCAGCAGGGTGATCAGGGTATCGGCGGTGACGGTGGGAGGCCCGCTGAAGTGGTCCAGGAACATGCTGCGCAGGGCTACGCGGTCCAGCAGGGTGTCCGGATGGGAGATGGCGACCCCGGCCTCATCGCGCAGAAGGAAGGTCATGCTTCCCACCTCGATGGTCGAGGAGTTGTCGTCGCCGGCACTGTTGGCCAGCCGGACCTGGAGCAGGGGGACGTCCTGCTGACCGGGGGTGGCCAGGGTCTCCTGGCCCGCCGGGAGGGAAACGTCGAGTCCGGAGGCCGGCGTGACCAGGGTCGCCTGGCCCGTCTGCACCGGGAATGCACCCTCGCCCAGCTGGACAGGCACGGTGCGCAGGTCCACGGCGTCGTTGCCGTTGAACCAGGTGGGGTCGGTGATGCTGATCAGGAAGGACGGGGCGGTTGAGTTCAGGTCGAGATCGAACTTGATGCCGAGGGTGACGGGTTCCTCGCTGGTGATGCGCACGGCGCGGTCGAAGACGAGGTCCAGGCGTGAACCGCTGTGCGGCAGGTCGGTCCGATCCAGGTAGATCTCGGTGCCCTCGCTGATGGTGATCCGATGGATGAGGTCGCCCGGGGCGATGTCCGGGCCCGTGGGTGTCTCCATGAACCGCAGGGACATGCCCGCAAGCTGGGCGTCGGCCATGTCGCCGTCGCCGGGGTTCATGAATGTCAGGGTCAAGGGCACCAGGCCTTCCTGACCGCGGTTCAGGGAGAACGGGAGGTTCATCGTGGGGTACAGGTCGAGGTGGTCCACGGGGTTGAAGATGCGGTGGGGGGCGGTCGGGGTCTGGATGGACCGCCGCACCTGGTCGGCACCGACCGTGCCGGAGGCATTCCCGCTCAAGGCGATGGTTCCGGCGGTTGTGCCGGTGTAGGCCCAGGTGATTTGACTCGACTGGCCGGGGGCGAGGTCGGCCAGGGAGGCCGGGACCGGATCCTGCAGGGTGATGGCGCCGTCGCCGTCCTCAGTCTGCAGGGCCGGAATGATGCCGGTCACCACTTCGGCGCCGGCGTTGGTCACGGTCATGGTGATGGTGCCGGCCTGCCCGACGTTCGAGGCGGTGGTGTCGAAATCCACATCCGAGCGAAGGGGGGAGGTACTGATGGTCAGGGTTCCACCCGAGGCCACCGGCGCATCGAGGGGGCCGTCGTTGCTCGAGGCGAAGAGGATGCCGTTGACCGGCACTGTGAGCTGGACGGTGACCGAATCGCTGGGGGAGCTCGTAACATCGACACCCACGAAGAGGCGCAGCCCCTCGGCCGGCACGGCCCGGGACAGGACGGTGCTGGACCAGGTGCCGCCATCAAGGTTGAGCGGGCCTATGAGCAGGTCGTCGCCGCCGCCGCCGTCGAAACTGCCGTTGCCGCCGTCGGCCCACAACCGGGCCTGGGCCACGTCGGCGGCGCCGGCGGTGCCCAGGTTGGTGAAGGAGATCCCCTGCAGCTGGTCGCCGAGGCCGCCGTTGCCGGGCAAGGTCAGGTCCATGGCCAGGACGGGGCCGTCGTCGGGACCCAGGGTCAGGGTGCGCACGGTGCCCACGTCGATCTGGCCGGAGACCAGGCCGTCGATGGTCCATTCGGCGCCGGATTCCAGGGGCCAGCTCGCCACGAGGGTGGCGCCGGGGATATCCACGTCATAGGCGCTGGCCACCTGGGCGCTCACGGCGTCGCCGTCGGCGACATCCTGCAGATCCAGGTCCGCGGTCACGAAAAGCCGGACCCCGGCTCCCGCCGGCAGCATCTGGCTGAGGCCCGTGAAGGAGATATGCCCGGAGTCGAAGGTTCCGCTGGCGAGCTGGGGATCGGTTCCCAGGTCGTCGACGAGGCCGTTGTCGTTGCCGTCCATACGCAGAGTCACCTGGCGGCAGATCCGGTCCAATCGGGCCTGGCCCCCGGGACCCCTGGCGGTGTTGGTCACCGTGAGCCCTTGCAGGGGCTGGTCCGTGGCGTAGGTGTTGGTCAGCACGAACTGCAGCAGGTTCAGGGCCCGGGCGCCGGGATGGACGGTGCCGGAGTGGACGAAGTCGGACGTCAGGATGATGCGGTCGGTGACGCTGATGCCCTGGGTGTGGGGGTTGTCCAGAGAAGCCCCCAGGGGGCCGTCGTTGCCGCTGTACATCTCGACGGCGGTGCCGGCTCCGGTGGGCAGGCCCAGGCGGATGTCGCTGGTGGGACGGGCCGTTTCGGCGATGTCCACCGTGACGAAGATGCGCTGCCCGGTGGGGGGGATGGGCGTGTTCAGACCCGAGATCTGCCACAGCTCGCCGGAGTAGGCCAAGGTGCCCAGGAGAGTATCCGTGGCGGGGTCGAAGACCCCGTCGCCCCTGTCGGCCCAGGCACTCATGCCGCTGATGTCCAGGTCCGGCTGGGCCGTCCCGTAGTTCGCCACCCCCAGTCCGTAGAGGGCGTCGGGGAGGTAGCCGTTTGGGGGCAGGTCCACGGTCAGGGCGAGGTTGTCTTGCGAGCCTACCGGAAAGAGCTCCGCCGGCACGGGGATCACCGTGGCCTGGGCGGCGGAGAATCCGTCGACGACGATGACCGATCCGTCGGTCAGGGGCCAGGTTCCCGATACCGAGACGTTCTGGGTGACGGCAAGATCCCCGGGGTCGGCCAGACCCAGGCGCAGCCGGCTGTTGTCCGCCGCGGCGAGGGAAGGGGCGCTCTGGACCAGGAGGTCCAGGGTGTCGCCCGGGGCGATGGCCCAGCCCAGATCGTTGAAGGTGACGCGGCCGTCGCTGAAGGAGCCAGTAACCGGTTGTGTGGTAATCGCTTGCCCGCCCCGCCGGGTGTAGCTGAGGGTCAGTTCCTGCCACTGGGCATCAAGCTGGGCCTGGGTGCCTGTCCCCTCGGTCAGATCGGTCAAGGTCAGGGCGGTGACGGCGTCGGCGGCGGCCCCCTGGTTGGTCAGGGTCAGGGACAGAACCTGGGTGCGGTCGGTGGTCCCCGGCAACCCAACGGCCATGGTGCCGGACCCGGCCCAGTACTGGACGGTGCCCTGCTGGAGACCCGCGAGCACGTTGAAGGTGGCCGTGTCGCTGTTGTTGCCGGTGACGGCGTCGGGCTGATCGCTGGCGGTCAAGGCCGCGAAGTTCGTCACCTGGGTGCCGGCCGCCCCCTCGGCCACGGTGCATCCGATGGAGAGTGTGACCGCTTCGCCGGCGGCCAGGTTTCCGATGTCCCAGATGCCCGAGCCCGCGTCGTACGAACCGCGTGCCGTGGCGGAGGAGATGAAGGTCACGCCGGCGGGCAGGATGTCGGTGATCTGCACCCCGGTGGCGTCTCCGGTACCGACGTTGGTGACGGTGATGGTGTACGTGACCGGGTCATCCACCCGAGGGGTGGACACGTTCACGGCTTTGTCGATTTCCAGGTCGATGCCCGCGATCACGATGGATGCGCTCGAGATGTTGTTGGCTGACTGGGTGTCGGTCTGGTCCACGGCGGTGATGGTCGCGGTCTGGTTCAGGGGCTCGGTGGCGAAGATGGCGTCCACACGGGCCTGCAGGACCAGGTCCGCGTTGCCGTCGGCTGCCAGGGAAGCGATGTTCCAGGTGCTGTCGGCCGCATCGAAGCTGCCCAGCGTGGCGCTGGCGTCGAGCAGGGTGATCCCCTCGGGGAGCTTGTTGCGGACGACCACTCCGGTGACTCCGGTGGAGGCCGCGTTGGACAGGGTGACGGTGAAGTTGACGATATCCCCGGCCATGGGGGCGGGGTTGTCCACCGAGGAGGCCAGCTGGAGATCGACCGCCTGCACCGTGACCGTGGCGCTGGCGGCATCGTTGTCGGTGTCGGGATCGCCCTGATCCAGGGCGGAAATCGAAGCGCTGTTGGTGAAGCTCAGGCCGGCGGTACCCAGGTCCACCGATGCGGCCAGGTCCAGTACGGCCGTGGCTCCGACGCCCAGGTCCCCCACGGTCCAGATGCCGCCGCCGTTGTCGAAGGACCCCTGCCCGGGGGTGTCGCCGGCGTAGGTCAGTCCGGCCGGCAACAGATCGCTGACCTGGATTCCGGTTGCGGCTGAGGGGCCGTTGTTGGTCACGGTCAGGGTGAAGGTCACCAGGGCTCCTTCACCGGGGGCGGGGTCGTCCACGGACTGGGCGAGGGCCAGATCGGCGCCGGTCACGGCCAGGGAAGCAGCGGCGGCGTTGTTGGCGCTGTCGGGATCGGGCAGGTCGGCGGCGGTCACGTTGGCCGCATTTTCGAGGGTCGTCCCGGCGGTGCCCGGCTGCACGTTTGCCGCAAGGTCCAGGTTGGCGGTCGCCGCGGCGGCCAGGCTGCCCACATCCCATATGCCGGTGCCGGAATCGTATGTTCCCTGCCCGGGCGTGGCGTCGGCGAAGACCAGGCCGTCCGGCAGCAGGTCGGTGATCTGGATTCCGGTGTTATCGCTGGGGCCGTTGTTGGTCACGGTCAGGGTGAAGGTCACCAGGGCCCCTTCGCCGGGGGCGGAGTCGTCCACCGTCATGCCTACGGTGAGGTCCGAGCTGAGGATGCCGATGCCCGCGCTGGCGGAGTTGTTGTTCGGGTCCGGGTCACTCTGGTTGCAGGCGGAAACAGTGGCGGTGTTGGTGATGGTCTGGCCCCCGTAGCCGACGTCCACCAATGCCTGGAGCGTCAGGGTTTGGTCGTCGCCGATGGTGATGTTCCCGATCGTCCAGGCGCCGGTTGCCGCCACGTATCCTCCGCTGCTGGGGTTGGCGCCGACGAAGGTCAATCCGCCGGGCAACAGGTCGGTGATCTTGACGCCGCTGGCCTGATCGGGACCGTAGTTGGTGGCGGTGATGGTGAAGGTCACGGTGTCCCCGGCGGCGGGGCTGGGGTTGTCCACGGTCTTGATCAGGGCCAGGTCGGCCGAGGTGACCGTCACGGTCGCCGTTGATGTGTTGTCGGCGGAGTCGGGATCCCCCTGGTCGGCGGCAGTGACGGTGGCGGTGTTGGTCAGGGAGGTTCCTCCGGTGCCGGCATCGACGGTGGCGGACAGGGCGAGGGTGGCCGAGAGGCCGGATGCCAGGCTTCCGGCGTCCCACTGGCCCGAGGCTCCGCTCCAGGTGCCCTGGCTCGGGGTGGCGGACTGCAGGGTGAGTCCCGAGGGCAGGGCATCGGCAACGACGATGCCACTGGCAACATCGGGTCCGTTGTTGGCGAGGGTGATGGTGAAGGTGACGGTGTTGCCCTCGTCGGGTGTGGGGTCGTCCACGGACTGGCCGAGGGCCAGATTGGCGCTGGTCACGGTAATGGCCGCGGTGTCTGTTTCGTTGCCGGGCGCGGGGTCGGACACGCTGCTGGCGGTCACGGCCGCAGTGTTGGTGATGGTGGCCCCTTCGTTCCCCGCGTCAACGGTGGCGTCGATGGTCAGGGTTTGGGAATCCCCCTGGGAGAGGGCCCCTACCGGCCAGGCGCCCGAGGCCGGGGCATAGGAGCCGCTGCTGGCCGAGGAACCCGCGTAAGTGACCCCGGAGGGCAGGAGATCGGTCACCACGACACCGCTGGTCGCATCGGGGCCGTTGTTGGTGACGGTGATGGTGTAGGTGACCGTATCTCCGGTATCGGGCGTGCCATCGTCCACCGCCTTGGTGACCGCAAGGTCGGCCTGGGGGTTGGCGGCGACGGTGATATCCACGCTGTCGGAGTCGTTGCCGTTGTCGGGGTCGGCCTGGTCGGTCGCGGTGACCGAGGCGGAGGCGGTGATGGTCTGGCCGGCCGCGGACGGTTCGACCCGGGCGTCGATGGCCAGGCCCGCGCCGCTGCCGCCCTGGACCGAACCCACGTTCCAGACGCCGGTGCCCTGGTCGTATGTTCCCTGGGTTGAGACCACCTGGACAGGAGTCAGAC
>JANTFX010000043.1 GCA_024763215.1 Candidatus Krumholzibacteriia bacterium | reverse complement strand
GATCGGCGTGTTCTCGGCCCTGATGCAGGGCGGCGGGATCCTGCCCCTGCTCTTCGTGGCCCACCACCTGGAGGGCAAGCCGCGCAAGAAGCCCATCCTGGTCGCCGCCATCTGGACCCGGGCGGCGGCGTGGGGCGTGCTGGGGCTGCTCACGTTCTTCTGGAGCGGGGGCGACCCCACTGTCATCCTGGTGGCCCTGGTGGTGCTGCTGTTCATCTTCTCGTTCGCCGGCGGGGTGGCTTCGATCCCCTTCAACGACATCTGGGCCAAGACCCTGCCGGCCACGCTGCGCGGGCGCTTCTTCGGCCACCGCCAGCTGTGGGGTGGTTTGATGGCGCTGGGGGCTTCGTACGCGGTCAAGCGCGTGCTGGGCGATCCCGAGCTGACCTTCCCCAACAACTACGGGGTTCTGTTCCTGCTGTCGTTCATCTTCCTGGTGGTCTCGTACCTGGCCCTGGGCAGCGTGCGGGAGCCGGCCGGCGAGGTGATCGAATCCCGGCGCAGCGGCGGCCAGTTCCTGCGCCAGTCCGTGCAGATGGTCCGCAGGGACAGCAATTTCGGACGCCTCCTGCTGAGCCGATTCGCCATCGGCTTCGGGAGCTTCGCCCTGCCGTTCTACGTCCTGTACGGGCGCAGCGAGCTGGGCATGCAGGATCAGCAGATCGGCCTGCTGATCGGCGCCCAGGTGACTGGGGCCATCGTCTCCAACATGGTGTGGGCCGAACTGAGCGACCGCATCGGCAACCGCGTGGTCATCAGGCTGGTTGCCGGGATCGGCATCCTGATCCCGTTGCTGGCGATGGTTTCACGCGTGGTGGTCGGTCCCGACCTGCTGATCGCCGTTTTCGCCCTGCTCGGGTGCAGCGCCAGCGGCACCGGCATCGGTTTCAGGAACTACCTGCTGGAGATCGCGCCCGCGGAGCTGCGGCCGGCGTACATCGCGGTGGCTGGCACGGTGGCGGGCATCGCCTTCATCCTGCCCATAGCCGGCGGATTCGTGGTGGACCATTGGGGCTATCAGGCGGCCTTCGTGATCACGGCGGCCATGGTGGGGTTGGGATTGGTCTTTTCCTTCATGCTGGGCTGCGCCCGGAAAGGCACGCGCCCGGCCGGAAATTGATCGACGTTCGGGATGATAAAAGGGGCCTCCCGTAGGAGGCCCCTTGCAGACGACCTGATCGCCGTCTAGTTGAACCCGCGGAATTCGATCTCGTCGATGTAGACATCGTCCGCGTTGCCGCTCGCATCGCACATGAAACGCAGCTTGGCGTCCGTGGGATAGTTGTAGGTGGCCGCGGGGATCTGCACCACCACGTTGTAGAAGTTGCCGTTCTCGAAGTCGGTGCCCTTGTCGAACACCGCGACGGTCTGCCAACTCGACCCATCCCAGTACTGCACCCAGAAATCCTCGCCCGGCTTGTCCATGCTCACGGGCTTGTACCAGAACTCCACTTCCAGGTCGGAATAGCCGGACACATCGTGGCCCGAGGAGTGGTAGAAGGATGACGAAGTGCCGCTGTTGTCCTGGATGTCGGCGCTGTAGCTGCCCTGGTGGGAGTAGGAACCGGAGTAGCGCTTCATGTCCTTGCCGCCGTCGCGGTAGCTGCCCATTCCCGACTCGAAGTCGTCGTAGGTGATGACCGTCCAGCCCCCGACAGGGGGATCGGTAACTGTGATGTAGCCGGTGCGGGTCTTGCTGTTGCTGCCGGACCCGTTACCGGCGGTAAGGGTCACGGTGTAGGTGCCGGCGGTGGTGTAGGTGTGGCTGGGATTCTGGGCGGTGGACGTGCCGCCATCCCCGAAGTCCCACGTCCAGTTCGAGGGAGAACCGGTTGACAGGTCGGTGAAAGCCACCACCAGCGGAGTGTCGCCGCTGACGGGAGTGCCGCTGAAGTCCGCCACCGGGGCCACGGAGCCGTCACCCAGGGTCTGGCCGGTGTTCACCGCCCCGGGAGTGTCAGCCTGGGATCCCTGCCACGCGAAGTCGGCGTAGGTGGTCCCGGTGCCGCCCAGCTGCAGGCTGGTGCCCACGGGCGCGGTGGAGGCCTCGCTCACGCCGATGTCCGTTGAGGTCAGGCCTGTCGCCGCGCCATCGGTGGCCACGAAGGTGCCCTCGTAGCTGAGGAACTGCACCACCGCGCCGGAGCCGTCGACCAGGGCCAGGCCGTCAGGAGCCCCGTTCTGCAAGCCGGCCATGGCGAAGCCCAGGGTGCCGTAGCCGCCCATCTGCGCAGGAAGGGATCCGGACAGGTTCACGGTGGCGTAGGAACCGCCGCCGTTGCCGTTGTAGCCGATGACACTCCAGCCGGTAAGGTCGGTGCCAGCGGGACCTGCGATCTCGAAGAACTCGCCGGTGTCGGTGCCGTCGTTGTCATAGTGAAGCTCGTTGATCCACACCGTGGCGTTGCCGCCGCCGGAAGCCGCGGGCAGGGCCGAGACCTCGCCGCTGGCGGCGGACTCGTTGGCGGCGTTGTCGCTGGCGGTCACCACGTAGTAGTAGGTCGTGCCGTTGACGACGCCGGTGTCGGTGTAGTTGCTCACCGTCAGCAACGTGCCGTTCAGGGCTGTGTAGGGACCGCCGCTCGTCGTGGCCCGCTTGACCGTGTAGCCGGCCAGGTCGGCCTCGCCGTTGTCGGCCCAGTCCAGAGCGACGCTGCCGTCGCCCGCGGTGGCCGCCAGAGCCGTGGGCACGGCGGGCGCCGTCGTGTCGCTGATGGTCGCGATGGTGGCGTCATTGCCGGTGGCCCCGCCGTCATCGGTCACGGTCAGGGATACGTTGTAGGTGCCGGTGGCCGTGTAGGTGTGGGTCGGGTTGACGGCGGTGCTGGTGCCGCCGTCGCCGAAGTCCCAGGCATACGAGACGATGGTCCCGTCAGAATCCGAGGAGCCGGCAGACGAGAAGCTAACCGCCACGCCCTTTTCGCCGGTGTACGGACCATTTGCCACCGCGGTGGGCGCCTGGTTCGGCGTGCCGCCGATGAAGCTCTGGCCGGTGTTCACCGCGCCGGAGGTGCCGTTCTGCGGAGCTTGCCAGGTGAAATCGGCATACGCCGACCCGCTGCCTGCAAGCTGGAGGGAGTAGCCGACCGGGGTCGAGGAGGTCTCGGCCACCCCAACGTCGGTTGACGAGGTGCCCGCCGCCGGCCCGGCAGTGGCGCTGACTACGCCCTCATAGCTGATGAACTGGATCACGCTGCCGGCATCATCCACCAGAGCCAGGCCGTCCGGCGAGCCATTCTGCATGCCGGCCATGTTGAAGGCCAGGGTGCCGAAGCCGCTCTGCTGGTCGGGCAGAACGCCGGAAAGACTCACTGTGCTGTAGACCGTACCGCCGTTGCCGTTGTAGCCCTGGACGGTCCAGCCCGCCAGGTCGAGTCCCGCGGTGCCCGCGATCTCGAAGAACTCGCCGGTGTCGGTACCGCTGTTGTCGTAGTGGAATTCGTTGATCCAGGCAGAGGCAGGGCCGCCGCCACCACCGCTACCGGCGGGTGTGGCCGAGGCCTCGGTGCTGTTACCGGATTCGTTGGCCGAGTTATCGCTGGCGGTGACCACGTAGTAGTAGGTCGTGCCGTTGACCAGCCCGCTGTCGGTGTAGTTGCTCACGGTCAGCAACGAGCCGTTCACGGCGTTGTAGGGGCCGCCGCTGACAGCGGCGCGGTACACGGTGTAGCCGGCCAGGTCGGGCTCGCCGTTGTCGGCCCAGTCCAGGCTGACGCTGCCGTTGCCCGGAGTGGCCACAAGACCGGTGGGCGCCGCTGGCGGCGTGGTGTCGCCGCCGCCGCAGGTCGAGCCGAACACGCAGTCGACCCATTCGGGGTGGTCGATGAAGGGGTTGCGGTTGCCCTGGTAGGAGTAGACCACGTCGTTGTGCATCATCTCCTTGGCGTCCACGGGGTCTTCCTGGTTCCACTGCAGCAGCACCGAGAGCATGCCCATGTAGGCCACCGACTCGTTGGCGCCGGTGTTGGAGGCTTCGATCAGGGCCTCGTCGTCGGTCAGGATCAGGTCGGGCTCGGGGTTGCTGGTGCCGGGGTGGACGCCGCCCTCGTAGCGCACGTCCATGTAGAACAGCGCGCGCGCGATGTCGCCCCGCCGGTCGTTCCACACTTCCCAGGTGCCCTGGGTGAAGCTGCCGCTGGTCCAGTTCGAGTTGCCGGGATAGACGCCCGTGCCGCCGCCCACGCCGTTGTTGAAGATTGTGGGCTCCTCGGTGGCCGAGGCATCGGCGTTGCGGAAGGGCTTGTTGCTGCGGGCCGAGTTGTAGCCGGAGTCGCAGAGGAACAGGTGGTGGCAGTCGGTGTAGGGATAGTTGGTCGAGCCGTCGTTGGGAAAGCCGTAGCTTTTTGCCCAGACGTGTTCCCGGTTGTAGTCGGTGTTGCCGCCGCCGTACTTGGGATAGGAGGCGTTCTTGTAGACGTCAAGGATCTGGTTCGGGTTGTTGGGATCCTCGCAGGCGGCCTCTTCCACGTCCCATGTGTCGGTGGATGTCGCGGTGTAGGGAATCTTGATGCCGTCGTCGATGATTGCATGCAGCGAGGAGCGCATGGCCGCGGGGGTCGAGGTGTCGACGGTGTCGTAGTAGCCGGCGGGTGCGGCCTTGTCCCAGGTTACCGGGACGTTGGGGGAGGGGCGGGTCATGTCCTGCTGGTTGGAGCAGCCGACGGTCAGAGTAAGGATCATGACCATGAGAAGGAGCAGGAACCGGGAGCGTGGCGAGAGCATCGAGAACCTCCTGTTCACACGAGATGTGGGGGGCGAACGGGAGTGACTATACTAGGGATTGTACGTGAATCAAAAGCGAGAATTTTGTCAGGATAATATGAAAAATGGGTCATTCGGAGTTGGCCGACTTTACGGGGAAATGCCGCCGCCTGCCCACCGGATCAGAAGATTTCGCTCGGATTCTCCCAGACGGGCCTCCGGGTGCAAGAGCTTGTAGGAGTCCGGCGGCATCCGGCCGGACTTCACTTCCGCTGCGATCTGGCGCAGAAACTCGTCCTCGAGGGCGAAGTCCAGGGCGGGCCAGCGGGAGAAGTTCAGGTGGGCGCGCCCCTCGTTCACGTGGCCGGCGACCAGCCAGGACATCGGGGCGATGCGGCTGTACCACGGCCAGCGGGTCTCGAAGGAGTGGCAATCGTAGCAGGCGCGGCGCAGCAGACCGCCCACGTCGGCGCCGACAACGGGTCCGTCGGCGGCCGGGGGGTTGGTCCGTGACACCGGCACGAACTGGATGGCCAGCAGGACCAGGATCAGGGTTCCGGGAAGAAGCAGGCGGAGCGGCGGCCGCCCACGGCCGCCACCCACGTTCCGGTTGCCGGTCACTGGCCCAGCTGCTGCTTCAAGCGCAGGGCGCGCCGGTTCTGCGGGTCCAGCTCCAGGGCCTTGTCCACGGCGGCGGTCGCCCCTGACTTGTCTCCCTTTTTCAGGAGCAGATGGGCCACCAGGACCTGGTTGCCCGCGTTGTCGGGATGCTCCTCGGCTGCCAGCTGGGCCAGGGCCAGGGCGGCATCGAGGTCGGCGTCATCGCCCTGGGCCAGTTTCTCGATGGCCGGCATCAGGGAGTCCGGACCGAAATCGTAGGACCCGCGCCCGTAATAGCGGTCGTGGAGCTTGTGATACCGGGCCACCGCCTCATCGGCGCCCTTCTTTTGGACGGTCTTGAGCATGACCTGGTCCAGGGTGGCCGGGTTGGGCAGGCCGCGGTGGCAGGTCACGCAGCTGACCTTGGCGTCGGCCTCGCCGGTTGCATTGGCCAGCATACCGCCGTTCAGCTGTTGCACCATGCGCATCATGCCGCGGGTGGTCTTCTTCTCCGGTTTCTCGTCGCTGGCGAAGTCGAAGCTGTCGTAGTCTCCGGGCACGGTCAGCACGTGGCAGTGCGTGCAGTTCACGCCCAGGGCGCCGGTCCACTTCTTCATCACGTCGATCACGGCGCCTTTTTCGGTGTCCTTGGGGAACACCTGCAGGTTCTTCATTTCCTCGGCCGAGGCGGCCGCGGCCAACATCATCACCACGGCCAGCACGGCCGCCTTGGTCTTGCCCAGAGTCATCGGTACGCTCGCTTTCGCCGGGTGGTCGGAAAAGATCACAACCCAGAACAAACTACTCATTATGATCGGATTCGGCCACAGGGAGGCCCGGCCGAGAGGAAAGCCGATTCCAGGGCAGGATCCGGATCTGATTCAGGGTCCGTTCCTCCGTTCCTCCGTGGACCAGGCAGGAGGTGACCTTCCGGTCGGTCATGATTCCCGCCACCCGCTTCAGGGGAGACAGGAATCGGGGATGGACCGTCTGGCCGGCCTTGCACTCGATCAGTTCCAGCCTGTCGCCGTCTTCACGCAGAAAATCGACTTCCTGGCCGTCGTACGTACGCCAGAACGAGAGCCGGGGGCGTTGGCCCTTGTTCGTGTCCTCCTTGATGAGTTCCGCGGCGACCCAGTTTTCGAAGATGGCTCCCCGCAAGGGGTGGGCGGCCAGTTGGCCGGGCTGGCGGATGTCCAGCAGGTGGCAAACAAGCCCCGTATCGAGGAAGTAGAGTTTCGCGGAGCGTGTCATGCGCTTGCGCAAGTTGGGGTGATACGGCGGGATGCGGGCCACGAGGTAGCTGGCCTCCAGCACGGAGGTCCAATGTTCGATGGTCTTGTTGGAAACACCCAAGTCCCCGGCCAGCCGTGAGGCGACAAATAGTTGGCCGACACTGCCCGCGGCAAGCTTCAGGAAGCGCTGGAAGAGGGAAAGATCCCGGATGGCGGCCAGTTGGCGCAGATCGCGTTCGAGATAGGTCGCCAGGTAATCGGCGAACCAGCGTTCGGGACGCAGGCCCCGATCGTGCACCGGCGGATAGGCGCCCGCCCACAGCACGGTATCGAGATCCTTCGACAGGAACCCTCCCGATTCCAACTCCCGGCGGTTGAATGGCAACAACTCCAGGATGGCCGTACGACCGGCCAGGCTCTGGGTCACCTGATTGGTCAGTCCGAAATGCTGGGAGCCGGTCAGCACGAAGCGGCCCGCAACCGGATCCTGATCCACCATATCCTGGAGCCAGGAACAGATTTCCGGAACATGCTGAATTTCATCGAAAACCGCACCTTGGGCATACCCCCCAAGGAACCCTTTGGGGTCTTCCGAGAACTGGGCTCGCAGGTCCGGTCGTTCGAAATTGGCGTAGCCCAGGTGGGGGAAAGCACCCCTGGCCAGGGTCGTCTTGCCTGACTGGCGTGGTCCGGTCAGGGTGATGACGGGGTATTCCCGGGCGCAAGCCAGCAGTTCGGACAGTAATTCACGGTCAACCATCAAAACACCTCAAAATTAGGAGTGCAGATCCCAATTTTACGCAAAATTTCGAGAAAATCAAGAAAAATATCGAAAAATTTGGAGTTGTAGTCCTAAAAACGAGCAAATCAAGGGAGGTCGGTGTCAGGGTCCTCGTCCAGGTGCAGGATCCGCCACTGCAGCTCCTTCTCCGCCCGCCCGATCTTGCTCAAATATACGGCGAGCTGCTGGTTGAACGAGCCGCCCCGGTGGCCGGCCTTGTAACCGGCCATCATCTGTTCCCGCCAGGCTTCCATGACTTCCTGGTCGGGTCGGGGGTAGCGGCTGTGGAAGACGATCTGGTCCAAAGGGAGCTTGGGCGGCATGGCCGGCCGCGGCCCGGACGGGTAACCGAACACGATGGTCATCAGGGGGATGACCCGCGGGGGCAGCCCGAGATGCTCGGAGAGATATTCGACATCCAGGAACCCGCCGCGCCCGGTCTCCGACAGCATGACCGAGCCCAGCCCCAGCGCCTCGGCGGCCAGGGTCATGTTCATGGCCGCCAGCGAGGCGTTGGCCACCCCGACCGTGTACTCGACCAGGGGCGAGTCGGGAAACACGTCCAGGACGCTGCGGAACCTGTGCAGGTCGGCCATGACGATGACCGCCCGTGCGCCGCCCAGAGGCAGGGGGCCCCCGAATTTCGCCCGCCACCGGTCGCGATCCATCTCGCAGAATGACCAGGTCTGCAAATTCACCGTGGAGGGCGCCAGGCGGCCCGCTTCGAGCACCGCCTCCCAGACGTCGACGGGGATCGGGTCGGCCCTGAAATTCCGCCGACTGCGCCGCTCGAGGACCATGCGCAACGCCACGTTGTCTCGCAACCGGGCCGGGATCCGGGGCCGGCCGCGCAGGATGCGCCACAGGCCCCGGATCATGCCCAGCAGGCCAGGCTCCTGCAGTTTGGTTTCCGAGTCCCCGCCGGTCTGCATGCCCGTTTCTACCCTTCGCCGGCCTTGGCCTTGGGTTCTGTTTTTTCCTTCTTGGTCATGGTCAACAGCCCGCCGTAGAGCCTGTACTCATCCAGCCGGCAGGAGTTGACCAGGGTGCCGTTGAAGTAGGTCATGTCCGGGCAGCTGTCGCACATGTCGGCCACGCCCTCCTCCTGCAGGTCCGGGGCCTGGATGATCCCGAAGCTCTGCATGTGGATGGGCTTGAACAGGCGCCAGGGATGCAGCAGGACATCCTTCAGCCAGCGGCTCAGGGCACTGCGCACCTGCGGGTCGAAAGGCGCCAGCAGGAAGATCTTGGCCCCCACGTTGGGATTGGACATGTAGGCGAGGTAGGTGCCGGTGAACATGTGGTGCATCTGCTGCACCAGCTCCAGGCCCTTTTTGCCCAGGGCGCCGTAGGAGCGGTTGCCCGCCCCGATCACCGTGCCGGCCAGCCACTTGAAGGAATCGTGCTTGATGGTGCCGCCCAGGTAACCGCTGGCCTCGTACTCGGGGCATGTCTCCTTGATCAGCTTGTACACATCCGGGCTCTTGACGAACTCCTCGTCGAAGTGATCGGTGGCATAAGTGAGCTCGCCCAGATCCACCAGTTCGTCGTCCTGGCTGCGGCCGATGCTCTCGTCGGTCTTGGCCGTGCGGTAGGTGATGAAGACCAGGCCGTGGACGATGTCGGGATGGCGGCGGCCCCACTGAACCACCGCGGGGATCTCGTGGGCGGTCGAGGGGTAGATGGTCGAGTTGAAGGCCACGGTCAGACCGCCGACCTCGGCGATCATCTCGGCCAGGATCTGGCGCAGCTGGTTGAGCTCGGCCTCGGATTTGTCGGTCCAGCCCCGGCGTTCCTGATGGCTGTCGATGTGGATGGTGAAACCCGACAGGCCCGCATCCTTCAGTTGCTTTACCAGCTCGGGAGTCAGCCGCACGCCGTTGGTCAGCAGGATGGGTTTGATGCCCTGCTGGGCGATGAAGGCCACGGTCTCGATGATGTGGGGGTGGATGAGGGGTTCGCCGCCGGCGATGGAGATGTTGTCGGGATTGCGCCACTTCTTGTAGAACAGCACCTCCTGTTTGATGTCCTCGAGGCTCTTGTGCCCGGTTAGTTTCTGCCGGTAGCACCCCTCGCAGTGGATGTTGCAGATGTCGGTTACCTCGAGCCAGGCGATGGCGTTGTCGTTCTGGGACCAGGGAAAACGGTAGAGATCGCTTTTTTCCAGTTCCATGTCAGCCTCCCTTGAGTGATCTCGGCCGCGGGCGTCAAGGGGCGCCCGCGGCCCGGATTATACCTCAATTCAAGGTATTCGAAACTGTTTGACCCTGAAAATTTCGGATCCAGCCCTTCACCTTGTTTTCGAGATCCTCGAACAGCGAGTAGATGATCGGCACGTAGACCATGGTCAGGAAGGTCGAGACCATGAGCCCGCCGATGGCCACCACCGCCAGGGGTGACAGGCGCTCCAGGCCGATGGCCCATTCGGCGGCGATGGGGATCATGCCCACCGAGGTGCCGACCGCGGTCATCAGGATGGGCCGGGTACGCACGCGGACCGAACCGATGAGCGCGTCGTGCACGCTGTCGCCCCGCTCGCGCGCCGCGGCGATGAAGTCGATCAGCAGGATCGAGTTCTTCACCACGATGCCCGCCAGCAGGATCATGCCCATCATCGAGGGCATGCAGCCGTGCTTGTTCATGATCAGCATGCTCCACGAGGCGCCGATCAACGCCAGCGGGATGGCCGACATGATGGTCAGCGGGTGGACCCACGACTTGAACGCCGGCACCAGCGAGAAGTACAGCAGGATCATGCCCAGGCCCAGGGCGGCGCCGAGGCGGCCGAAGGATTCGGTCATCTGCTTGATGTCGCCCTCGTGGCTGATGGTGTAGCCGGGGGGCAGCTCCAGGCCCTTGAGGGCCTTCATGACATCCTCCTGCATGTGGCTGATGGGCCGCTTGGCGCGGTAGGCCTGGATGTCCAGGGTGCGTTGCAACCCCTGGCGGGTGATTACCGAGCTGATCCAGTGCTTGCCGACGGTCCCCAGCTGGCCCAGGGGCACCTCGCCCTGGGGCGTGACGATGTTGTAGGCCGCCACCTGGCTCATGTTCTGCCGTTGGTCGGGCGGCAGCTGCAGCCACACGGCCAGGCCGTCCTGGTTGGGGATGCGGAACACCGAACCGGGCATGCCGCGCACGGTCGAGGACAGCTGGGCCGCCAGCACCGCCGGGGACAGCTGGTACAGCGCCAGCTTCTCCGGGTCGGCCGTGAAGGTGATCTCCTGGTTGTCCAGGGACCAGCTGCGCGAGATCGAGGTCACGTCGTGCAGATGTTCGCGCAGGCGCTGCTCCACGTTCTTGCCGATGCGGTCCAGGACCTCGGTGTCCGGTCCGGAGATCATCACGTCCACCGGGGAGCGGATGGTCGAAAGGGCCGTGGCGCCGAAGTCGAACACGTCGGCGGTCTTCAGGCCCGGCAACTTGTGGAACTGGTCCCGCAGGTCGTTCTCGATGCCCCAGATCGAGGCCTTGCGCTGGAAACGGTCCACCAGATTGATGGTGATGGTTCCCTGCTGGGCCAGACGTCCGGCGCCGAAGGAGATCACCGCAGGCTCCGAACCGATGACCGACGAGACCGAGACCACCTCGGGCCGGGCCCGGATGATGTCCTCCATCTTCGTCATGGTCGCTTCTGTTTCGGCCAGCGAGGTGTTGGCGTCGGTCTCGAAGTTCACCTTGATGATGCCCGCGTCCATGGGGGGCATCAGGTCGCGGCCCACCAGGGGCATCTGCCGCCCTGCGACCATGGTCATCATGATGCCGGCGATCATGAACGGCAGGCGGTGGTCCAGGGCGAAGGTCGTCAGGCGCACGTAGAACTCGCGCACCGGATCGACGACGTAGGTGCCGAACTTGCCCACGATGCGTTCCACGACGTTGCGCTCGGTGCCGTGGCCGCGCTTGAGCAGCAGGGGCGCCAGCAGCGGGATCACCGTCACCGAAACGATGTATGACGACGCCAGGGCGATGATCAGGCTGATGGACAGGGGCCGCAGCACCGTCTGCACGTAGCCGCCGATGAAGATGATGGGGATCAGCACCATGGCGGTGGCGTAGGTGCCGGAGAAGATGGCCAGCATGACTTCCTCGGTGCCGCCGACCACGGCCTCGCGCACATCCTTGGCCACCTCCCGGTAGTGCCGTTCGATATTCTCCAGCACCACGATGGCGTCATCGAGCAGCATACCTACCGCGATGATGATGGCCGTCAAGGTCACCATGTCGAACTCGTAGCCGATCATCCACATGATGGCGAAGGTCAGCATGTAGGTGAAGGGAATACTGATGGCCGCCAGCAGCATCCCGCGCAGATCGGCCAGGAACAGGAAGATCACGATGATGGTCATGATCACCGCGTCCCTGAGGGCATCGAGCATGTTCCCCACCGACAGCTCGATCAACGTGCCCTGGGTGTCGGGGATCGAGAAGTCGATGTTGGGGAACTGCTTTTCCAGCTTGGGCAGGAACGCCGTCACATCGGCGATGGAATTCAGCGCGTGGCCGCTGACGGCCCGCTGGATGTTCACCGCGATGGCCGGACTGCCGTTGCCGTGGTAGGCGCTCTGGGGTTCGAGCACACCGCGGGTGATGTCCGCGACATCCCGCAGGTGGATGGCGCCGCCGGGCCGGCCCCCGACGGTGATGGCGCCGACTTCCTCGATGCGCTGGAACTCGCCCGTGCGCTTGACCAGGAACTGGCTCTCCTTGGTGATCAGCAGCCCGATGGGCTGGTTGGCGTTGTATGCGGTCAGGGCCTGGCGCACCTGCAGGGCCGTCAGATGGTTGCGCTGCAGCTTGTCACGGTCCAGGTTGACCCGGATCACCGGCTGGTGGGCGCCGAAAACCTCGACGTTGGCCACTTCCTTCAGCTGCAGCAGCTCTTCCTTGATCTCGTTGTCGGCCAGCTGGCGCACCATGGACAGGTCGAGGGCTGACCCTTCCTTGGGCCGCAGGGCCAGGGTCATCACCGCGGGGGTGGCCGAGGAGACCTTGAACAGCATGGGCGGCCGGATGGTCGCCGGCAGCTTCGCCTTGATCTTCTGCAGGGCGTTGGCCACGTCGGTGGCCGCCGCGTCCAGGCCCTTCTGGTACTCGAACTCGACGGTCACCGCGGAGATCTCGTCCTTGCTCACCGAGGTGACCCGGCGCACCAGGTCGATCGTGCCCACTTCTTTTTCGATGGTCCGGGAGACCTCGCTCTCCACGTCCGCGGACGAGGCGCCCGGGTACACCGTGACCACGGCGATCTGGGGGCGCTCCGAATCCGGGAACAGGTTCACGGGCATCTTCCGGAACCCCACCAGCCCGACGACCGCCGCCAGCAGGACCAGCGAGATCAGCAGGTGGGGTTTACGGAGATAGGAATCGACGATTCTCATTGCTGTCCTCCCTGCTGGGCCAGCTGCACCGTCTGGCCGTCACTGAGCATCATCAGACGGGACGGACGGGCGACCACGACCATATCGCCGGCGCTCAGATCACCGCTGACGGCCACGGACTCGCTGCCGACCGACAGCACCTGAACCTTGACCGGATGGATCGTGTGGTCGGTGACCTTGAAGACCCAGTCGCCGTTCTCACCCTCGAGCAGGGCCGCCACGGGCACCGCGGTCCCCTCGGCGGCGGTGAAGGCGATGTCCATGCCCACGGTGGCGCCGGCCACGAAGGAGGCGGGGGGCGAGGCCAGATCGACCTCGAAGGTCACCAGGTGGTTGCGGTCGGCGGCCGGGAAGATGCGGCTGATCGGGGCGGTGATCTCATCGTCGCCCACGGTCATGGCCACGGGCTGGCCGACCTGCAGGCGGGCCATGTCCTCCTGGGGCAGCTTGGCCCGCACCCGGACATCCGTCTGCCGGACGACCTCGAGGACCGGCTTGCCGGGTACGACCAGGTCGCCGGGATCGATCAGGCGCCGGGCCACGACGCCGTCACAGGGCGCGGTCAGCTCGGTGTAGCTCAGACGGGTCCGGGCCACCTTCAGGTTCTTGCGCGCGGCGGCCAGCTTGGCCGCCATGGCCGCCTCCAGGGAGCGGGACCGGTCCCACTGTTCCCGGCTGATGGCCTTGGCCTCGAAAAGGACCTTGTCGCGGGCGGTGGCGTCGTGCTGGGTGTCGGCCGCGATCTTGGCCGCTTCCAGGCCGTCCCGGGCCGCGTCCACCGCATCCTGCTGCTCGCGCCCATCCAGCAGCGCCAGCAACTGCCCCTTGGTCACGGTTGCGCCTTCGCGAACCTTCACGTCCACGACACGGGCCATGATGCGCGGGGCGACGTCGGCCTCGTCGCCGCCCAGGACCTCGCCCAGGACGTGACGGCCGGAGGAAATGGTCTGCCGGTCCACCTTGACCGTCTGCACGGTCATGGGCACGGCCTTGAGCAGGGGGGAGCTGTTCTTCTGCTTCATCCTCTTCATGCGCACGGCCAGCAGGCCGACGACGATAATCAGGATGATCACGATGACAGGCAGTCGTTTCTTCATCGGATGACCTCCGTTTCGACAACGGCGTTGAGCTGTTCCGCCGCGATTTTCAGTTCACCGGTGGCCTGGGCCAGGGCGGTATGGGCTGCTTCTTCACGTGTGCGCGCACGCAGCAGGTCCTCGATGGACGAGGCCCCGCTGTCGTAGCGGATCTGTTCGCTGCGCGCCGCTTCGGTGGCCGAGGCCACGCGGGCCTTGGCCGCGGTCAGGCCCGTGCGGGCGGCCTGCAGACGGGCCAGGGCCTCGTTCAGATCGGCCTCGCTGCGCAGCCGGGCCAGTTTCAGGCCCTCGTCGGCTGCGCGCTGACCGGCCTTGGCGGCCGACAGGGCGGCGAAGCGCGAGGTGCCGTTGAACACGGGCAATTTCACACCGACCGACAGTTGCCAGGTCGTGGGGTCACTGTCCACCGAGTCGGCGTGATGGGCCATGTAGTCGGCCTGCCCGACGACGCTGGGCAGGAACCCGGCGCGGGCGGCCTTGATGCTGCTGCCGGCCTGGCGGGCCGACAGTTGGGCCTGCTTCACGGGGGAGGAGGCCAGGGCCAGGGTCTTGAGGCTGTCCGCCGGCACGCTCAATTGCGGGTCGAAGTCCGCCAGGGGCGCCACGGTCAGGAGCCGGCCGGGGTCCTCGCCCAGGAGCGAGAGCAGCAGCCCCGCCACCTTGGTGCGCTGCGCTTGCAGTGCCGCCTGCTGGGCTCGGGCCTCGGCCATCTGGTCCTTGACCTTCAGCAGGTCCAGCTCGGGACGCTTGCCGCTGCGGACCATCAGTTCCAGCCGCTTCTGCACGGCGTCAAGGGTCTCGATCAGGCTCGTCGAGGCCTTGAGGGCTCCGTCCAGGGTCTGCACGCCGGAATAGAGCGAGACCGTGTTGAACCGGACCTGCCAGTCGGTGCCCTCGCGCAGGGCATCGGTCTTGGCGGCCTCCAGCTTGGCGATCTCGATGCCGGCCGAGAGCTTGCCGCCCAGGTACAGGGGGATCTGGTAGGTCAGGCCGTAGTGGATCTGGTCCCGGTCGAAGGGGGCGTTGGGCAGCCCGTTCGCCAGCAGCTGGCTTGACATGGGCACCAGCAAACGGTCCTCGTCGAAGCGCGAGGCCGAGGCCACCGCGTCCAGCCGGCCCCAGTGGGTCCGGTTCGCCGCGCTGGCTTTCTTCTCGGCCGCCTGGGCCTTGTAGGCCACGGCCTTGACCGCCGGACTCTGGTCCAGGGCCAGGGCGACGGCCTGGTCCAGGCCCAGGGTCAAGGGCCCGGATGCAGCCGGGGCGCCGTCTCCGGCCGCGGCCGCTGCGGTGGTGATCATCATGGCGGCCATGATCATTCTCACCAACCAGTGCCGTGAGGCATGGGTATGCATCAGTTCACCTCCAGAGGCTTCAAAACTTCGGACTTTATGAACTTCACCAGGCGTGCGCGCCTGGTGTTCTGGGAAACATCGTGAAGCAGCCGCAGACGCAGGGCGCAGGCGGTGGGGGCGCCCATGAGGATCAGGGCGCCGTCGTCCACGGGCAGGGCGGGGTTGATCTCCCCGCTCCGGTGCCCTTCGCCAATCAACGACTTCAGGAGGTTTTCATAGGATCCGAACACCTCGGCCATGGCCTTGCCCAGCCGCTCGTCGGGCGAAACCGAGGCCTCGGCGAACAGCAGGATGGGCAGGGCGTTGTTGTCGGCGATCAGGTTCAGATGGTGGGCCAGGATGTCGCCGATGCGTTCGATGACCGGGCGCTGGGTCTGGGCGGCGATCACCTGCATGGGCTCCAGGAGGCTGATCTCCAGCTTGCGGATGATGCCCAGCACCAGGTCCTGCTTGGTCTTGAAATGACGGTAGATGGCCGGCTCGGAAAACCCCATCAAGCCCGCCACCTTGCGCATGGTCAGGCCGGCCAGCCCCTCGGCGCGGATCAGTTCCAGGGCTTTGTCAAGGATCTGTTCCTGCCGGGGAGTGAAGTCCATGGTGCCGTTACCTGTTGTATTTCCGGCGGTTGCGCTGGTTATCATGGTTCTTCTCCCCAGGGAAGGTGATTTTGTGGTTAGTTATCGTTAACTAACTTATCGCGTTATGAAATATTGTCAAGGGTGGCAGAGGAAATTTATTGTGATCGCTTGCCCGTTGATCAGGTCCCGTCATCGGGCACCAGTTCGAAAACCAGACCCTGCACGAATCCCATGATGATCATCCAGAAGGTCAGGACCAGGGCGTAGCGAAGCCCGAAGTACCCCACCAGCACCGGCAGCCATTGCAGCTTGACGGCCCGGTTGTAGAGGAAGACGGCGATGAGGGCGTTCTTCATCCCTTTGCCGCGCATGTCCTGCAGCAACGGGTACCACACGTAGATCGGACCGGCGGAGATGATCCCGGCCAGTGCCGCCACGGCGTAGCCGCGCACCCCCGAGGAGCGGCCCACGAAGCGGCGGATCCAGCGATCCTGCAGCAGGAGGTTGCTCAGGAAGATCAGCACGAAGACCAGCCCGAGCAGAGGAAGGATGCTCTTGATCAGATGCCAGGAGGCATGGCGGGCCTTGGCCGCGGCCTCGGGAACTGCAATGGCCAGCACGACCTCCAGGACCAAGGCCACGCCCAGGAACCACCAGCCGGCGCGGCTAGGTTTTTTGCCGGGTTTCCGGTTCTTTTCCTGTTTCACGCCAGCAGCCTCATGGTCCACGACACCAGCAGGGCTGCGAAGACGGCCAGGATGAAGCTCACGGCGTTGCGCACGAGGGCGAACCGGTGGCCCAGCAACAGGGATTCGGCCGGCAGCTGGACCATGCCCACGGTGACCCAGCTGAGGATCAGGGCCGTGACCGTGGTCATGCCGACACCGGCGTCGACCAGGCCCTTGCCCAGGACATAGGAGAACACAGGCATGCCCGCGGCCACCGAGCCCAGGGCCGAGCCCTTGAGCGCATCCCACAGCGGATTGCCGGTGAAGATGGCCGCGGATATGCGCTGGGGCAGCAAGGTGACCGCCGCTCCGATCAGCAGCAGCATGCCCGTCAGGATCGGCAGCACCGCCAGGGACATGCGGCCGGTCTTGTTCAGGGCCGTCCCGATGACCTGGGATCTGGTTTCCTGCGGTGGGTTCGTCTTGGCCGGCACTATGGGTGGCTCCTGTGAGGTATGGTTTGGATTTTGTCCTGGCCCGGTCTCCTGGGGGATGACGGCCTTGCTGTAAAATACCATGAAAATTGGTTGTGG
Organism: Candidatus Krumholzibacteriia bacterium; assembly: GCA_024763215.1. Lineage (GTDB taxonomy): Bacteria > Krumholzibacteriota > Krumholzibacteriia > LZORAL124-64-63 > LZORAL124-64-63 > JAHJTW01. Next base: position 7,998 of record JANTFX010000043.1, on the reverse strand, counting down.
AGCACCCCAAACTGGAATACCATGAAAAACCATCTTGACATGGAGGATTTTCATGGTAAAATGCCATTATGATTCCCAGATCAGCCATTCTTGATGCTCTGCAAACCGCCTTGGGCCGTAGCCGGGTTGTGATCCTGACTGGGCCTCGGCAGAGCGGCAAAACAACCTTGGCGCGCCTGCTGGTTTCTGAAGATGATGTCAATTATTTCGACCTTGAAGACCCTGCCAGCCTGGCGCGCCTGGATGAACCCATGACCGCTTTGGAACCCCTGCGGGGCCTGATCGTCATCGATGAAATCCAGCGGAGGCCGGACCTGTTTCCAGTTTTGCGCGTACTGACGGACCGGAGAGATAATCCGGCAAGGTTCCTGATTCTCGGCAGCGCTTCGGGCGCCTTGCTGCGCCAATCCTCCGAAAGTCTTGCGGGTCGTACGGAAAGGGTCATTCTGGGAGGTTTTTCCCTGGCGGAATTGGGAGAAGCCGCCGCTGAGAAACTGTGGCTGCGGGGCGGTTTCCCTTTGTCGTATCTTGCGGACTGTGAAGCGGATAGCCAGGCCTGGCGCAAGAATTTCACCCAATCACTGCTGGAAAGGGATTTTCCTCAATGGGGCGTGAGGATCCCTGCCCGGGCGCTGTTGCGGTTCTGGACCATGGTGGCCCACTACCACGGCCAGACCTGGAATGCGGCCGAACCCGCCCGGGCACTGGGCGCTTCAGAATCGACCATGCGCCGCTACCTCGATCTGCTGACCGATGCCTTCATGATCCGGCAGTTGCAACCCTATCATGTGAACATCGGGAAACGCCAGGTCAAGTCGCCGAAGATCTACCTGCGCGACAGCGGGATCCTGCATCAGCTGCTGGGCATCGATACCTTGAAATCCCTGCTGATGCACCCCAAGCAGGGAGCTTCCTGGGAGGGGTTTGTCATCGAGCAGGTTCTGGCCCTCGTGCCCCATGACGCGTCTTTTTTCTGGGCCACCCACCAGGGGGCGGAGATCGACCTCGTTCTGCAGCGCGGTACGGAACTCTTCGGCATTGAGTGCAAGCGTACCGACAGCCCCCGCTTGACCCCGTCCATCCGCAATGCCCTGCAGGACCTGGGGCTGAAGAGATGTGCGGTGATCTATCCGGGTAGACGGCGTTTTCCCCTGCATCAACTGGTCGAGGCGGTACCCTTGGGGAGTCTGGCCGAGGGGGAGCCTGTTTTTCCGGGCTAGCGGGCCTGCCCGGTGAAACGGTATCCCGCCTTGCCGACGGCCGCCTCCAGCAGGGAGTCCGGAACGGCGGCGATGACGGCGCCGACGGTGGCCAGGCTGCCGCGTTTTTGTGCCCTGTCATCCATTATCACACCCTCCCGTGTGGGGGTTGCAGCAGTCGCTGGTCTCGATGGTGGCGAAAGGCTCTGCCGCCGGGGTGGGCGCGGCGGCCTTGACGACCTGGTTGATGTTGCCCAGGCAGCACGAGCCCTGGGGGTTGGTCTCCTCGCAGCGGTCCAGCCCTTGCCTGCACTTGTCCGCGATGGAGGCCGGGATGCCCGTCTTGCCCGTCGCCCGGATCTCGGCCTCGATCTCCTCGATGGTGTGCCCGAAGCAGTAGCACACCGGGCGCGGGGGTTCGGTCTCCTTCATGCCCACGCGCACGCGGCAGTCGGCGCGACCCAGGGCCTGGCCGGTGTCCGCATGGAACCACACCGCATCGCAGCCAGAGGCGGGGCAGTGGGCGAAGCCCTCGGTCGTTTCCAGCTCGGCCAGGGCCGCAGGTGCGGCCAGGCTCTCGATGGTCAGGGGTTTCACCTTGCGGCCGCGGGAGCCACAGGCGGGGCAGTTCAGATCAGTCATCGCGATCCTCCTGGATCTCCGAGCAGGTGGCCACGGGGAGGCCGGTTTCAGTGGCGACTTTGCCGATGGTCAGATCGTTCTTGCCGACAAGATAAGGTTGAACCCGACTTTAACCTCTAGAAGTCATACAAAAAACCTTTGATATGAGAAGCTATTTGTCTATTTTGCCAAATAGACAATAAGGAGGCTGCCATGGAACCCCAGTGGAAAGACCTTTATGAGGACCGTGCCAGGGTGATCAAGGCCATGGGGCACGCCACCCGCCTGTTCATGGTGCACGAGCTGGAGAAGGGCGAGCAGTGCGTATGTGACATGCAGGCCAAGGTCGGGGCCGATATTTCCACGGTATCCCGCCACCTGGGCATCTTGCGGGAGGCCGGGATCGTGACCAGCCGCAAGCAGGGAAACCAGGTCATCTACAGCCTGCAATGCCCCTGCGTGCTGAATTTCTTCAACTGCGTGGAGACCGTCCTGCAGAAGAACCGCCAACACACCATCCACGAACTGAGGTCCTGATCGATGCAGTGGCGCAAAGAGTGGAAGATTCTGTTCTGGTTGAGTGTGGGTTTTCTGGCCTTCTTCTTCCTGCCCGTGGGCGAGCCTCGTTTCCAGGGCGCGGTGTTCGAGGCGTTGGAGCTGGCCCGCTGGTACGCGCGCGAACACGTGCTGCTGTGCCTGGTGCCCGCGTTCTACATCGCCGGGGCCATCGCGGTGTTCGTCAGCCAGAACGCCGTGATGCGTTATCTGGGTCCTGCGGCCAACAAGGTGCTGGCCTACGGCGTGGCCTCGGTTTCGGGGACGATCCTGGCGGTCTGTTCCTGCACGGTGCTGCCGCTGTTCGCGGGCATCTACAAGATGGGGGCGGGGTTGGGGCCCGCCATCGCCTTCCTGTATTCGGGGCCGGCGATCAACGTGCTGGCCATCATCCTGACCGCCCGCGTGCTGGGCCTGCAACTTGGGGTCGGAAGAGCCGTCGGCGCGGTGGTCTTCAGCATCATCATCGGCCTGTTGATGCACCTGTTCTTCCGCCACGAAGAACAGGAAAAGATGGCCAACATGGCCGCCATGCCGGCCGAGGAAGGGGGGCGCCCCCTGTGGCAGACCGCCCTGCATTTCTTCGCCATGGTCGCGGTGCTGATCTTCGGCACCTGGAGCGGCGCGGATTACAGCGGCTTCTTCCACGCGGTATTCCAGGTCAAGTGGCTGCTGGCCGGAGCGGGGGGGCTCGGCCTGGGGATCATCCTGGGCCTGTGGTTCGATTTCGCCTGGTGGCGCCTGGCGGCGGTCGCGGCGGTCGTCGTGGCCTTGAGTTTCGTGCGGGGCATCAGCCCCCTGATCCCCTTCACTGCGGGCACGGTCGGCCTGGGCATCGCCGCCAACTTCGAAAAGGGTGAGAACCGCGAGTGGCTGGAACAGACCTGGGGCTTCGCCAAGCAGATCCTGCCGCTGCTGCTGGCCGGGGTGCTGGTCTCGGGGTTGTTGCTGGGCCGACCCGGCCACGAGGGCCTGATCCCCTCGCGCTGGGTCGCCGGTCTGGTCGGGGGCAATTCCCTGGGCGCCAACTTCTTCGCCGCCATCTCGGGGGCCTTCATGTACTTCGCGACCCTGACCGAGGTGCCCATCCTCCAGGGTCTGCTGGGCAACGGCATGGGCCAGGGTCCGGCGCTGTCGCTGCTGCTGGCTGGGCCGGCGGTCTCGCTGCCGAGCATCCTGGTGCTGCACAGCATCATGGGCGGCAAGAAAACCGCGATCTACATCGTCCTGGTGGTCATCATGGCCTCAATTACCGGCATGATCTTCGGAACCTTCTTCGGATAGCAAAGGAGTATGACCATGAAAGAACTGGCGATTCTGGGCACCGGTTGCGCCAAGTGCACCAAGCTGGCGGCGAACGTACGCGAGGCGGTGTCCGACCTCGGCGTGGAGGCAGAGATCCGTAAGGTTACGGACATCCAGGAGATCATGAAGTACGGCGTGATGATGACGCCGACCCTGGTCGTCGACGGGGAGGTCAAGGCCGTGGGCAAGGTGCTCTCGGTGGATGACATCAAGGGGATGCTGATATGACACCCACGGTGCTGTTCCTGTGCACGGGCAACTCGTGCCGCAGCCAGATGGCCGAGGGCTGGGCCCGCGCCCTGCGGGATGACGACATGGAGGTCTGGTCCGCCGGGGTCGAGACCCACGGCCTGAATCCCTTGGCCGTCAAGGCCATGGCCGAGGCCGGTGTGGACATCTCCGGTCACCGCTCGAAGCTGGTGGACGAGCTGCTGGACATCCCTTTCGATCTCGTGGTCACGGTCTGCGACAACGCGCGCGAGAGCTGCCCGCTCTTTCCCGGCTCGGCCAGGGTGATCCACCACAGCTTCGAGGATCCGCCTTTCCTGGCCCGGGACGCGGCCGGCGTGGAGGAGGCCCTGGTCCATTACCGCCGGGTGCGGGATGAGATCCGGGCGTTCGTCGCCGGCCTGGACGTATGAGGCGGCCGGTTTTCGTCACCGCAACTGGATGACCTTCCTGGTCAACTCCCGGTCCAGGCCGGGGCCACGCAGCCGCAGCCTCGCGTAGTACACGCCGCTGGCCGGCCGCTGCCCCCGCTGGTCCCTGCCGTCCCAGGACACCGTGTGCAGGCCTTCCTCCAGTTCCTCACGCAGCACTGTGCGTACGCGCATCCCCCGTACATCGAAGATCTCCAGCCGCGCCGCCGCCCGCGTGGGGAGCTTGAAGCTGAACACGGTGGATCCGTGAGAGGGGTTGGGGGACGGAGCGGCGAAGCTCACCCTGGTATCGCCGGTGCCGGTGCCGTCGTTCACCGCCGTGACCACATCCTCGTAGCAACCATAGCAACCGGTGTTGCGGGGGTCGTGCCCGGACATGGGCCAAAGGGCATACGCCGAACTGGAACCGAAATCCAGGGCCGTCAGGGTCGGGTCGTCGTGGGTCAGGATCACGGCCTGGATGCGCGATACACCCTGCAGGTCTCCGCAGGCGGGGCTGTAGGACGCCGCGCCGCCGAGGGGGTAGGGGAAATGGGGTCGCACGGTTCCCCAGGGGTCCCAGGCCCAGAAGTTGGCCGCGTCGGAACCCGCGATGGTGCTCCAGGCTCCGTTGTCCACTTTCATCACCGCGGGCATGGCGCGCAGGGCATAGCCCGGATCCGTCACCGGATACCCGGACATCGGTGCGCCGGCATGGTCGTAGGCGAACAGCATGCCCGTGCTGGAGATGGCCAGCAATTCGGGCTCGATGGAGCCGGTGATGTTGGCCAGGGCCACGCTCGACAGGGGCGCGCCGCTGCCGGTGTTCACCGGGAAGCCGGGCAGGTCCGTGCCGGACCCGTCCATGGCGAAGATCCGGCCGTCGACCGTGGGCACGACGACGTCGATGGTGCCGTTGCGGTCGATGTCGGCCAGGGTGGGGGCGCCGGAGATGACGTAACCGAGGTCCCTTATCCACAGTTGGAGGTTGACGTGGGGGGTGATGGCGGTAACCGAGGTGTGGCCGGCGACCACCACTTCCGCCACCCCGTCACCGTCTATATCCCCGCTGGCGACCGGGAAGCGTAGCTCGTCCATGGGGAAAGCCCAGTCAATCATACCCGGAGGTGTCTCCCCCCTGTAGTCAAGGAACGCCATCTTGTAGCCGTCGGTGGCGATGAGGGTGCGGGGATAGGGGCCGCCAAGGGCGCCGATGGAGACGTACACAGAGTCGGCCGGGAACAACGAAACAGGAAAGGGATGATACACCGCATAGGGAACGTTGAAACCGAGGATCCGGCCGTCGGCCGTCCCGGCGAAAATGGTGGGCACGCCGTCACCGTTCAGGTCGCCGATGGCCACCGGGCCGGGGGCCAGGGGGGTTCCGGTGGCCAGGGGCCAGCCGGGGTAGGGGGTGCCGTCATGACGATAAACGTTGATCCGGTTGGCCTCGTCGGTGAAGACGATTTCCGAATCCCCGTTCCCGTCCAGATCGGCCACCGTCGGATCGGACAAAGGGGCCGCATCCAGGGCCACCGGGAATCCCGGCATGAGGTTGGGATACCCCGGGCCGTTGCGCCACTCGGCGTCGAAGAAGAGCGGGTCGGAGCCGAATGCTCCTCCGTCATTATGGGACCACACCTGGGCCGTGCGCCAGTCGCGGGAGGGATCGGCGGTGATGGCGGTGGGGGGAAAGGAGCTGGAGGACGAGAGGGAATCGGCGAATGCCATGGGTTCGTCCCAGGACCAGGGGTCGTCCGAGGATGCTTCCTGGAATCCCGGGGTGCTTCCCGAATACCCGGTGAGCGTGAAGGAATTGAAGGAAGACCAGACCATGCCGTCGAGGTCGTCAAGGGAAGGGGAGATGTCCGCCTCGCCACCCCAGGTGGCTCCGGCGTCACCGGAATAGCGGGCGCCAAGACCCAGCAGGCTGGAAGTCTGGGAGCCCGGGTCCCACTGGTAGCGCAGATAGCAGATCTGGGCATCGTTGTCGAAGGGCGAGGCGCCGACGAAGGCTTCCTGCTCGGTGATGCCGTTGGTGCCGGAAGCCATGGTGACCACCGGATCCCAGGCCCCGTGGCCGCCGGCCCCCCGGTTCGGGCAGCGGGAGTAGAAAACGATGTTGTCCTGCGAACCGTCGAGGGCTGCGAGGGTCCAGACCAGGTGGACCAAGCCGCCGAACCCGGCGGTGATGTGCGGCGGGAGCATGCGGTACGCGGCCGAATCGTATTTATCAAGGTAGTAAGGGGCCTCGAAGGTGCCCCCGCCGTCGGTGCTGCGGGTGTACCAGACGGTTTCTTTGGTATCCCTGTTACTCCTGGCCGTCAGGAAAAGGGCATAGTCCTGGTAGCCGGCCGCGTCGGTTGCCAGGTCCGGGTGCGAATACCAGGTGGTGCCGGACCCGGGCATGACCTCGAGTTCGGGACCCCAGGCCGCGGTGGCCTCTGCGGTGCGGGCCGATACCAGGATGATGCTGTCGGGCTGATGGTCGCTATGGGACTTGACGCAGGCGAGGTGGCAATAGCCGCCGGCGATCACGATGCTGGGGTACGTGTAGGTGATATCGAAGATGTTCGACAGTTCGCCCCAGAGCTGGAAGCTGTCCCCGCCGTCCTGAGACCGGAAGACCTGGACGCGCATGCCGGTGGGGGAGAAGAAATTCTCCTCGGCCACGTAGATGTCCCCCAGCTCGTCGATGGCGATGTCGTTGTTGGAGGGGCTTTCCACGTTGGCGATGACGACATCGTCACCGCCGCGTTGGTCCGGGTAAATGACCGCGGCTGCGGGGGCATGGAGGATCAGGAGGGCCGGCAGGATCAGGAGTATGGAGACGATGGTCTGGACGCGCTGGTGAAGGAATGTTGCGGGGGCACTCATGGCGCACCTCCCCTGGGCGATGGCCTTGCGATTCGTGACGAAATACAGGCAATCAGTGCTGGCGGCCGGTATCCCTCATGGCTTCCCCACATCATGCCGCAGGTCAATGATAGCACAGTTTCATAATGAAAAAAACCATTTTTAACCTTAACCCGGATTATTCATGAGGGAGCGTAGCGAGGATGAGGAAACAGCGGACCAGAAAAGGAGCTCGCAAGGATTTGCGAGGGAGGCGTACCCGGTGCGGTACGTTGACCGAGCAAATCCGAGAACACCTTTTCTGGTCCGCTGTTAACCATCCGCAGTAGCTTCTTCATGAATTATCCGGGTTAAGGTCTATATCCTGTCACCTTTACAGGATATTAACTTGTCCCTTACGGAAACTTCGGCGATTTTCACCCAGGTCACAGCCAAATCATGCACCCGTTCGACCGGAGGTTGAAGCGTGAAGAATCTGAAGATCGTCCTGACCCTGTTGATCCTGCTGTCGGCCCTCCTGGCCGGCGCAGCCTCGGCCGCCGAACCGGGCAGGATCAGCGGCTACATGTTCGGCGACTACTACTACATCGCCGCCGACCACCGCGCCGACATCGAGGACATGAACGGATTCTGGTTCCGCCGGATCTACTTTGCCTACGACCAGAAACTCGACGACGGTTTCTCCGTGCGGTTGCGTACCGAGATGGCCAGCGCCGGCGACTTCGCATCCAAGGACAAGATGACTCCCGATGTGAAGGATGCGTATCTGCAATACAAGACCGGCAACACCAAGGTCCTGTTCGGGATCTCCGGGACGCCGACCT
>JANTFX010000042.1 GCA_024763215.1 Candidatus Krumholzibacteriia bacterium | reverse complement strand
CCGAGCCTGGCGGCTTGATGGCCGACGGGGTGATCTTCACCTCCGTCTACGACGACGAGGGCGGGGATACCAACGGCTCGCCGACGGCTCCGGCGGGAGGTAATTGGGCCCATCTGGGTTTCAACGCCATGGCCCGGGCTGACTCCAGCCGCATCACCGGTTGCGAGTTGCGGTACGCCGGTTCGCCGGCCGTCCTGGTCGATGAATCACGGCCCTACCTGGATTCCTGCCTCATCCGTAACAGCAGCGGAGCGGGCTTGCGGTCGAACGGCATCGGGGCCCAGCCCACGGCCAAGTTCTGCACCTTCCAGGACAACGGCATCGGGGCCGAGGCGGTCAACGGCGGCTATCTGAACCTGATTCGCTGTTGTTTCAGCGGCAACTCCAGCTTTGCGGTCACGGTGGATGCTCCCGGTGGGGACCACGGCACCCACCTGGCGCGAAATTGCTGGTGGGGCGACCCCAGCGGCCCGTCGGGATTCGGTCCCGGCAGCGGGGATGCCGTCTCCGACTTCGTGGATTTCACCCCCTGGTACACTAGCGAGGCTTGCCTGGACCTGCCCAGCTCCACCCCGGGTGATGGCGATGTTCCTGCCCTTCTGACGGTGGCCCCCGCCTATCCCAACCCCTTCAATCCGGCCACGACCATCGCCTTCGCGGTACCCGGCGAGACGATGGTCGGCGTCGATATCTTCACCGTGGACGGGCGGCACGTGAGGGAGCTGTTGCGGGGCGTGGTGCCCGGCGGCGCCCACAGCGTCGTCTGGCGCGGCGAGGACGACGGTGGCCGCACCGTCGCGGCAGGCCTGTACCTGTACCGGGTGTCGGCGGGCCAGGAAAGTCAGATCGGCAAGCTCATGCTCGTGAAGTAGAGCGCCCGCGGAGTCAATCATCGGCGGGGGCGGCCCGGGTGCCGCCCCCGTTTTCGCGTCGACGCCGGTCGACCGCTTTCTGCAGCAGGAATTCGATCTGGCCGTTGACGCTGCGGAACTCCGCGTCGGCCCACTTGCGCAGTTCCTCGTAAAGAGGCTTGCTGATGCGCAGGGGGAATGCCTTGCGGGCGGCCATCTACTGGTACAGGCTTCCGGTGTTGACGATGGGCTGGGCGGCGTGCTCGCTGCACAGGACCACGAGCAGGTTGCTGACCATGGTGGCCTTCTTGTCCTCGTCCAGCCGCACCAGGTCCTTCTGCCCGAGCTGCTCCAGGGCCATCTCCACCATGCCGACCGCGCCCTCGACGATCTTGGTGCGCGCGGCGACCACGGCGCTGGCCTGCTGCCGCTGGAGCATGGCGCCGGCGATTTCCGGAGCGTAGGCCAGGTGGCTGATGCGGGCTTCCATGATCTCGACCCCGGCCTTGTCCAGGCGTTCCTGCAGCTCCCGTTGCAGGTGATGATTGATCTCCTCGGTGGCTCCGCGCAGGGAGATCCCGTCGTCATGGGCGTCGTAGGGGTAGGCGCTGGCCATGGTGCGCACGGCCGATTCGCTCTGGGTATGGACGAAATCCACGTAGTCGTCCACCTCGAACAGGGCTTCGGCGGTGTTGCTGACCTTCCAAACCACCACGACCGCGATCTCGATGGGGTTGCCCGCCAGGTCGTTGACCTTCAGGCGTTCGCTGTTGAAGTTCCGCGCCCGCAGGGAGATCTTCTTCTTGGTGTAAAAGGGGTTGGCGAAGCGCAAGCCGTTCTCGCGGGAGGTGCCCACATACTTTCCCGCCAGCAGGAGCACGCCGGCCTCGTTGGGGTTGACGACGAAGAATCCGGCAGCCATCACCAGGCTGGTGCAGAACAGGATGATTCCCGCCAGCAGGCTCGGCAGAAAACCGTGGCTTATTCCCGAGACCAGCAGCACGATGCCCGCTGCGAACATGAGGATGACCAGGGCCAGGATGCCCCAGCCGGCAGAGGACCGGGCCTTGCGTTCGGTATGCATGAAATTCTCCCCTCTTGTTGGCGCCCGCGGGCTGCGGGCATCATTATGATATCACTATGATATTATACCCCGCCAGGGATATTTTTATTCACTTGGTCAAGAGCGTAGTCGGATTTCGTGATAGAATGCGACGACAGGCATCCCGGTCTCAACGCACGAGGGTTCCCAACCATGATGTTCAGCTCTGCCACGGTCCAAGCCATCGAGACCCGCGGCCTGGCCCGCGCCTTCGATGGGGTCCTGGCCGTTGACCACATCGACCTGCAGGTGCCGCAAGGCTGCTTCTTCGGGTTCCTCGGGCCCAACGGGGCGGGCAAGTCGACCACCATCAAGATGCTCACCGGCCTGCTGAGGATCACCGAAGGCCAGGCGTCCATCCTCGGTCATGACGTGGAAACGGACCCCCTGGCGGCCAAGCGGTTGATCGGCGTGGTGCCGGAGGATCTGGCGCTCTTCGACGGCCTGACCGCGCCCGAGTACCTGGCCTTCGTGGGCCGGATGCACGGGCTGGAGCGCAAGGTGATCGCCGCCCGCAGCACCGAACTGCTGGAGCTCATGGACCTGGTGCCGGCGGGCAAGAAGCTGGTGGCCGACTTCAGCCACGGCATGAAGAAGAAGCTGGCTCTGGCGGCCGCGTTGATCCACGGCCCCCAGGTCCTGTTCCTGGACGAGCCCTTCGAGGGCATCGACGCGGTGGCCTCGCGGCATATCCGGGGCTTGCTGGGCCACCTGACCGCCAAGGGGGTGACCATCTTCCTGACCTCCCATATCCTGGAGATCGTCGAGAAGCTGTGCACGGATGTGGCGGTGATCAACCACGGCCGCCTGGTGGCCCAGGGGCCTTTGGCAGAACTGGGCGGTGATGGGCCCACGGACAACCTGGAAGACATCTTCCTGAACCTGGTGGATGCGGGGGACAAAGCCCCGCGTACCCTGTCGTGGCTGCAATGACATGAGGCTGAAGCACCCGGCGGAACATCAGCTGTACGTGGGGATCGCCGCGCTGATGGGCGCGGCCTACCTGGTGTTCCCCTTCGTGTCCCATCACCGCTGGTTCGGGGTCAGCGAATTCTGGCACCTGGGGCCGCCGGTCGAGTTTCTGGGCGTGGCGGCGGTGCTGCTGCTGGTGTGGTGGACGGGCCGTCATCCCGACGCTTTCGACGCCCTGCTCCTGCGGGGAGATCCCCGGGAAAACGGGATTCCGTGGTGGCGGTATCTGGCACTGGCCGTGGTGAGCTTCCTGGTCTTTTTCCTGCTGCGCAATCGGTTCATCAACCTGGACGGCCTGGCCTTTCCCGCCAAGTTCAGGCACGACGTGCCGTTGCGGGGCGCCCACGTCACCCACGACGAGATGTGGGAACTGTACCTGCATTCGCGTTTCTGGGTGCTGACCCACCGGGCGCTGGGCTGGTCGGTAACGCTGTCTTACCAGGTGATGTCATGTGCGGCCGGGGCCGGGTTCGTGGTCCTGCTGGTGCACCTGGCGCGCCGCATGAGCGGGGTCCGGTGGCGGCTGCTGGTGCTGGCGCTGGTTTCCGGCGGCATGATGCAGCTGTTCTTCGGGGACGTGGAGAACTACACGGTGACGAGCATGCTGATCACCGGCTACCTGCTGGTGGGCTGGCTGGCGGCCGGCGGCCGGATTACCAGCCTGGCCCCGAGCCTGGTGCTGGCGGTCGCCATGACGTTCCATCTGCTGGCCGGCTGGTTGTTGCCTTCGCTGGTCTTCCTGTTCTACCAGGACTGGCGGCAGGGTCGCCGGGCGGTGGTGCTGGCGGGCGTGGTCGGCGGGCTGGCCATCTTCGGCGGCACCCTGCTGTTCTTCGCCGCCCACGGTCTGCCCCTGCGGGACTTCTACTACCACAGCCACGCCCTGGGGCACGGCGGCCACCTGTTCTGGAATATCGCCAGGCCGTCGCCCGGGTATGAAGCCGAGATGCTCAACCTGCTGGTGCTGCTGTTCCCCGGTGCTCTGCTGGTGGTGCCGCTGCTTGCCTGGCACCGGATCCAGCGCGAGCCGGGCAACATCTTCCTGGGGCTGGCCTCGGCCTTCATGCTGCTGTTCATGTTCATCTGGAAGGCCGACATGGGCGTGTACCAGGACTGGAATCTCTACGCGGCGGTGGCCATCCCCTTGAGCGTGCTGTGCTGGTACAATTTCCTGCGCATCGACGGCCTGCGTTACCGCCGGCGCATCTTCGTGGCCCTGGTGGGCCTCAGCTTCCTGCACACCTACACCTGGATCATCAGCAACCACCTGCTGTGAAGAGGGGACGATGGATCGAATCCTGGCCATCACCTGGTTGCGCTACCGCCTGCTGATCAACCGGCTGCGGCGCCGCGAGGGTCTGTGGAGCCTGATCGGCACCATCCTGCTCGGCGTGCTGTGGGGGCTGGCGTCGGTGGGGGCGGCGGTGGGCGTGGGCGCGGTCATGATCAAGGCCGTCCGCGCCGGTGACCAGTCGTTGCTGCTCAAGCTGCAGACCGGGGTGTTCCTGGTCGCCGCCCTGGCCGGGGTGTTGATGCCCCTGCTGGTGGAGAAGGGCCAGAGCGGGCCGGTGACCTCGCGCCTGCTGGCCTTCCCGGTGACCCCGGGCCAGCTGTTCTGGATGTCCCAGGCCTCGCTGGCCGGCAGCGCCGACCATGTCTTCTACTACCCGGCCCTGATCGCCCTGGGGACCGCGGTGTGGCTGGGGCCGGGGCCGGTGTGGCTGGGTGTGGCCGTCGTGGTCTCGCTCTGGCTGTCGATCCTGGCCTGGGGCCAGGCGGTGAACCTGGGCACCGAGGTGATGCTGCGGGGCCGCCGCAGCCGGGAAGTCCTGGCGGTGATCGTCATCCTCCTGATCCTGCTCATGGGCATGGGGCCGGGGGTGGTCGATAACTACATGGGCGAGCGCTCGCTGTCCCAGCTCCCGGTCCTTCAGCAGGCCGTGCATGTGCTGCTGACCATGGGGCGCGCCACCGCCTTCTACCAGGGTGCGGCCGGGCTGCAGGCCGTGCGCGCGGGGGCTGCGGGCCAGGCCCTGACCCACATGGCCGGGGTTTGGCTGTGGCTGGCCGCGGGACTGCTGCTTTCCCGGCTGGTGTTCATGAAGTTCTTCCTGGGAGAGCGCGGACGGGTGCGGCCGGGAGGGGGGCGCCCTTCCGGTGCGGGTACGAGCCCGCACACCCTGCGCGCGCCCCTGGAATGGAAGCTGCCCTGCGGCATGCTGCATCCGGCGGTCGTGGCCAACGCCTGCAAGGACCTGCGGATCCATCTGCGGAGCCTGGCCGGGCGCATGATCCTGGTGCTGGCGCCACTGCTAATGGGATTCGTCGGCTGGTCGCTGTTTAGGGATCTCGCGGCGGGCTACCTTGGCCTGCAGGTCGGGGAGCTGAGATTCTTCGGCATGCTCGCCTACGTCTCCTTGACGGCCAACAGCCAGAGCATCAACAACATGGCCTTCGAGGGGTCCGGGGTGCAGAGCTATTTCCAGCTGCCGGCCAGGCTGGAGTGGGTTTTGCTGGGCAAGAACCTCGGTCTGTGGCTGTACCAGTTGCTGGTGCTCGTGATCTGTCTGGTGGCCCTGGCCATCGTGGGCTCGTTGCCGGGGCCGCTGACGGTCCTTTCGGGGATCCTGCTCTATGGCTCCTTCATCGTGTTCCGGACCGCCACCGGCAACGTGATGTCCTGCCTGTTCCCCTCGCCGCGCCGGATGTCCGCGCGCAAGGAGAACACCTCGGGCATGAGCAACCTGCTGGCACTGGTCTTCCCCCTGGTGTTCATTCCGGTGGTCTGGGCGTTCGCAGCCCTGCCCTCCCTGGCGGGGCATCCCGGGCTGCAGCCGCTGTCCCTGGCGGTTTTGCTGGCCTTGATGCTCGCGGTGGAATGGTTCAGCCTGCGTCCGGCGGCCCGGTTGATGGCCGACCGGCGGGAGAAGATCATCGCGGCGCTGCGGCAGAAAGAGGATTGAGGGCTTTCCTCGCAGGGCGGCAGGCAGGTTCGGCGGCGATGCCTGCCGGGCCATGAGGAAATGTCCTCAACCGCGTTTGCCGCCGCGCCGCCTGACCTTGCGCGGCCGGGCCGCACCACCCGCCGGACCGGCCGGCACCAGGCATTCCTTGCCGCTACCGATGAGATCCTCTCGGCCCATGCTTTTCAAGGCCTCGCGCAGGAGAGGCCAGTTCCTGCGGTCATGGTAGCGCAGGAAGGCCTTGTGCAGTTTGCGTTGCCGGTGGCCCTTGACGGTTTCCACGGCGTCGGCGGAGGTCCTGGTCCTGCGCGTGATCTTGCGCAGGGGATTGCGGCCGGTGTGGTACATGGTCGTGGCCGTGGCCATGGGGGAGGGCAGGAAGGTCTGCACCTGATCGACCTTGAAATCGTTGCGCTTGAGCCACAGGGCGAGGTTCAGCATGTCCTGGTCGGTGGTCCCCGGGTGGGCGGCGATGAAGTAGGGGATCAGGTACTGCTTCTTGCCCGCCTGGCGGCTGAATTTCTCGAACATCCTGCGGAACTTTTCATAACTGCCGATGCCGGGTTTCATCATCTTGGCGAGGGGGCCGGGCTCGGTGTGCTCCGGGGCGATCTTCAGATAGCCGCCCACATGGTGGGTGACCAGCTCCTGCACATACTCGGGCGACGTCACCGCCAGGTCGTAGCGCAGGCCCGAGGCGATGAGCACCTTCTTCACGCCGGGCACGGCGCGGGCGCGCCGGTACAACCTGATCAAGGGGTTGTGGTCGGTCTTCAGGTTGGGGCAGATCTCCGGGTACACGCATGAGGGCAGGCGGCAGGCGGCTTCGATCGCGGGGGACTTGCAGTGCAGGCGCCACATGTTGGCCGTCGGCCCGCCCAGATCGCTGATGGTGCCCTTGAATCCGGGGTTCTTGTCCCGGATGGCCTCGATCTCGCGGATGATGGAATCCTCGCTGCGGCTCTGGATGATGCGGCCCTCGTGCTCGGTGATGGAGCAGAAGGTGCAGCCTCCGAAACAACCCCGCATGATGTTCACCGAGTTCTGGATCATCTCGAAGGCCGGGATGTGCGCCTTGCCGTAGCTCTCGTGTGGCAGCCGCGAGTAGGGCAGGTCGAACACCGCGTCGATTTCCGGAGTCGTCAAGGGCACCGGTGGCGGATTCAGCCACACTTCTCGTTCCCCGTGGCGCTGGATGAGCGCGCGGGCGTTGCCGGGGTTGGTCTCGGCGTGCATGACCCGCGAGGCATGGGCGTAGAGCACAGGGTCATCCTTCACGGCCTCGTACGCGGGCAGGCGCACCACCGAGTGGTCGCGGTCCTTCTGCAACGGACGCAGATCCAGGGTCGGGACGGGCGCCGCGGCGGGGGCCGCCTGTTCGCAAGCGGGCTCCATGGCGTAGGGGTCGGGGTGCGGGATGAGCGCACCGGGCGTGTCCACGTCGGTGGAATCGATCTCGAGCCAGCCGGCCGGCACCTCCCTGCGCATGAAGGCCGTGCCCCGGATGTCGGTCATCTGTTTGATGTCCTGGCCCCGGGCAAGGCGGTGGGCGATCTCCAGGATCTGCCGCTCGCCACCTCCGTAGACCAGCAGGTCGGCCTTGGCATCGGGCAGCACCGAGCGGCGCACCTTGTCCGACCAGTAGTCGTAGTGGGCGATGCGGCGCAGGCTGGCCTCGATGCCGCCGATGACCACAGGCACGCCCTTGAACGCCTCGCGGCAACGCTGGGCATAGACCAGCACGGCGCGGTCCGGCCTCCGCCCCCCCTCGCCGCCGGGGGTGTAGGCGTCGTCCGAACGCAGCTTGCGCTCGCTGGTGTAACGGTTGACCATGGAGTCCATGTTGCCCGCGGTGACGCCGAAGAACAGCGTCGGAGCGCCCAAAGCCCGGAAAGGATCGGCGCTGTGCCAGTCGGGCTGGGAGATGATGCCCACCCGGTAGCCCTGGGCTTCCAGCACCCGGCCCATGACCGCCATGCCGAAGCTGGGATGGTCCACGTAGGCGTCGCCGGTGACCAGGATCACATCGCAGGCCTCCCAGCCGAGCCGGTCCATCTCGGCGCGGGACATGGGCAACTGGGGCGCGATGCCGAAGGAGGCGGCCCAGTACTTGGGCCGCGAAAACAGGGGGACGGCTGCGGGCATGGCGAAGGCTGTCATGAGGACACGAAAACCGGAACCGTTCCCCCCGTCAAGACCTCGAAAGGCAGACTCGCGACGAAATTCATATTGAGGTAGGTGTTGATGGTGGTGGGAAAGCCTGTCGTCAGCCCCAGGTCAAGCACGGCAACCGTCCGTTTGGCAGTCACTTAAGGTGGAGAAGGCATTCATTACCGGCATCGGTCACACCGGAAGACACAATTTCAGAGGCATAAGGCATGGTTTTTCCTGATGATCCGTAGTAGGGAGTTGCACACAGGATATCGATTCAACGCAATTGTAAGGAAAGGATTTCCGGCCAGGGGTCGCCGAATCATACCGGATACCTGATCATGCTCCAGGGTACCCGCCTATGGTATCCTGGCAGGGCGGGTGCATCAAACGACATGGGGTCAGACCGGAAAATCATGGACCTTCGGCATTTTCAAAAGATCAAGAAAATCCTGGCTAGGGCGCTGGCTTTGCCAGCGGATGAACAGGAAGCCTACCTGCACCGGGTCTGTAGCGGAGAGGATTCCCTGTTGCGGGAAGTCCTGGACCTCATGCGTTTCGATCGGGAGCTGGAAGACGAAACAGTTCTTGTTAGCCGGACCGATTATGCGGCTCGGATCGGGGAACAGGTCGACCAGTACACCCTTCGCGATGTTCTTGGTGAAGGCGGCATGGGGGTGGTCTACCCGGCCGATCAGGAAAAGCCCCTGCAGCGCCGTGTGGCCCTGAAGATCATCAAGCTGGGTATGGATACGGCCGAGGTGGTGGGTCGTTTCGAATCAGAGCGCCAGGCTCTGGCCATGATGGACCATCCACACATCGCCAAGGTCTTCGCAGCCGGCGCTACTGCTGATGGCCGACCGTATTTCGTCATGGAATACATCCCCGGTCGGCCCATTACCGAATTCTGCCGCAGGCATCGGCTGGGTCTGGAAGGCAGGCTAAAGTTGTTCGTGCAGGTTTGCCGTGCCATTCACCATGCCCATCAAAGAGGCATCATCCACCGTGACCTCAAGCCGGGAAACATCCTGGTGACGGGGGATGCTGATCGTCCGGTGGCCAAGGTCATCGATTTTGGCGTGGCCAAGGCCACTTCCCGGCGATTGACCGAACACACGGTCTTCACCCAGGCGGGAACGATGATCGGGACACCCGAATACATGAGCCCTGAGCAGGCCGATCCCACCGAGCGGGATATCGACGTTCGCTGCGATGTTTACACCTTGGGGGTCATTCTATATGAACTGATGACGGATGTGTTGCCCATCGATCGCGCTACCTTGCTGGAAAAGGGTTTGATCCGGGTCTACCAGCTGCTGCAGGAGTATGTGCCTCCTTCTCCGAGCACACGCTTGAGCCGGATCACTGAGCACGGAGCCAGTACCCTGCCTCCGGGCCGCGAGCAACGTACCTGGGTACGCAGGCTCCGTGGCGACCTGGACTGGGTGACCATGAAAGCCCTGGAAAAGGAACGGGAGCGCCGTTACGGGTCACCGGCTGAGTTGGCTGACGATCTGGAGCGGTTCATGCGGCATGAGCCGGTCCTGGCCGGACCGCCAAGTGTCCGCTACCGACTGGGAAAATTCGTGCGCAGACACAAGACGGCTGTGGCTGCCGGCATCCTGGTCGTGACTTCCCTGTTGCTGGGTATCACCGGTACCACCACGGGTATGATCAAGGCACACCATGCCCAACAGGAGGCCACAGCCGCTGCCCGCACGTCCGAAGCCGGCAGGCTCTTCCAGTTGGCGCGGAACACGAAACTGCGATCCCGGCGCCTGGCCATCCTGCATCGTGCCGTGGGCCTGTTGGACAGGCCGGAGTATCGCAGGGAGATCACCAGGTGCCTGCTTGAGGAGCCTCCCTTTTTCCGCTTACCCTTCGCACCAGATTCCCATAATGCCCATACCCTCGACATCAGCCCTGACGGCCACTGGCTCGTCCTGGGATGGTCGTTGAAAGGATCGCTCCAGCTATATCCCCTTGCGGGGGGGGAACCCCTTGATCTTGTCGGGCACCATGGCTGCCTGGTCAGCACGCGGTTCCTGGCGGGGTCCGACCGGCTGGTCAGCGCGGGACTGGATTCCACGGTAAGGGTGTGGTCGGTGCCGCAAGGGAATCTGGAAAGCACATGGCGTCTGCGTGGGGTGCCCCAGGTTGCAATCTGTGGTGGCGACTCCCTGTTGATCGTCTGTGAAGCGGTTGTCGGGGAGCCCCTGCACTGGTGGCGGAGACCAGTTGCAGGCGGGCAGCCAGAGTTGCTTGGCGATGGTGGGATGCCGCCTGAATCCCTGGTCGATCTCCCGCTGGTGGCCGTGGGGCCGGAGGGGGACCTTGCGGCGGTCCCCCAGGACTCATTCCTGGTGCTGTACGGGTTGTCACGCCTCGGCGCAGGAACACCCGATACCTTGGGCACCCACTCCCGGACCATTGTGGGCTGTAGATTCTCCCCCGATGGCAAGCGGGTCTGTTCCTTCGATAACGAGGGTCAGGTCTTTTTTTGGGATCCACACCGTCCAGGCGAGCCGCCGGTCCGCCGTCTTCAGTCCGGAGTGAATCCCTTCGGGGCACGGTTCAGCGATGACGGCCGGTTGTTGCTGATCAGCAGCACCGAGGGGTTCCATATCTGGGATCTTGACCTGCCCGGTCCTGGGTTGCCCCTGGTCCTGCGTGCAGTCGGCGGCTGGTCGTTCGACTGTGATCTTGACCCCCGGCGGCGGTGGATCATCACTTCCCATTTGGGTGCGACTGTCGCCGCCTGGTCATTGAACGGCCCCTTGCGGATCGATCTGGACCCCCCGGGGGGACGGGATGGTTGTGTGGCGTTCAGCCGGGACAGCCGCTGGATGGTGACCGCATCCCATGACGGTGTGGTTGCTGCCTGGCCCCTGAGCGGGCGGCATATCGGGGAGCCGCGAGTGCTGGGAGAATTTCCGGAGCATGGTTTTTTCCGGCTGGTCGTGGACGAGGCCTGTCGGTATTGCTACCTGACGTGTTGCGAATCCCCCCAGGGGGTCGGCACCCTGACGAGGATTCCCCTGGCCGGGGGCGAAGCCAGGGTCTGGAGTGGAGGGACATGCTATTTCAAGCTGGACCCCACCGGGCGGTATGCCGCTTTCCCCGCCGACCCTACCTTCGGCGTGCCGGCTGCCCGGGTGCTGGATATGGAAACGGGGACTCTTGTCCACCTGGATGAACCCGGGCACGAGGCCTGGGGGGTGGGAGGATTCCTGGCGGACGGCCGCCTGCTGGCCCAGACCAGGGATCTACGGCTGGGTCTCTGGTCTGCCGATGGCAGCTATCAGGGGCCGCTGGAATGGTCGGGGGATGAACTGGCCCTGGCCCCGGACCGCAAGACTTTCATCGTTTACACCGGAGATCGCAATTGGCTGCGCGGGAGGTTGGATGGAACCACCGAGGCGAACCGGACAGTAAAAGCCCGCTTCGACTACTATAACTTCATGGCCTGTGATGCGGAGGCGTCCCATGCGGTTATCGGCTACCTGAACGGGGAAATGGATGTCATCGACTTTACGAGTGGCGACCGTACCGGGCTACCCCTGTGGCATGAACCGACTCTGCCGCCGGTTTTCGATCCTGTTGGGAGGTGGCTGGCGTCATGGGGGGAGGGCAAGCTCACCCTGCTGCCCTTGCCGCTGGGTGACAGGCATCAGGACCTGCCTCACGATTCCTATATTGCCTGGCTGGATTCCTTGACCAACCTGAAGATGCGCGATGCCGAGGACACGACACAGGGATATCGCATAGTGGGCTGGGATATACCCGACTGGCAAAACCCGCCGCGGTGGTAAGGATCAGTCCTGGTCCTGCGGGGAAAGAGCCCTCCGTAGCCACATGGAAGCTACACGCCAATCCGTCTGGACCGTGCGCCGGGATACCCCGATGATCTCCGCGATTTCGGCCATGCCCAGTCCCGTGAAGATGCGCAGCTCGGCAACGCGGGCACCCCTTTCATCCAGCTTGGCGAATTTCCGCATGGCCACGTCCAGATCCAGGATGGTGGCCGAATCAGGGAAGTCGTTCACACCGATGTCATACAGGGTGACCGGAACCCGGCCACCGCCGCGCCTGGCGGCGTTGCGGCTGCGGGCATGCTCCACCAGGATCCTGCGCATGGCCTGGGCAGCTATGTTGATGAAATGAGCCTTGCCCTGGATATCAAGGTTGTTGGCGCCGAAAAGGCGCAGGTAAGCCTCGTTCACCAGGGCGGTGGGTTGCAGGGTGTGGTCCGGGCGTTCCCGGCTCATGATGGCCGCCGCCAGTCCATGCAATTCGGTAAAGGTCGCCTCGAAGAGGTGGTCGAACGATTCCTGGGTATTTTCCCCGCTCAGCAGGCTGTTCAGATAGGTGGTATTGCGGGCCCGGTATTCCTGATCCACGGTATTCCCTCCAGCAGATATGTTCGATTATCCCAGATTTTGACGTTATTGACAAGATTTTCGGGTTTCCCGGAACGGACACTGCACATGAGCCGGACATTTTTCGCATATCTAAACAGCCGCCATTACATGGGATTCAGATTTATGGAGGAGAAATCATGAAAACTTCACTGATTCTGTTGGCATTGGCTTTGATGTTGACTGGTTGCTCGGGGTTGGATCAACCCTTGGCTCCGGGACCGGATTCCGGCACGGCGATGGACAAGGCCGCGGCGCCGAATATCCTGCAGACAGTGTTACCGCCCGATGCCAAGCCCCTGGGCCTGACCTATGCCGAGTGGTCGGCCAAGTGGTGGCAGTGGCTGTGGTCGGCGCCGGTGGATCAGAACCCCGGCCTGGACGAGACGGGCGCATTCGTGGATTGGGGCCAGGAAGGGCATGTGTGGTTCCTGGCGCCGGCCTACTTCGGAACCTATGACCGGACGGCGGATATCCCCACCGGCCATATGCTGTGCATCGACCTGGCGGCCACCTTCACCGCGATCACCACCGGTGACGGGGCCAACGAGCAGGAATTGCGGGATGCGGCGGCCTGGGTGACGAACAACGTGAGCAACATCATCTTCGAGATCGATGGTCAGCGGCTGGAAAACGTCGGGGATTACCGCTTCACGAGTCCCGCCGGTTATTTCTCCTACACCCTGCCCGAGAACAACATGTTCCAGTTCTTCGGGTTGCCGGTATCTGCAGGGACCTATGACGATGCCGTTTCCGATGGGTATTTTGTCATGGTGAATCCGCTGTCCGCGGGTGAGCACACGATTTTCATGTCCGCGGACTTCGGTGAACCGTACAACGACACGATCCAGGTCACCTATCACCTGCATGTGGTGGGTGGCCATGGTCATGGCCATCAACAGGATAAACCCGGCCATGGTCATCCCTGACCCGGGCCCCTGGTGTCCCCGGCCGATCCGGATTCCCGTGCAGGGCGAGCACGGGAGCCGGGTCGCGCCGGGTTTTTCGGCGAATTCCAGATCCTGACCCCGGGGTCAGCTCTCCTTCTCCGTCCACACCTCGATGATCCGCAACATGGTCTCGGTGGCCAGCTCCATGTCCTTCACGCAGATCCACTCGCCGTAGCCGTGGAAGGCCTGCTCGCCGGTGAAGATGTTGGGCGTGGGCAGACCCTTGGCCGACAGCACCGAGCCGTCGGTGCCGCCGCGGATCGAGCCCTGGATGGGCTCCATGCCGGCCCGCTCCACGGCCTCCAGGGCGTAGGACATGGCCCGGGGTTCCTTCTCCAGGTCGTACTTCATGTTCCGGTAGTATTCCTTGATCTCCATGCGGAACTCCGAGCCGGGCCACTGGGCGCAGGCCTCGGCGGCATGCTTGCGGATCTTCTCGGCCCAGACCGGCAGCTGGTCCAGTTCGAAGTCCCTGATCAGCAGGGTGACCTCGGTCTCGCTGGTGTTGCCCTTGATGGCGATGGGGTGGATGTAGCCCTCCTTGCCCTCGGTGGTCTCCGGGGTGCCCTCTCGCGGCAGGCCGGCCAGGAAGGTACCGGCGACCTTGACCGACGGCACCATCTTGCCCTTGGCGTAGCCGGGGTGGATGTCGCGGCCGACGAAGGTCACGGTGGCGCTGTCGGCGCAGTAGGTCTCGTTCTCCACCTCGCCGCGCTGGCCCCCGTCCATGGTGTAGGCGACGGTGGCGCCGAATTTCTCCACGTCGAAGTACTTGACGCCCGTGCCGACCTCCTCGTCGGGGGTGAAGGCGATCTTCACCGGGCCGTGCCTCCAGTCCGGATTCTCGTGGATACGCGTCAACGCTTCCATGATCTCGGCGATGCCGGCCTTGTCGTCGGCCCCCAGCAGGGTGGTCCCGTCGGCGGTGATGATGGTCTCGCCGAGGCATTTCTGCAGGTAGGGGTTCTCGTCGGCCAGGATCTTGCGGCCCTCCTTGGGCAGCTCGATGTCGCCGCCCTGGTAGTTCTCGTGGAAGGTGGGCACCACGTTCTCGCCGCTGACCTCGGGGTAGGTGTCCATGTGGGCGATGAAAGCCACCACGGGCACGTTTTCCAGTCCCGGGCTGGCCGGCAGGGTGGCGGTCACGTAGCAGTGCTCGTCCACCGCCACATCATCCAGGCCCAAGGCCTTGAGCTCGTCCACCAGGATGCGGGCCAGATCCCACTGCCGCTCCGTGGAGGGGTAGGTCTCGCTCTCCTCGCTGCTGGTGGTATGGATCTTGGCGTAGCTGACGAAGCGGTCGACGAGTGAGGGGAACCGGGAATCCGGTTTGCGGTCCAGCATGAGGAACCTCCATAGGGCGGGACGGATCGGTGCCGATATACAAGCGGTCGGACGCCGGAAAGGGGGTTTGCCCTCCAATACTGGTTGATGCCTACCCGGGGCGCAAGTCCCTTCAACGGCAATGCGGGCAAGAGAAACCTTGTCCAACAGCCGGGTGGATGTTACGGTTTCAGCCGCAAATGACGGGTTGCCTGGGTGACCCGATTTTTCTGGACCTCACCATGCCCGGAGGTGCCCATGGACGTCGGCAAAACAAAATCCTTACCCGAAAATGCATATCGGAAACTGGAACCGGGTGAGACCTATACTCCGGTGGTGCCCGCGGCCTCCATCGTGCCCGAGATCACGAGCTATTCCGTGATCATGGGGCTGTTCTACGCCGTGGTCTTCTCGGCGGCTGCTGCCTACCTCGGCCTGAAGATCGGGCAGGTCTTCGAGGCGGCCATCCCCATCACGATCCTGGCCATCGGCGGTTCGGCCTTGGCGGGCAAGAAGAACGTCCTGCAGCAGCACGTCCTGATCCAGTCCATCGGTTCGGCCTCGGGCGTGGTGGTGGCCGGTGCCATCTTCACCCTGCCCGGCATCTATATCCTGGGGCTGGCCGACAAGACGAATTTCCTGCAGATGTGCGCGACGTCCCTGCTGGGCGGTTTTCTGGGCATCCTGCTGCTGATCCCCTTCCGGCGTTATTTCGTCAAGGATATGCACGGAGAGTTCCCCTTCCCCGAGGCGACCGCCAGCACCGAGGTGCTCATGGCCGGCGAATCCGGCGGCGGCCAGGCCAGTGTGCTGGTCAAGAGCGGCGGCATCGCCATGCTCTATCAGCTGCTCAGCCATCAGACCATCGGCCTGTGGCGCGAGACCTTCTCGACCAAGGCCTTCGGTTTCGGCCAGGCCATCAGCGACAAGGTGCGGCTGGAGTACAACATGCTGACCGAGGCGGCGGTCCTCGGCCTGGGTTACATCATCGGCCTGCGCTACAGCCTGGTCATCGCCTGCGGCTCGTTCCTGAGCTGGTGGGTGATGATCCCCATGATCGGCATGCTGGGCAAGGGCGTGCATGTGGGCGGCGTGCTCTACCAGCTGGACGCCCTGAACGCCCTGTCCACGGGTGATATCTTCAAGAACTTCGTGCGGCCCGTCGGTATCGGTGCCATCGCCATGAGCGGCCTGATCGGCGTCTGGAAGAGCCGGTCGATCATCGTCGGTGCAGTCAAGCTGTCGTTCAACGCCGGGGCCACGAGCCAGGTTTCGGACAAGGATGTCGAGCGGACCCAGCGGGATATGCCCTTGAACGTGGTCACCATCCTGACCTTCATCGTGCTGGCCGTGGTGTTCTTCTTCTTCTGGGCCCTGGTGCCGGGCGTGAGCCTGATGCAGGCCATCGTGGGCCTGCTCATCGTCGGTGGTATCAGCTTCCTGTTCACCACCGTCGCGGCGCGTGCCATCGCCATCGTCGGCTCCAACCCGGTGTCGGGCATGACTTTGATGACGCTGATCATCAGCTCGGTCCTGCTCAAGATGGTGGGGCTGAACGGCAGCGAGGGCATGGTTGCGGCTCTGCTCATCGGCGGCGTGGTCTGCACCGCCCTTTCGATGAGCGGTGGGTTCGTCAGCGACCTGAAGATCGGCTACTGGCTGGGCACCACGCCCGCGACCCAGGAGCGGTGGAAGTTCCTGGGCACGGTGGTGGCCGCGGTCTCGGTGACCGGCGTCATCATGCTGCTCAACGCGACCTACGGTTTCCAGAGCGAGGCCCTGCCCGCGCCCCAGGCCAACGCCATGGCCGCTGTCATCGAGCCCTTGATGACGGGGATGCCGGCACCCTGGCTGCTGTACATGGCCGGCGTGTTCATGGCCTTGATCCTGGAATGGACGGGCCTGCCCGCCCTGGCCTTCGCTTTGGGCATGTACCTGCCCCTGTCGGTGAACACGCCCGTGCTGGTCGGCGGCCTGATCGCCCACTGGGTCGAACGGGGCGGCACCGAGAAGCAGCAGGCCAAGCGCAAGGAGAAGGGCACCCTGATGGCCAGCGGTTTCGTCGCCGGCGGCGCCATCATGGGGGTGTTGGCGGCCCTGGTGCGGTTCGCCGGCATCAATTCCACCGGGCAGCAGGACTGGAGCGTGGCCGGAGCCCTGGGTCTGGACCACTGGGCCGAGCACATGGAAGGCTCCGCCCTGGTCACCCTGATGGTCTTCTGCCTGTTGGGTTTCTATCTTTACAAGAGCGCCCGCAACGCCGCTGAAGATTGAGCGATGAACAGGAAATGAAACCTGGACGGGCCGCCTCAGCGCGGCCCGTTCTGACGCCGGAGGTAGGGATGGAGTGCCATTGCGGATCAGGGAAGACTTTTGCCGAATGCTGTGAGCCCGTTATCAAGGGTGAGCGACCGGCCGCCACCGCCGAGGAACTGATGCGGGCCCGTTACGCCGCCTTCGTGACCGCGGATGTGGATTTTTTGACCGAGTCCATGCACCCGGACTCCCGCCAGGACAATGACCCCGAGGGAACGCGGGACTGGGCCGAAAACAGCGAGTGGCTGGGACTGCAGATCCTGAACGTCACCGGCGGCGGTCCCGACGACGAGACCGGCGAGGTGGAGTTCATCGCCAGCTTCGAATACGGCGGCGAGTTCAGCCCCTACCATGAAATCGGTACGTTCGAGAAGCTCGAGGGCCGCTGGTACTTCAAGGAAGGCCGGCCGGGGGTGCAAAAACCCGTGACCAGGACCGAGCCCAGGGTCGGCAGGAACGATCCGTGCCCTTGCGGCAGCGGGCGCAAGTACAAACGGTGCTGCGGGGCCTGAAGATGGGACCGCAGGTCAGGTCCGGGCGCCGGCTGGGGATCCTCCTCGGGCTGCTGCTTCTGGCCGGACAGCCGGGACCAGCGGTCGCCGGGGCCGACCACCCGGCCGCTGACGACAGGCCGCCACAGGTGGTCGAGAAGAAGCCTTCCTGGCTGGGCCGGTTGTTCGAGCGCTATCTGCGCGCCAAGCCCCAGACGGGGGAGAACCTGCGGGGACGGGCCGAGGCCACCACCTCGCGTTACGTAGCCTACTCCGGCTGGACCATCGAGGTGGTCCTGGTCAACCAGGTCCAGACCTTCGACGAGGACTGGCACGCCCGCAAGGGTTTCGGCGCCAGGATCTTCAACAACCTGACCGATCCGCTGCAGACCAGCACCCAGGACGGGACCATCCGGCGCCAGTTGCTTTTCCACGCCGGCCAGCCGCTGGACCCCGTTGCGCTGGCCGACTCGGAAATCCTGCTGCGCTCCCTGCCTTTCATCGACGACGTGCGGATCATGGTGGTTCCGTTGGCCGGCGCCGAGCGGTGCGTTGCGGTGGTGGTCGAAACCCGCGACAGCTGGCCCATCGGTGTGGATGGCAAGGTCGTGAACAAGGACCGCTACAACGCCAGCGTGTATTCGGTCAACCTGCTGGGCCGCGGGCTGGCCTGGTCCAACGAGCTGGTGCACAGGGCTGCGGATCCGCACCCCTGGGGCTACCGCGGCCACCTGCGGCAACCGAATCCAACGGGCCACTTCACCGACCTGGACCTGGATTACGAGGACTCCTGGCGGCGTCTGCGGCGCCAGGCGACCCTGCAGAAGAACCTCGTGCACCAGGGTGTGCGCCTGGTGGGCGGTGGCGAGCTGGAATCCGAGGACGACCGGGACAACGAGGGCATCCCCCGCAAGTTCACCCGGGGCGATGCCTGGCTGGGCCGCGCCTTGCGGCTGGGCCCCCGGCAGGAGCGATCCCGCAGCGGCACCCTGCTGCTGGTCCCGGCCCTGGGGTACCGCAAGGTGAGCTTCGACGAGCGTCCCGCGGTGACCCTCAGCACCAACCGCAGCTACCACGACCGCACGCTGCTCCTGGCGGGGCTCTCCCTGGTCAGGGTCAGGGATTTCAAGACCAGCTATTTCTACCGTATGGGCGAAACCGAGGATATCCGTTCCGGCTGGCAGGTCCAGGCGACGGCAGCCTACGAGGACGGGGAGTTTCAGAAGCGCTCCGGTAGCTGGCTCCGTGCGGGCCTGGTCTCGGTCGGGCGGCGGGGCCGGGTGCTGGCGTTGCGGGTGGCCGGAGGCGGGTACTGGCGGAGCGGGGACTTCGAGGAGGGAGTCCTGGATGCCTCGTGTTTCTTCGCGACCCGCCTGTACGGGCTGGGCGCTTTCGGCCAGCGATGGTATCTTCGGACCGGCTATACCAGGGGCTTCGACCGGTTTCCGGAGGAACGGATCAGCCTGGGCAACCGCACGGGGCTGCGCGGCGTCGATGACGACGTGCTGACAGGACGGCAACGCCTGGTTTCCACGGTGGAGACGCGGCTGTTCACTCCGTGGTCGCTGTTGGGGTTCCGCTGCATGCTCCTGGGCTACCTGGACGCGGGTGTTGTGGCGGGGCAG
Organism: Candidatus Krumholzibacteriia bacterium; assembly: GCA_024763215.1. GTDB lineage: Bacteria > Krumholzibacteriota > Krumholzibacteriia > LZORAL124-64-63 > LZORAL124-64-63 > JAHJTW01. Next base: position 6,373 of record JANTFX010000042.1, on the reverse strand, counting down.
AGCCAGTCCCTGTCCGGCCGGAGGGTCCTGATCAGCTCGGGGCTGGGTCTGCGGCTGGACAACCCCCAGCTCGTGCTGCCGCCGTTGCAGGTCCGGGTGGGGGTGCGCGACGAAGCCCTGGGGTCGGACACGGTGGTGGAGGTCGTGTTCGGCGGCGGACGGGACCGGGAGAATTTTCTGTACCCGGCGGTCAAACCCCAGCCGGTGGACTTCAAGTAGCTTGTAGGGAAAGGCGGCGGGGGACCTTGCAGAGCATCTGGATCCAGCGCAGGGGCGGCCCCGAAGTTCTCGAGGTGAGGACCGGCCCGGTTCCCGAACCGGCCGCCGGCCAGGTGCGCATCAAGGTGGCGGCGGCGGGGGTGAACTTCGCCGATATCATGATGCGCCGCGGATTGTACCCGGACGCCCCCAAGTTGCCGGCGGTCCCCGGCTACGAGGTCTCGGGGGTTGTCGAGGCGGTGGGGCCGCATGTGGACGCCTCCCTGCTGGGGCGGCCGGTGGTGGCCATGTGCCGCTTCGGGGGCTACAGCGAACGGGTGTGCGTGCCGGCCGGCCTGGTCCACGAGATCCCGCCTCAGCTGGATCTGGTCACCGGTGCCGCCCTGCCGGTCAACTACCTGACGGCCTGGCAGATGGTCAGGGTGATGGCTCCCCCGGCCGAGGGGGAGACGGTGCTGATCCACTCCGCAGCCGGCGGGGTGGGCATGGCCGCGATCCAGCTCTGCCGGCTGTCCGGGGCCCGGATCCTGGCCTCGGCCTCCGCGTCCAAGCATGAGTTCCTGCGCGGGCAGGGCATCGACCACGTGTTCGATTCCCGGCGGGAGGATTTCGCGGCCGCGGTCAAGGCCGCCACCGGCGGGCGCGGCGCGGATGTGATCCTGGAACCCCGGCATGGCCGCTGGATAGCCGCCAGTCATGACGCCCTGGCCAGGTGCGGCAGGTTGATCCTGTTCGGTTTCTCGTCCGCCGCGCGGGGGCGGCGGTCGGGGGTGTGGTCGGCCCTGGGCACCCTGGCCCGGGTGCCCTGGCTGCGGATCAATCCGGTGCGTCTGATGAACGACAACAAGATGGTCGGCGGGGTGAACCTGGGGCGCATGTGGGACCAGGGGCCGCGGATTGCGGGCTGGATGCGCGCCCTGCTGGACCTGGCCGCCGCCGGGGATATCGCGCCGGTGATCGACAGCGTCCACCCCTTCAGCCGGGCCGCCGACGCCCACGACCGCCTGGAACTGCGCCAAAACATCGGCAAGGTGCTGCTGACGCCTGATCCGGAGGATACCGCATGATGATCTCCGCGGCCATCATCACCCGGGACGCGGCCTTGGACCTGGAGCGCTGCCTGGCCTCTCTGGATTTCGTTGATGAGATCGTGGTCCTGGACCAGGGCAGCACCGACGGGACGGCCGAAGTCTGCGCCCGGTACGGGGCGGTGGTCCATCAGACGCCGTGGCTGGGGTTCGGGCCCACCAAGCAGAAGGCCGTGGAGCTGTGCCGCAACGACTGGATCCTGAGCATCGATTCGGACGAGGAGGTGGGCGCGCATCTGAAGGAGGCCCTGCGGCAGCTGCCGGACGAACCGGCCCCGGCAGCGTACCGGATCAATCGCCGCAGCATGTTCCTGGGCAAGTGGATCCGTCATTGCGGCTGGTATCCGGACAGGATCGTGCGGCTGTTCGACCGCCGGCGGGCGGCTTTCAACGACAACCGGGTCCACGAGGAGGTGGAGGTCCAGGGGGAGTGCGGCCAGCTGCCCGGACATCTGCGGCACAACGCCTACACCACCTGGGAACAGTACCTCGCCAAGCTGAACCGGTACACGACGCTGTCCGCCGAGCAGCTGCATGCCCAGGGGCGCCGTTCGACGCTGGCGGGGGCGGTGGTGCGCGCCGGGGCCGGTTTCTGGCGGATGTGGTTGCTGCAGGGGGGCGTCCTCGACGGGCCCCACGGGCTGGTGCTCTGCCTGGGTTCGGCGTTTTCCATCCTGAGCAAGTACGTCAAGCTCTGGCGTCTGGGGCAGCCGTGAAGGTCCTGCTGACACGCACGGACCGGCTGGGGGACCTGGTGCTGGCCCTGCCGGCTGCCGACCTGCTCCAGGCGGCCAAGCCGGACTGGCGACTGCAGATGCTCGTGGCCCCGGGGCTGGAGGTGGTGGCGGCGGCGCACCCGGCCCTGGAGAAGGTCCATGCCTGGTCCGACGGCATGAAGCCGGAACGCCGCAGGCGGTTGATCGGTGAGCTGCAGGCAGAGAACTTCGATGCCGTCCTGATGCTCCAGTACCGCCGCGAACTGGCCCTGTTGCTGCGGCGGGCGCGGATCGGCCGCATATTCGGCCCCTATTCCAAGCCGACCAGCTGGTGCCTGCTGCACAGGGGTCTTCGCCAGGGTCGCTCCGGCAGCGGGCGGCACGAGATGGACCTGAACCTGGAACTGGCCGGCGCCATGGCGGGTTTGTCCCGGGAGCGCCGCCGGCAGGCGTTGTCGAATTTCCGTCGTCCCGAGATCAAGCCGGAGCCCCGGCAGCAGACCTGGGCCGCCGACTGGCGCGCCCGGGAGGCCCCTGGGGCCCGCCATGTGGTCTTCGTGCATCCCGGCTCCGGGGGTTCGGCCCTGGATTGGGGGCCCGAGCGTTTTGCCGAGGTGGCAGGCAAGCTCGCGCGCCTGCCCGCGACCAGGGTCTTCGTGACCGGTGCGGCCGCCGACGCCCGCATGGTCAGGGGCGTCAAGGCCCATCTGGATGCGCGGGTGGGTGTGCTGCTGGAGCGGTTCACCCTGGCGCAGTTCATGGCGATCCTCGGCTGCGGCGATGTGCTGGTGGCGCCCTCGACGGGCCCGTTGCATCTGGCCGCGGCGGTGGGCACGCCGACGGTTGGTCTGTTCCCGCCCGCCCCGGTCATGAGCCCGGCCCGCTGGGGACAGCGGGGGCCGCAGGCGGCGCGTCTGGTGCCCGATGTCCCTTGTCCGGTCAAGCGGCGCTGCACCCGGGAAAAGTGTCGTTTCTACAACTGCCTGGAGGGCATTTCCGTTGCGGAAGTGGTTGACCGGGCCAAGCGGATCCTGGCGGAATCTCCGGCCAGGAGCCGGCAGCAAGGGGTAATAGAACATGATGGATAGGTGCGGTCATACCGGTGGGTTCCTGAAATCGCGAGGGGCCGTGTTGCTGCTGGTCTTGCTGATGCCGGTGTTCGCGGCGGGCGCGGCTGCTGCGGTGCGGGCCCAGACCCAGGCCCCGAGCCCGGAAACCCGGGTCAAGGAACTGCTGGACCAGGCCAAGGACCATGGGGCCAAGGGGCAGTTGCCCCAGGCCTGGTGGGATCTCGATCATCGTTATGACCAAGCCCGCAAGCAGGGCGCCACGGACCAGCAGTGGCGGGCCATGGCCTCGGACGCCCGCCGGCTGGTGAACATGGCGGTGTTCATCGAATCCATGCGCCGGCAAAAGAGCGCTCTGGAAGCCCTGCTCAGCCGCTACGACCAGGCGCTGGATGAGATCGCGGTCCTCAGTGGTCTGGAACTGCCCCCGGAGCTTTCGGGTGATCAGAAAGCCGACGCGCTGAAGGTCGCGTTGCAAGAGCACCTGCTTGGCCTGAAAGTCCAGGCCGATTCCCTGCGGGTGGCCAACCGGCATCTCCTGGAGGTGATCGGGGGCCGGGCGGCGGCCCAGGATTCCGTGATCACGGCCCTGGGGGTGGAGAACAGCGCCCTGCGCAAGCAGCTCTGGGAAGCCCAGTTGCGCGCCGGCGTCGCCGAAGCGGACCGCTCGGCCGCCGAGTCGGTGCTGACCCGCAAGCAGCAGTTCGAGGACGCGGTCGCCAAGCTGCGCGGCGATTTCTCCCCCGCCGAGGGTGAGGTGCTGCTCATGCCCGGCGGCGACATCCTGGTCCGCTTGCACGGGATGGCCTTCGGCGTCGGCAGCGCGGAGCTGGCCGCCGGGCAGGACGACCTGCTCAAGCGCCTGGAGGATGGTTTGCGGGACTTCCCGGGGGCGAAGTTCAAGGTCGAGGGGCACACCGACGACACGGGCAGCCGGGCGGCGAATCTGCGCCTGTCGCGGCGCCGGGCCGAGACCGTGGCCAGGCGGTTGGAGCAGGACCTCGGCCTCGAGGCGGGCTCCATCGCCACCGCCGGGTTCGGCCCCGACCGGCCCGTGGCCCTGAACGACACCCCCGAGGGCCGGGCGCTGAACCGGCGCATCGACGTGGTGATCCGGACGGAGACCGATAACATTCAAGAATGAAATTGACTAGCAGGAATAATATACTATTGTCTTGGCGAGTTTCGAGGCCAGATGGGGGAGCAAGCCGGGCCACCGGTAATCCTGGCCTTTTTTCATGCTGATGATTTCCTGGAGGAAACACCATGCTCGCATTTCTGGGACAGGCGGCCGCCGCGGGGGCCGACAGCACGGCCGTCAACATCACCGATGCCGATTTCTGGAACGGGGTTCTCACTTACCTGCGTGACAAGGGACCCGATCTGGGGCTGAGGGTCCTGGGAGCCATATTGATCTTCTGGATCGGGCGCCTGGTCGCCGGGAAGGTCCGCGACGGGATGAAGAAGGTCATGGTGAGCCGGAATACGGATGCCAGCCTGGCCGGCTTCGTATCCAGCCTGGCCTACTTCGCCATCATCGCCTTCACGGTCATCGCGGTGGTGGGGCAATTCGGCGTGGAAACCGCCAGCCTCATCGCCATCCTGGGCGCCGCCGGTTTCGCCGTGGGCATGGCGTTGCAGGGCACCCTGGCCAATTTCGCCTCCGGCGTGATGATCCTGCTGTTCCGCCCCTTCAAGGCAGGTGACTTTATCGAGGCCGCGGGTGTCAAGGGCGTGGTCAAGGAAATCCAGGTTTTCAGCACGACCGTGGCCACGCCTGACAACATCCGGATCACCGTTCCCAACGGAGCCCTGTTCGGAGGGACCATCCAGAACTACAACGGGTACGAGACCCGGCGGGTGGATATGGTCATGGGCATCGGCTACGACTCGGATATCGGCAAGGCCATGGAGATCATTCGCGGCCTGCTGGACGCGGACACGAGGGTGCTGAAGGATCCCGCCCACACCGTGGCGGTGGCTGAGTTGGCCGATTCCAGCGTCAACATCGTGGTGCGCCCCTGGGTGAACGCCGCGGATTACTGGGCGGTCATGTTCGACTTCTACAAGAATTGCAAGGAAGCCTTCGACGAGGCGGGGATCGAGATCCCCTTCCCGCAGACGGTCGTCCACATGCAGAAGACTTCCGACTGAAATCAACCAAGGAGTGTTAAAATGAAGATCAAGGCGACAATTCTGGCGGTCATGATGCTGAGCGCGGTGGCGGCCCAGGCGGCCGATGGACCGGAAGTAGGCGTCTGGCAGCACAAGGTGGACGTGAGCCTGAACCTGCTGCAGAGCAACTACAGCGACAACTGGAACGGGGGCGACAAGGGTTCGGTGGTCTGGAGCGGGGTCATCGACGCCAATCTGCAAAAGCAGTTCAGCGAGAAGGTCAACTGGCGCAACACCCTGAACCTGGCCTACGGGCAGACCCACAGCCAGGAGCGGGACGGCTCCGGCGATCTTTACTGGAAACGCCCGGACAAGACCACCGACAACGTGGAGTTCGAATCCCTGCTGCGCTGGACCACCAGCGGGGGCTGGGACCCCTTCGTTGCCGTCGGGTTCAAGTCCCTGTTCGAGGATCTGACCGCCGACCCGGACCGGCCCCTGACCCTCAACCCCCTGGAGTTCACCGAATCGGTCGGTATCTCCCGCCAGCTCATCGCCAAGGAGGGGCAGACCCTGATGACCCGCCTGGGCGTGGCCTTCAGCCAGTACAGCCGCAAGTACTACCTGAATCCTTCCCCCGATGACGGCACCGAGACGAGCACCAGCAACGAGGCGGCGGCCGAGATGGTCACCGAGTACAAGGTCGGCGCCCTGGACGGCCGCGTCGACTGGGCCTCGAAGCTCACCCTGAGCCTGCCCTTCGACTACTCGGGCAAGTCGGTCTTCGAGGACGACATGGTCCCCGACGGTTCGTTGCCCTCGGATATCGCGGACTACACCACGGCCCTGGACGCCGATTTCGAGAACACCTTCACCACCCACGTGACCAAGGCCATCTCGGTGGTCTTCTCGGTGCGCTGGGTGTACGACAAGTACGACAACAGCGTCAAACCCGAGGTGGACGATGCCGGCGCCCTGATCAACGGGGATCTGGTCAGCCAGGCCATCCGCAAGGCCGGGCAGTTCAAGCAGACCATGGCCCTGGGGTTCGGCTACTCCTTCTGAGCGGTACCCCGGATTTGTTCGAGCCCCGGCGTCAGCCGGGGCCTTTTTTATAACCAACCTGAACACAGGGAGTTGGTCCGGTTCGCCTTGCCCGCCAGGGCTG
>JANTFX010000041.1 GCA_024763215.1 Candidatus Krumholzibacteriia bacterium | reverse complement strand
ATTTGCGAGGGAGGCGTACCCGGTGCGGTACGTTGACCGAGCAAATCCGAGAACGCCTTTCCTGGCGCGCTGTTAACCATCCGCAGTAGCTCTTTCATGAATAATGCGGGTTAACTTGGATTATAACTCGCAAGGCACACGGCCCGGCAAGTTTCAACAGGGTGTAAGAACGGAACCGGAGTGGTTCATGGAAACGATCTGGAGCGGAACCCTCAAGAAGATGCGCGCCGAACCCGCCGACCCGGTCACCTACTTCCTGACCGACGGCTGGTGGGAGAAAGCCCTCCGCGTCGAGGACCAGCCCCTCAACCCCCTGCTCGGCCGCCCCGTGGAGATCCGCTTCAGCGGCGAGATCCACTGCACCGCCTGTGGCCGCAAGACGAAGAAGACCTTCGGCCAGGGCTTCTGCTTCCCCTGCTCCCAGAGCCGCGCCGAGGCGGACATCTGCATGGTGCGGCCTGAGTTGTGCCATCATGGCGATCGGGACAACCCCTGCCGCGACGAGGCCTTCGCGCAGAGCCAGTGTTTCCAGCCCCACTACCTGTACTGCTCGCTGACCTCGGGGGTGAAGGTCGGCATCACGCGCCACCATCAGATCCCGACCCGCTGGATCGACCAGGGCGCCACCGCGGCGATCCCCCTGGCGGTGTTGCCGGATCGACGCGCCGTGGGGCTGGTCGAAAAGAAGCTCAGCGACGAGGGCTTCGCCGACAAGACCCACTGGACGCGCATGCTCAAGGGCGACGCGGACCCGGAATTCGATCTGCAAGCCGTGGCCGACCGTGTCCTGGCTCGCCTGGCGGACTGGAACATCGAGGGGGTCTTGCCATCGGCCGACCGCACCCTGTGGGTCTTCCGCTATCCGGTGCTGGCCTACCCGGAAAAGGTCAAATCCTTCAACCTGGACAAGGATCCCGTCGCCGGCGGCGTCCTGCAGGGCATCAAGGGGCAGTACCTGATCTTCGATGGGGGCGTGATCAATCTGCGCAAGTACACGGGATACAAGGTCGATGTCACAAGCGAAATAGACTCCTGATTTCATTTGGTTGACAATACCATACGAATTCTGTAGGATATAATAACTACCGGTTTTCAATGAATGAAATTCACGGATTTCAAGGGGGAATTCCATGCGTCGCTTGTTTCTTGTTGTCATCACAGCCTTTTTGACCTTTGCTTCCTTTCCTGATCAGGCTGACGCCCGACCGGAGCCCCCCCGCTTTGACCGCCGCAACGCCCTGGACGGGCCGGTCTTTCCCTTGCGAGGCGCTTCCGGTGGCCCCGGCAAGGCCGCGGTGGACACCCAGTACCTGTACGGCGGACCCGGCACCTGGGAAGGCAAGTTCGAGACGGATTACGGTCCCGACTGGATGGGCTGGACCCACGAGGACCTGACGACTCCGGAGGTCAACCACTGGCATATCTCCACCTACTACGCCGCCAACCTCAACGGCCACGGCCCCGGCAACCGGGCCATGTGGTGTGGCGACAGCACCCTGGCCGCCTGCAGCCCCGCCGATTCGGTGGGCGGGGTGACGAGCGGCATGTTCGACGGCATCATCTGGCAGATGCCGGCTCCTGATCCCCTGGATACCACCACGGTGCGGCTGACGGCCTATCTCAACTATGATCTGGCCGATGTGGACTGGGATTTCCTGGAACTGTGGATCGTCCGCGCCTCGAGCCAGGAGATGCTCGGCCAGTGGACGGGTTCGGCCGACAACGTGTTCGTGGATTTCACCACCACCGTGTTGCCTGGAGAATATGTGGGCACGGGCGACGACCAGGTGAAGCTGCGCTTCCGGGCCTGGTCCGACAGCAGGTATGACGATCTGGATTGCCTGAGTCCCAGCCATGGCGCGGCCCAGATCGACGACATCGCCGTTTATCTGAACGGATCTCCGGCCACCTTCGACGACTTCGAGGCCGGCAGCGCGGTCAACTGGATCCAGGAGGAATTCGCCGGGGTCGGGGATTTTGCTTCCCTGCGGAACAACCTGGGCGACCTGGATCCCTGCCGGGATAACCGCAGCTTTCAGGTGACCTTCATCGACGATGGGCTGGTCGTGCCGGGCACCGGCGGCACCCCCTGCATCACCTGGTGTTACGGACCGGGGGGATACATCGTCAACAACACCGGTGGCTTGCTGGCCGATGATACCCGGGACTGGTTCATCCACAACCGCATCGTCTCACCGCCCATTCCCTGGATCTCCGGCCTGGATGCGGCGACCTACAGCTTCGATGTGTACCGGCATGAAGAATTGGGCCCCACGAGCATATGGCCGGGCATGTTCTTCGAGTGGGAGATCCGCTCCACGACCAGCCCTGACCCCATGGACCTGGAATCCGCCCCCTGGAAGGACAGGAACTTCGTGTTCTACGGGGGGCCGGATTACGTCCGTTTCGACGAGCCGGTCAGCGACCTGCTCGAACCCGATCCCCGGTGGGTGCAGCTTGCCCTGGGAGTGAACGAGCTGGGTTGGGCGTGGGGTTGGGTCGGCATTGACGGCACCCCCGCGCCCTACTTCGACAACGTGACGTTGCAAGCCTGGAAGGCCGGCGGACCGGAGATCCTTCTCCACCCGGCCAACCTCTTTGCCGACGCCTTCGTCGAGTCCGGGGTGATCGATCCCCTGGACCCCGCCGCCAATTCCTGCCGCCTGGATATCTCCACCGATGTGTTCATGTATGCGGGGAACACCGTCGCGGACCACGGGGATTCCCTGATCGCCACGGTGACCGCCCGGCCGGGGGGCGCTTTGACCGGCAACCCGGTTTTGCACTGGGTGCTGCACCCCAATCCGGATTATGACCTGGTTCGGGGCGCCCTGCGGGGGTCGGTGACCGGCTTTCAGGTAATTGGTCCCTATGTCGATCGGTTTGCCTTCGATCTGCCGGACACGGGGTTTTTCTATCCCGGCGACATCCTGCACTACTACATCACCGCCCAGGACGATCTGAACGGCGACATCGGCATGAGCGCCTGGCCGGCGGACACCACCAGCGTGCTGGATTTCTCGCCGCGTTCACCCTACGAACACCTGGCCAGGGTGCGGGCCCTGCCCACCTTGACCGGCCCTGCAGGCGCCTTCACCCAGCCGGATCTGCTGGTTGTCGATAGCGCCAATAGCTCCGACCACACCCTGCGCCTGCTGTCCGCGCTCAGCGAGCTGGGCTTCGTGCTCGGGGTGGATTTCGACCTGTTCACCGTCAACAACCCGACCAGCGACGACCAGCAGGGCCTGGCCGGCATGGCTCCGGATTCGCTGTTGGCCGGTTATTCCACGCTTCTGTACGATGTCGGCGGTATCCAATCCTGGGTGTTGCGGGACACCGGTGCCTATACGCCCTCTGAGCCCCAGAAGATCAGTTCCTGGCTCGACAGGGGCGGCCGGAGCCTTTTGATGAGCGGCAACATTGTGATCACTGACTTGAATGCCCAGGCCACCGGTCGTGCACTCATCGACCGGCTCGGGGTTGCCTATCAGGATCCCAGTATCGCCGATCTGAACGGGGGCGCCCGGGATCTGCAGATCTCACCCTTGTACGGCAACGGAATCCTGCCCAACGTGGCCTTGTGGAAGGTCAACGGCGGCTGCCCGGGCCAGCCGAGTCTCGATGCGATCAGCCCCAACGGTGGGGCGCTCGCGGCCGCGTCATTGGATCCCTCCGGGACCACCGGCGGCCCCTACGCCGCGGTGGTCGCCCGCGAGGACCTCGGGCTGTCCAACCGCCTGCTGACCGTCCCCTTCGATCTGGAGCGGGTCCTGAGTCCCGCCGAGGGCTACACCGACGGTGTGGCCATGAGCGGCCGCGCCCGGCTGCTGGGCGAGCTGCTGGGCTGGCTGGGTTCCAGCGGTACGGGCGTTTCGCCGGTGCCGGGGGTCGGCCTGTTCGCGGTGGAAGCGGCGCCCAACCCCTTCAACCCGGTGACCACCCTGTCGTACAACCTGCCCCAGGCCGGCCATCTGAGCCTGCAGGTGTTCGATATGCGCGGCCGGCTGGTGCGCAGCCTCATCGACGAGCCCCGCACGGCGGGCGCGGGCAAGGCGGTCTGGGACGGCCGGGACGACCAGGGCGCCCGGGTATCGTCGGGCGTGTACTTCTGGCAGGCCCGGAGCGCGGACCAGATCAAGGTGGGCAAGATCACCATGATCAAATAGCGCGTGCCCGGCGGCGTTCCGCCGGATCCGGATGATCGTTTCAACCCCGGCCAAGGCACCCCCCTTGAGCCGGGGTCATTTATGTGGTAGGATCTCCGCAACACGGCTAACTCGCCCGTCGTGGTTTTTTCAAAACCGAATTTTGGGAAGTATGAACGAAATCATATCGGGGGGGGGATCCGTGCGCACCGGTATTCTGTGGTTTGTCGTGCCGTTGTTGATGATGGTGGGTGCGTGCGACCTGACCGAACCGGTCGTTGCCCCGCCGTCACCGGGTGACCCGGACAAGGGCGCCACCTATTCCTGTCCTGATGACGATGGCGACGGATACTCCCGCATCAGCCTTTGCGGTCCCCAGGATTGCAATGACGTGTGGAATTTCTTCGATCCGGAAACCGGCTACTGCCCGGAATATCCCTACCTGGAATACGACCCTCCCGACGACTGGCTGGCGGCCGATTTCGCCCTGATCCAGGTGGGCCAGACCTTCCATATCTTCTACATCAAGGGTCCTTTCTGGCAAACCAATCCCGACACCGACGGCAAGTCCTTCGGCCACGCCACCACCGCCGATGGGTTGTCCTGGACGAACCTGGACGACGCCTTCGCCGTGGACCCCGATTCGGACTGGGATGACGCCCACATCTGGTCCCCGTGCATCGTCCGCAACCCCGGGAACAACCGTTACTACATGTTCTACACCGGAGTGACGTATGGGCCTTTGGGGCACGAAGAACGGATCGGGCTGGCCACGTCGCCCAACTTGAAGCATTGGACCCGGGAACCCCTGGACCAGTGCGAGGGAAAGGAGGCCGCGGGCTGCCTGTGGGAACCGAATTTTTCCTGGTGCGCCTGGCCCGAACAGGGACCCTGGACCAAGCAATGCCGCGACCCCTGGGTGTGGTGGGACGATGTGGCCGGGTGCTGGTACCTGGTCTATTCCACCGTTGCCGCGCCCTTCAACTCCACCATGGTCCTGGGGCTGGCCAGGTCGGATGATCTGCTGCACTGGACGGATTGCGGCCCTATCCCCTGCACCATGGGGGGCACGGTGGAATCGGCGACCATGGTCCGGTCCCAGGGGCTGGTCCATCTGTTGTGGACCTCCAATTCCGACGGCGGCATCAGTTATGCGACGGCCGCGGATCCTGAAACCGGCCCCTGGTCATCCCCCGTCCTGTTGCCGGGCTCCAGGGAGCAATACCAGGTCGCCTCGGAGATGCTGGACCGGGGTGGATGGTTCATCTTCGGTTATGTACCTGATTACCCGCGCAGCATCCGTTTCAAATCCATGCGCCTCGAGGATGCCGGAGTTCCCGAGCAGGAGCCCCTGGCAGCCCTGGATTGCCTGTTCATCGCTCCGGAGGCGGTTCACCCGGGCGCGGTCGAACTGGATAACGGCGTCGATGACAACTGCAACGGGCTGATCGATGAGGGAACCGGGCCGTGCGTCGACAATGACGGCGACCTCTACGGCGATCCGGCGTCGATCTACTGTTCGCGGCTGGGCCGGGATTGCGACGACACCGATCCCGCGGTGCATCCGGGGGCGGTCGGCAGTTGTGACAACGGCATCGACGACAACTGCAACGGCCAGATCGATGAACCGACCGAATGCCTGCCCAAATTCCCTGTCCTGACCAGCCGTTACTGACCCGGGATGGCAGAGGTGCCGTGGAACCGGAGAGGGTGGTCGTGCTCCAGAGGGATGACATTATCGATTTTGATTTACCATGCGGGAACAAGGCAATTTTGCCCTGTTCTCTGCTTATAGATCAACATGACGTCGTGTCTTCATCAGGTTGCTTGATTTCGGGTTTTGACCCCTGGAGATAACACCTCGGGAGCTGCCTTTTGAGTACCGGAACTCCTAACTTCCTACCCCCATTCAGGATCCCGGTAATCCCGCTCCCCGGACCCCTCCTTGCAAGCCCGGCGTGTCCCCGCAGGGAAGCCATCAGCAAGGAGGAGCCGACATGACCAGGAAACCCGAAACCCAAGTTTTTTCCCCCACCGAGCTCGAAAGCAGCCTGCGCCGCCTGGGCATCCAGGAATTGCAGGAGCGGCTGGAGTTCACGCCGCTGCTCATCGACACCGGCCTGAACCCCGGCGAGCAGCCCACCGACATGCCGTGCTGCGTGTGCAAGATCGGTGACCCGTCCCAGCTGGACGACAACGGCATGCTGCCGTACCCCCACATGGATCCGACCGGCCTGAGCTAGACCGAAGCCATGGACCAGCCGCTCCCGTCCTGCTACCGGACGGGGGCGGCAGGGAAACGAGGGGGAGAACCATGCCCGCAAAACAGGATGGCCGGGCCATCGCGTATCGCAAACAGGATCTGGCGTTCGAGCTCTGGAATCTGCGGGCGCTGCTTCCGGACGCCCAGCAGGGTGACCTGCTGCGGATCAAGCGGCAACAGGACGAATACCTGGCAAGGGAACGGGAGGCTCTTGCCGGGTTGTGGTCGGGGAACCGTGCAGCCCTGGTCCCCGGCCACAGCTTCTTCGCGGACCACCCCGAGCTGGCCACGGGGATCACGGCCTCGTTGCACCTGGGGCCCTACCAGCTGCTGGCCGAGCCGTATCTGGCGGCCGGTTTGAGGCCGGTGATCGTCCTGAACGAGCAGGCGCGCCGGTCGTTCCAGCCCCAGGCCGAACGGCTCGTGAAGCATCTGGGGCACCGGGGCCGCATCGAATGGGCCTCCCTGGGGGAGCGGGGGTTCGTGCGCGCCATGATCCGGGCCCTGCGGTCCGGTCGGCCGGTGCTGGTCTATCTGGACGGCAACACCGGCCGCGACGGCAACAAGGCCACGCGCGACCAGGGCATGCGCTACGACCTGCCCGGCCGCAGCATACGCGTGCGCACGGGCCTGGGCCGGCTGGCGTGCCGCCTGGAGTGCCCCGTGCACAGGGTGGCCCTGGCCTGGGATGAGGATGGGAGTCTGCGGTGGGAAAGCGACCCCTCCATGCAGTGGACCCGCAACGACGACCCACGCACGGTGACCCGCTTCCTGTACGACTGGTGCTTCACCCACATCATGCGCCGACCCCAGCAGTGGCGTTACTGGGCCATGCTGCGCGCATCGAGTTCGTGTTTCCGCAGCGCGGTGCTGGATCCGGCGGGCGTACCCCACGGGCTGCGCGAGGATTTCCAGCAGGCGTTCGCCACCTGCATGGAGCGCTCGCCGGAGACGGTGCATCTCGTGCTGGAGAGCGAGGCGGAAGTCTGGGACGGAAGAATCCTGGCCGACCTTTCCCGCGACCGCTTCTACCCCGCCGCGGGTCTGCAGGACGCAGACCTGAACGTGTTGCGTTGTGGGCATCCTTCCCTGGCCGATCTGAGCCGGCACCACGGCCGCGCCTGGGTGAGCTTCCACGGACTGCGCCTGTGCCTGCTGGGCATGGCGCGGCTGGGGGGGTGAGAATGGATCAAGGGCCTGTGCCGGGGATGGTCGTGGTCAGGAAGTAGCGCACAAGTTCCATTTAATAGAGAGGAATTCTGCGTTCCATTGTGAATCGAGTCTTGGTCGGGCCCTCCGGCAGCCATCAGTTGCGGCCACCACCTCAGCAGCCGGTATCCCCCAGGTTTGCGACGCTCTTTTCGTCAGATGAAATAATTTACTTACCTCCTGGGGAGCGTTTTTAATGAGAACCTCTTTCTTCAGGCGAATCAGAAAACCAGTTTTCCATCGAATAATTATTACTGAAATTATTGTTCAGGCCACATTTGAAAGGGGTCTTCTCTGACTGCTTCCAGGAATTCCGTCAAGGACATGTGGGGTTTAAATCGAAAAGCAATGTATACATATTCTTGTATAATACTCGGCAGGGACAATATGTCGAGTCTTGGGTTATCATAAATAAAATCCCCGGCACCGAGCAAAGTGTCCATAAACACGCACTGAACCCATTCATCATCAAAAAATGATAAAATGTTTTTCTCGTCAAACCCGGACGACTCGAACACGCTGTTACAGCAATCGCTGGATTTTCGCGCGACGCATAGTGCACTCAGCAAAAAGCAGCGTGTATCGTATTGGATAGATGAGACCAAAGGGGTGGATATTGCCTGAAGAATATCCAATAGAAGCTGTAGCAGATGTTGTATAAACATTTCTTGATTTAAATGGATTTCTCCAATTGGGTCATCGACGACGATCCGATTATGCTTGGGAAAGGAACGAAACCTAATCCGGTCGGTCTTCCCGCGAATCGGCTTCATGTGCAAAGTCATCACCCCAGCACCAGCCATTGCGCAGATTAATTTAATAATTGCATATGGATCACACATAAAGGTGCACTTTTTTTCGGCATCTCTTGATCGTTTGCGAACGCCGATAGAAAGCGGCCATGTTTGCCCCAGTTTATTGTCAAGGTGATAGTCTAAATCTAAACATGAGTTCTTATCCAAATATTCGACAAAGCAGTTATCCACTGCAATCTCCATAGAAAAATCGTAAAATCCATCATAAAGGGGAGTGCGGTATGCTTTGCCACCGATGAATCCGGCTAGACCAGCAGTCGAATCCGGATACTTCTCCTCAATCCTGCGCGCGATTGAGGTTACTGTGCGCCAAATCGCTCTTTTCGCCCGGGAACGAGTTTTCCCATGGAGCTTTAACCCCTCTGCCAGTTGATCGAAGCTGGAGAAGGCCGACACGGCATCTGAACTGATGTAACTAAACCGCGAGTGAGGCGAACCCATATCCACCAACACGTCTACCCCGGTAATTATTACATGAGAAGTCAGGTCGAGGTTTTTATTTATGCCGCGATAATACAAAATAACCTCTATTGAATGCCGTTTGTTTCTGCCTGTAGCCTGGATCCGTCCGCTCCATGATACCATTTTCCGGCGATTTTGAGCACACCGGTCCACCGGTTTCTTCATTTTCATTTTTCTCAGGAAGGTGGCTGTAGGCTACGGCAAGATCGCACCCCAGGTTCGCCCGTTACCCGTGGTAGCTGAGCTGGCCCAGATCCAACCCTCCTCATGGGATCGGCATGCGTTAAATGAAGGGAATAGTGATGGGGCAAGGCAACAACCGGGGAATGAAAGTCGCCGGCTGGATACGTTTCCAGACGGCGGCGGCAACGTGCGGCGACGCCCAGGTCACCCTCCCGGGATGCGGTGAACCGGGCATTGCCTGCTTACCAGGGGCCAGGGTGATGACACAGGCAAGGCGCGGGCCTTGCAAGAGTCCAACATCCTCGTACGGGTGCCGCAAGCAAGGAAGCTAACCGTAGGAGAAAACTGGTCACCTGGTAAGGGAAAGTGAGGTTGGGGGTCGATGAGGTCGGGGGTGGTACGGGTCTTTCCTCACGATGTAGGTCCTTGGCTGGTGCGGGCGGGGACCGTGGTCTTTGGGGTGCCACCGGAAATCGGGAAGCAACTGCAGCACATCGATGGCATACGGCCCACCCCGGCGACCCTGCGAAAACTCCTGGCCACGGCGGATTCGGGGCCGGTTGCGACGGGGGATGGGGCCGTTTTGGCGGAGCGTCTTGTTGTCGGACTGCAGGAACAGACTTTTTCCTGGCGCCGGTTCCTGCGCTCCCGTTTCCCTGTGTGGGTCCGGTTGCCGCTGATGCCGGCATCCGCCGTCCGCCGGCTGGCGCGCCGGTGCGCACCTCTGGCACGTCCGCGTGGGCTTGTTCTGCTCGGGGTGCTGGGATCGGCGGGTCTGTTTCTGCCTGGCCCGGCGCTGGGTGGCTTCAGGGAACCGGCGGCCCTGGCGGTGGGTGTGGCGTTGCTGGTTGCCAGCGCCCTGTGGCATGAACTGGGGCACGCGGCCGCCCTGCAGGTGGCCGGCTACGACCCCGGCGGCCTGGGGCTGGGCATGTTGGTGGTTTTGCCGGTGCTGTTCGTGGATGTCACGCCGGTGGCGCTTTTGTCCCGCCGGCAGCGCCTGCTGGTCAATGCGTCGGGGCCGGTGTTCCAGCTCGCCCTGGCGGCCGTGTTCAGGATCATGGCTCTGGGGTCGTTCCTGCCGCTGTCGGTAAGGTTCGGTCTGCAGCTGGCCGCCGTTTCGGCCACCATGGCGGTGACCTGGAGCCTGTGGCCCTTCATCCGCAGCGATGGCTACTGGCTGGCCTGCGATGCCCTGGGCATTCCCGGCCTGGACCGGCCCGTACCTGCATCCACCAGCAGGAAAGCCCGGCTGCTGGCCGCCGTTCTGCGTGTGGCCAACGCGGGCTTTCTGCTGCTGGTCGGGGTGGGTTTCACCCTGGCTCTTTCCAGGCGCTGGGAAATGGGCATCTGGCCGCCCCGCCTCTGGTTTCCCATCGCGGCGGCACTGGCCCTGTGGAGTGCCCTGACCGCCCGCATCCTCTATCTGTTGCGTCTGATGATCAGAGATCTGCGAGCCAAGGAATCCCAGGTGCGCATCGCCTTGCGCCATACTCCCGACACCCTGTAGAATAGCGGCATGGAACCACCCCATGACGACGCTGCCGGAACCCCCGCCCCCGTGCCCCTGGACGGCGTGCTGGATCTGCATATGTTTCAGCCCCGGGATGTGAAGGATCTGGTGCCGGACTACATCGATGCCTGCCTGGAGGCGGGGGTCTGCGAGTTGCGGATCATCCACGGCAAGGGGACCGGCGTGCTGCGCACCATCGTTCATGGTATCCTTGATAGGCACCCGGCGGTCAGGGAGTACCGGCTGGCCGGGCACGACGGAGGATCGTGGGGCGCCACCCTGGTGTGGCTGCGCCACGCGAACGACAGGGCGGACGGAGCGGGCAAGGGGTAAGCGGAGATGGGCCGCGGCAAGAGCAGAAGACCGGGACCAGGAGGTGCGGGCGGAACACGGCGCGGCAAGCACCGCTCCATCCGCTTCGATGCAGAACAGGACTGGCCCGAAGATCGTCCCGCCCGCGCTCCGGACGCGCCCCCCCAGATCCTGCTGCGCATGCTCACCCTCGACGAGGCAATGCGCCGCATGGTGCAGCAACTGCGCGGCTATGCGGCCCGCGGCGTGCGCGAGGTGCTGGTGGTGCACGGCAAGGGCACCCGCAGCGCCGGCGGCATCCCCGTGCTGGGGCCGTCGGTGCGCGAGTGGTGCGGCTCGCATCCCGACCTGGTGGCGAGCTGGCGCGAGGCTCCCGGCAAGTGGGGCGGCGCCGGGGCCATCGTGGTGACCCTCAAGGTCGTGAAGGACGCATGATGAACGTGGACCGCATCACCGACGCCGAAACCGGCGGTTTCCGCCCCCCGAGGGGTTTCCTGGCCGGCCGCACCGCCTTGGTGACGGGTGGGGCAAGGCGCATCGGCCGCACCCTGGCCCTGGCCCTGGCCCATGAAGGCGCCCGGGTGGTCCTGCATTTTCATACATCGAAGGCCGAGGCTTCCCAAGCCGCCGCGACCATCGCGGAACAGGGTGGAACCTGCCACCTGGTGCCGGGCGATCTGGCCGATGCCGAGGTGGCCGCAGCGCTGGTGGAGGCCGCGGCCCGGGAGGCGGGCCGGGCCATCGATATCCTGGTCAACAACGCGGCGATCTTCGCGCCGGCCACGGTGCAGCAGACGACCGCCGCCGCATGGGACCGCTTCCAGGCGGTGAACCTGCGCGCCCCTCTGCTGCTTGCCCGCGGTCTGGCCCGGCAGCTTCCCGAAGATACCGCCGGCGATGTCATCAACCTGGGTGATATCCGGGCCCTGGCCCATGACCGGAAGCATCTGCCGTACACCGCCAGCAAGATGGGCTTGCACGATTTGACTCGGAGTCTGGCTGCGGCCCTGTCGCCCCGGGTCCGGGTCAACGAGCTGCTGCTGGGCCCGGTGTTGCCTCCGGAGACCGCCGGCGCGGACTACGAGCATTTCCGGCGCGAGGATCTGCCCACCCGGCGTTTTCCCACCCCGGAGAACGTCGCCTCCGGCATGCTGTTCTTCCTGGGCAACCCCGCGGTGACGGGGCAGTCACTTTGCATCGACGGCGGCGCGCATCTGCGCTGACCAGATCGGAGATTCCGTCATGTGCCCATGCAGGCCCAGGAGGGCGACTACTGCCTGTTCCTGAAAAAGGCCGCGGTGGAGATCACCTTCGAGCAGAAGAACGATCTGATCGTCCCCAACTCGGCCGTGCTGGTGCTCATGCGGGAGGATTTCGAACCCGATGGCGAGGATTGGCGCCAGGGACCTACCGGCTAGGGCTCCCGTGGGAATTGGCGAATAACGCTCCTGTTTCGTATTGTAATCGGCAATAGAGATTCGTACGGAGCACCACCAGGCGTCATCAGGAGGGGATGAACGTTCATGGGCGTGATCGAAAACGAGCGTGTCATGCGCCGCTTGTATCGGATTTCCACGGAATACGAACGAGGTTTCGCCCATCAGGTCCGCTCCCTGCTGGAGGTCGGCTGCGAACGCCTCGGTCTGGAAATCGGCATCCTGTCCCAGATTCAGGGGGACCGCTTCGTCCTGGAATACCTGCGGGCGCCGGACGGGGCGAACCTGGCCGAGGGCGAGGAGCTTCCCCTGCATCAGACCCTGGCCGAGGCGGCCCTTGAGGCCGACGGCCCGGTATGCATCAAAGACCTCGCCGATTCCGCCTACCGCGATCACCACGCCCGGCTGAAGTGGGGCCTGGGAGCCTACCTGGGCGTCCCGGTCAGGGTCGAGGGTGAAATCTACGGCACCTTGAGCTTTTCCAGCCTGCAGAAGTGCCATGAGTGCTGCACCCCGCCGGAGCTGGACATGGTGGACCTGATGGCTTCCTGGCTCGGGGTGGAGATCCAGCGCGCCCGCAGCGAGGCCCGGCTCAAACAGGCGGATGAGAATTTCCGGCTGGGGATGGAGGCGTCACCGGCGGCCATGATCATGGTCGATGGCAGCGGCGGCATCACCTACGCCAACGCCAGCGCCCTGGAGTTGTTCGGATATGACTTCGGGGATCTCCTGGGGACCCGCATCGAGGCCCTGGTACCGGAGGCCGTCCGGCAGAGCCACCAGGCCCAGCGGGAAGCCTTCGCCCGGGAGGGCGGGAACCGGCCCATGGGAAAAGGGCGGGTGCTGGACGGGCGGCACCGCAGCGGCAGGCTCATCCCCATGGAGGTGAGCCTCAAGACCATCCCGACCCCTTACGGGGCCTTCACCCTCTGCACCATCCTGGACATGACCCAGCGTCTGCAGTTCGAGGAGAAGCTCCAGGCCCAGCAGAAGATGCTGGAGGAGGCCAACAGGGATCTGGCTTCCCAGGCCCTGACCGACGGCTTGACAGGCCTGCTCAACCGCCGGGCGCTGTATTCCCACCTGGAATCCCTGCTGCGCCTGGTTCGCCGGCAGAAAACGACCGTCTCGTTGTTGTTCCTGGATCTGGATCATTTCAAGGTGCTCAACGATACGGCCGGGCACCAGGCCGGGGACGTGGCCTTGCAGAGGGTCGCCCGGGTGCTCAAGGAAGCGGCCCGCCGCTCGGACATCGCCGCCCGTTACGGCGGCGAGGAATTCGTCCTGGTCTTGCCGGAGGCGCCCGGGGAGGGGGCGGTCGAGCTGGCCGAGCGCATACGGGAACAGGTGGCCGGCCTGACGGAACTCGCCTTGCCCGTGACCATCAGCATCGGGGTCGCCACGGTGACCGGTCCCGACCAGGACGCGGAGGCGGCTCTGCTGGCCCAGCGGCTGGTCGACCAGGCGGACCGGGCTCTTTACCGGGCCAAGCACACGGGGCGGAACAGGGTGGTCCATTACCGCGACCTGTAGCCGCCTCTCCGGTTCCGGATCAGCGCCAATCCTTCGGCGCCGGGTACAAGGCGTCCCACCACCCCGGCCGCTGCTTCAGATACCGCGCGAAGTAGGCCAGGATCGTGTCGTTCCAGATGATGCGCTGGTCGTGGTCCAGGATGTGATGGTCCTGGTCCTTGACGCGCACGTACTCCACGTCCTTGCCCAGCAGCTTCAAGGCGGTGAACAGCTGGTCGCTCTCGCCCGGCGGCACGTTGGTGTCCGCGTCGCCCTGGACCAGCAGGAGCGGGGTGGTGATCTTGTCGGCCTGGTACACGGGGCTCTGGCCCACGAACAGGTCCCGGTCCGACCACGGGAACGAGTTCGCCAGGGCGCGTGCGCCGTAGGCGTAGCCCCACAGCCCGCCGCCCCAGTAGCTGGTGATGTCCGAGATGCCGGCGTGGCTCACGGCGCAGGCGAACATGTCGGTCTGGGTGATGATGTACTCGGTCAGGAACCCGCCGTAGCTCGCCCCGATGCAGCCCATGTGGTCGGCGTCCACCCAGCTGAAGGTCTCGGCCAGCTTGTGCGCGGCGCCGATCACCTCGCCGGCGGTGCGCCTGCCCCAGTCGTTCACGTGGCGGGCGGCGAATTCCTGGCCGTAGCCCGTGGCGCCGCTGGGCTCGGGCACGTACACCACGTAACCCTGGCCCGCCCAGATGTTCTTGGGGTAGCGGCCGCCGAAATCGCGGGTCACCGGGCTGGTTCCGCCGTAGTAGTACACGATCACCGGATACTTGCGCCCTGGGTCGAAGTCCGGCGGGTAGTAGATGAACCCGTCCAGATCCTCGCCCGAGGGCAGGGCGGCGGTCCACTGCTCGACCTTGCCGAAGCGGATATCCCGGTACCGGTCGGCGCCGGGGTCGAGGATCTGCCGCGCCTTGTTCCGTTTCAGGTCCACGGCGAACAGACGGTTCGGCCGGTTGGCGTCCGTGCCCCGGGCCACAGCAGTGCGGCCGTGGCGGGGCAGGGCGATCTGGTCGGTGTATTCCACGCCGGTATCCACCTGTTCCCAGCCGGCCCGGCCGGGGTCGAGGCGGTAGACGCGGCTGTACTGGGTGTCGGTGCAACGGGCGTAGATCATGCCGTCGGCGCGGCACCAGCTGAAGCCGCCCACGTCGGGCCGGAAATCCCGGGTGATGGCCTCGGGGGTCCCGGAGGCGAGGTCATAGAGGTAGAGCTGTCCGCCGTAGTCGTTGGCCTGCACCCCGTCGGGCAGGTTGCGACCCAGCCCATCGAAGGCCGAGGGCGACCCGCGCAGGCAGAGGGTCTTGCCGTCGGGGCTGAACTCGGCGCCGCCGAGCCAGGGATCGTCCAGCACCTTGTGCACCGACAGGTCGCCCAGGTCCATCAGCCACAGGGTGCTGGTGGAGTAGGGCCGCCGGGTGTAGTCAGGCTCGCTGGTGAAGAACAGCAGCTTGCGGCCGTCGTCGCTGATGCGCCAGCTCTCCGGGCTCACCGGGCCGGCGGTCAGGCGGCGGGTCAGGCCGCCGGGCACGAAGACCTGGTGCAGGTCCGAGCGGTTCCGGTACCAGGGCTGCCGGTCCGCGGGGTGGGCGACCCGCTTGACGCGCCGGGGATCGGGTTCGGGCTTGCGAGTGATCTCGTACAGCACGGACTTGCCGTCCGGGGCCCATCGCCAGGCGCCCAGGTGCTCGATGTCCTCCAGGACGGTGCCCGTTTCACCGGAGTCCAGACGATAGTACCAGATGGTGGCCTTGTCCTCGGTCGCCGTCTGCCAGGACAGGACCTGACCGTCGGGCAGCCACTGCAGGTTGCCGGGCGTACCCTGATTGCGCCAGTAACGCACCAGGTGGCCGTCGGCCGTGCCCCGGATCTCCAGCCACTGTTCCTTGTCCTTGCCGTTGCGGTATTCGCCCAGGATGACGGCGATGAGCTTGCCGTCGGGAGAGAGCTCCAGATCCGAGATCCGCGGCGCGTCCAGAATGGTGTGGATGTCCACGGCCCGGTCCGGCCGCACATCCAGGCCGAGGGAACCGTCGGCGCTGGGATCACCGGGGACCACCGCCAGGGTGAGATCCGCATCATTGGCCGTGTCCGGATCGACCAGCACCCGCAGGCAGACCTGGTGGCGGCCCCGGGGCAGGGTCAATGCCGCGGTCAAGGTGTCGGCGGCCGCGGGTTTCAGCTCCAGGCTCTGGAAATCAAAGGCGCCCGCGACAGGAAGCGAGGTCACCACCTGCAAGGTGGCCTTCTGCCAGCGGTCGCTGGCGATGGTGAAGGCCAGGTAGAAGGCGCGGGGGCCATCCCCGGGCAGTTCGTAGCGTCCTGCTGCGGAACGGGTGTTGCGCCAGTTGAGGGTCTGGTCTCCCGAGGCGGCGAGGGAGGCCCCCTGACGGGGCCAGCGGTTTCCGGGCACCGGGTCCATGCCCTGGAGGACGTCCTTGAAGGTCACCCCGGCCAGCTCGGCGTCATGAAAGGCCGGCAGGTCGACGGTCAACGGCCCCGCGGCCAGGATTTCCTCCACGGGCAGGGCCTGCTGGGCGGCCGGGGCCGTAACCGGTATCAGGGCGGGCAGGGAAACCAACAGCACGGCGGCCATGATTCTGCGCAACATCGGGCGCTCCTTGGTTGGGACCACGGTGGGGGATTCGTTCGGGCAACCATAAACCTGAACGCCGTCCGCGCCAAGGCCGGGCGTGGAAGGTTGTTGATTTCCGGCCCCCGAAACCCCATCCTAAGTCGGCTATGACGCTGAAACGACACGCCAAACGATTCTGGTACTTCCTGATCCGCCTGCAGCGGGAGATGGGGTATGACGACTGCATGGGGATGGCGGCGCAGATCGCCTTCTACACTATGCTGGGTCTGTTCCCCTTCCTGATCTTCCTGCTGAGCCTGATCGGGAATCTGCCCCTGGGCGAAGCACTGCAGCCCATGGTGCTGGACGCGCTCAAGGAGCAGATGCCCCTTGAGGCGGCGAACTTCGTGACCAACACCGTGGTGAACCTGCTGCCGGACCGCAACCAGGGACTGTTGAGCGTCGGTCTGCTGGCCTCGCTGTGGGGCGCGTCCATGGCCGTGGGGGTGCTGATCACCACCATCAACCGGGCCTACAACATCCACCAGCGGCGCAACATCGCCATCCAGAAGGTGCTGTCGATCATCCTGGTGCTGGTGCTGTCGGGCCTGTGGCTGTCCTCCATCACCATCACCATCGTGGGCAAGGATGTGACCCAGAAGATCTTCGAGTTCCTGGGCATGGCCAGCGAGACCAACACCTTCTGGACCAGCATCCGCCTGCCCATGGCCCTGGGGCTGAACCTGCTGGCCTTGTCGATCCTCTATTACATCGCGCCCGAGGCCAAACAGAAGTTCCGCTGGATCCTGCCGGGGGCCGTGACGGCCGCCATCCTGTGGATGGGCGCCTCTCAGGGATTTCGTTATTTCCTGGCCAACTTCGGCCAGTACAACAAGACCTACGGGTCGCTGGCGGCCGTGGTGATCCTCATGGTCTGGCTGTGGATATCGGGGTTGATCTTCCTGCTTGGAGCCGAGATCAACGCCCTGATGAAACGCATGGAAGAACTCGAACCCCCCCACCATGTGCGCCTGTTGCGCAGGCCCAAGAAACAGGAAAAGGGAACCTAGCTCATGACAAACAAGATGACGGCCACCTGGACAGGTGGCATGCGCTTCGTGCACAGATCGGGCAGCGGGCACGCCCTGGTCACCGACGCCTCCGAGGAGCACGGCGGTTACGGTTCAGCAGCCTCGCCCATGGAACTGCTGCTGCTGGGGCTGATCGGCTGCACCGGCGTGGACGTGGCTTCCATCCTGACCCGGATGAAGCAACCCCTGCGCGGCCTGGAGGTGGCCGTGGAGGCTGAACGGGCGGACGAACATCCCAAGGTCTACACCAGGATCCACCTGGTCTACACCCTGACCGGCGACCTGGACGAAAAGAAGGTCCAGCGGGCCATCAACCTTTCCGAGACCAAGTACTGTTCGGCGTCGGCGATGCTGGGCAAGACCGCCGAGATCACCAACGAGTACCATATCCTGCCCCCCGATTGACGGGCTTCCTCTGCGGCCGGCAGGTGGCCAACAGGGTTGAATTTATCGCAAATTTTTAGTATGCTGACTTGAGGCATGGCAACATGGCCTTGATGATTCGCCCCAGGCCTGTTTCGCATCCGCTCCCCCTGCTCGTCCGGGGCCGCCAAGGATCAGCGGCAGCGTTCAGCACTGGTTCAGACAGATTTTTCCTGTGCGCAGGGGATGGTCTATGCGTGGTGTTCGCCCCTTAATTCTAGGCTCCCTGGTGCTGACGGCCGCCCTGCTGTCGGCCACCGGCGCCTGGGCCATCAAGATCGACCGGGAGCTGGAGCAGATCCTGGCGATCAAGGCCCGCGACGTCCGTGTTCCGGTGCTGTTGGTCTATGACGACCCCATCGGGGCGCAGGACCTGATCCAGGACCTGGACAAGCTGGATCCGAAGAAACGCCGCAAGAAGATCATCGCCTACCTCAAGCGCAAGGCCCTGAAATCCCAGCAGAATTCCTCCGACCTGCTTTTCCGGGGGGGCTGGGGCGACCAGGTCGCCGATATCCAGCAGCTATATCTCGCCAACGCCATCGTCTTCAGGGGCACCGAAGACGTGATCGGGGCCCTGGCCGCCTTGCCGGACCAGGCCACCTTGTTCTACGACCGGAGTTACGATCTGGTGTCCGGAACCAGCAAGGAGCTGGGGCTGCGCTCACCGGGGAAAAAGGCCGCCGAGGACACGGCCTGGGGCATCAAATACATCCACGCCGATCGGGTCTGGAAGGAGTTGGGCATTACAGGCAAGGGCGTGATCGTCGGGCATATCGACACCGGTGTGTACCTTGCCCACCCCGACCTGGCGGATCGGTTGTGGGTCAACGAGGGCGAGGTGCCCGGCAACGGGATCGATGACGACGGCAACGGCTACATCGACGACGTCCATGGTTTCGATTTCGGCACCTGGGACGGCGATCCCAACGACGACGCTCCCGGCGGCGGGCACGGCACCCACACAGCCGGGACCATCGTGGGGGACGGCACCGGCGGCGTGGCCACGGGCGTGGCGCCCGGCGCGGTGGTCATGCCCTGCAAGGTGTGGCAGGCCGACGGCCAGGGCGGATCCCTGGGCATGATCTGGGCGGCCGAGCAGTACTGCGTGGAAAACGGAGCGCAGGTCATCAGCATGTCCCTGGGCATCCCCGGGGACATTCCCGTCATCTTCATGCGCAACGACCGGCTCAACTGCAACAACATCCGGGACGCGGGCGTGCTGCTGGTCAATTCCGCCGGCAACGAGCACTACCTGTACGATCCGCCCCTGGAGATGGATCTGACGGCGCGGGTGCCCGCGCCCTGGAGCGCCCTGCCCATCCCGTTCAGCAGCACCGGTGGCGTGCTGACCGTGGGCGGCCTCGGCTACGGTCACGATTCGAATTTCCCCGCCTCCAGCCGTGGTCCCGTCACCTGGGGCGGAGTCGACCCCTGGCGCGACTGGCCCTATGATCCGGGCGAGGGCCTGATCAAGCCCGACATCGCCGCCCCCGGCACCAACGTCAACTCCACGGTCATCCCCGATGGTTACAGCGGCGATACCTGGAGCGGCACCTCCATGGCCTGCCCCCACGTGGCCGGCGTTGCGGCGCTGATGCTGGAAAAGAATCCCTCGCTCTCCCCGGCGGGCCTGGATTCCCTGCTCGAACTTTCGGCCGTGGACATCGGGGTCCCCGGCAAGGACAACACCTACGGATCGGGCCGGCTGGACGCGTACGCGGCGGTGCAGGCGGTGCCCGAGGCCCTGTCGGCCAACATCACGCTGGCCGGCGTGCTGCCGGATTTCCCGGGTGACCAGGTGCTGGATCCCGGCCAGACCAGCCCCGTCGCCTTCCAGCTGGTGAACGTCAGCACCGTGGCCGACGCCGCGGAGCTGAGCGGGAAACTGGCCCTGAAACCCGATCCCTTCGTGACCGTGGTCGACGACCAGGCGGAGTTCACCCCCCTGGCCGCCGGCGGCGCCAAGGGCGACAACCGTAACGATCCGTTCCTGCTGGCGGTGGCGCCGGAGGCGCCCCAGGGGCACACCTTCACCATGCTGCTGACGGTTTCCAGCGGAGATTTCAGCCGCACCTACGATGTCCAGTGGTACGTGGGCCTGCCCGAATTCCGGACCCATGATGCGGGAAACATCTACCTGACCGTCACCGACCAGGGCTCACTCGGCTACATGGGCCAGGACGGCGCCCAGGGCCAGGGCATGGGCAAGGTCGGCGAGGCCAGCAGCTTGTTCATAGGCTCGTTCTGGGCCGGCACGGGCCCGGAATACGTCTGCAACCGGGATTATGAGGGTCTCGGTGATGAGGTTTCCGAATGGGTGGTCTCCACGGACAAGGACGATATCGGGCGCGTCCGCGATGACTCCTCAGGTGACAACCGGCAGGTCTATCACGCGGTGTTCCATGACGGCGGGCACGAGGTGCCGTTGCCGTTGCGGGTGGAGCAGACCAGCGTGGCCCTGCGGAATCCTCCCGACGATGATTTCGTGATCCTGGAGTACAACCTGACCAACGAGGGCGAGACCCCCATCACCGGCCTCTATACGGGCGTGTTCTGTGATTTCGACGTGGGAGACTCGATGGAGGATCTGGGCAGCTCGGACCCCGACCGCAACCTGGCCTACATCTTCCAGGGCACCGGACCGTTCTTCGGCGTGGCGTTGCTGGACACCTCTGCGACCGCCCATGCGACCATGATCGACAACCAGACCTACGTCTACGGGGAAAGCCGGATCAACGACCAGGACAAGTTCGATCTGCTGAGCGGGGCCATCAGCGTGCCGGTCGCCCGCACGGCCGGTGACTGGTCTCTGCTGGTCTCGACGGCGGTGGATCTGGATCCCGGAGAATGCCGCCGCGTGGCCTTCGCCATGCTCTACGGCGAGGACCGGGACGATCTGCTGGCCAACACCGACGCGGCGCTGGCCGCCTACGACCCGCAGGAGCCGGTCACGCCCGAGGTGCCGGTCCACTTCGTGCACCTGGACCAGAACAGGCCCAACCCGTTCAATCCGGTGACGACCATCAAGTTCGAGGTGCCCACGGCGGGCCCCATCGAACTTGCCGTCTACGACCTGCGCGGGGTCAAGGTGCGCACCCTGTTCAAGGGGCAGCACGCCGCGGGTCGGGACCAGATCAGTTGGGACGGCGCCGACGATGCGGGCCGTTCCCTGCCCAGCGGCATCTACCTTTACCGGTTGACGACCGCGGGCGAGAACCGGACCCGCAAGATGACCCTGGTGCGATGAGCGGCTCCGGCCCCATGGATTATGATCGCCACTATGCCGGCGCCAGGGATCTGTTCGGCTCGGAACCCGATGACATCCTTGCGCGCCATGCGGGGCTGCTGCCGGCCGGGGGCACCGTTCTGGACATAGGAGCGGGCCAGGGCCGCCACAGCCTTTTCGGCGCGGCTTCAGGGTGGATCGTGCACGCCCTGGAACCCTCGCGCATCGGCCGCGAAACCCTGGCCGAGGCCGCTTCCTCCCTCGGCCTGAAGGTCAGCCTCTTCCCCGCCGGGTTCGCGGACTTCTCCCCCCCGGTACCGGCCTACGACGGCATCCTGGTCTTCGGCCTGATCCCGGATCTGGAACGCCCCGCCATCGCGGCCCTCACCGAGAGGATCCAGGCCTGGAGCCGGCCCGGAACCCTGATGTGGATCACCGGATTCACCACCGAGGATCCCGCCATCGGCCACTGGCGCGCGGAAGCCCGCGAGGTCGCGCCCGGTTCGTTCGTGAACGCCGACGGTCGCGTGCGCACCTACCTCGCCCCCGGTGAAATCCTGGAATTGTTCCCCGGCTGGGAGGCCCTGCACCACTGGGAAGGCCTGGGTCCCGAGCACCGGCACGGCGATGGCCCCCTGGAAAGGCACGCCAGGTTCGAGGCTGTGTTCAGGCAGGTCAGCGGCTGAGGAAATCCAGCAACTCGGCGTGGAAACGCTGCGGCTGATCCAGGTAGCACGGGTGGCCCGCGTCCGGCAGGGCGACCTTGCGACCGTCGGGAACCCCCGCCACCAGCACATCGGCCATGCGGACCGGCACCACCATGTCGTTTTCGCCCCAGACCGCCAGCACCGGCACCGTGATTTTTCCCAACCGATCCTGAACCTGCGGGATGCCCACGGGCGCCACGGCCACCAGGCCGGCCAGGCGGCCGGGATGGTTCACCGCCACCGGCAGGCTGAAGCGGCCGCTCATGGAGGGCGAGACGATCACCGGTGGGACGCCCAAGGTGTCGATCACGGCCAGCAAAAACGCCTCGGGTTTCAGGGACGAGGGTCCGGATCGGCCGAAGCCGGGCAGGTCGATGGCCACGGCCCGGTAACCCGCCGCGGCCAGGATGTCCAGCGTGCCGAGTTCGCGCCAGGTGTCTGCGTTGAAGCGCGCTCCATGCAGCAGCAGCACGACCGCACCGGTGTCGGGCCCGGCCTCGAGGGCGTGGATCGTTGACCCGGCAAGGGAGATGGTGCGGGTTATGACCGAGGATCGGTCCGGCGATTCGTCCCGGGCGGCGCAGGCTATCGCCGCCCATCCCGCGGCCACCAGGATGATCCCCACCCTGAGCGGGATCCAGGCATGGTTCACGGTTCAGCCTCCGTTTCGGTTTCGGTGCATATGTTCCGAAAGCTCGCCCCGATGCCCGCGGCCTGCCGCCGCGGAACGCCCGCCGTGGACGCGAAGTCCGGCCAACCTTCCAGGGCGCCGGCAACCTCGTCGAGGATGACCGCCGGTTTTCTGATCCCCACCGCACCGGCCACGGCCAGCAGGTCGGCGCGCGTGATGTGGTCGTGCTTGCCGGCCATGGACATCTGGTGGCGGTGGGTCCAGCGTCCGCCGGGGTTGTAGGCGTAGGTCACATCGTACGCGGGGGAGAGGCGCCACACCCCGGCGGTGTCCATGAGGAAGCCGATGTTCTTGGTGTGGTCGTCCTGGTTGCGCGCCGCCGCGTTGAAGACCATGCGGCGGTAGAGCTGTTCCTGGTCGGGATAAGGCAGCCGCAGCTCACGGCATACCTGGAAGGCCTGCTCGTAGGAATGGGAGACCGGGTCGCTGAAGTCCAGATGGGCCAGGCCGCAGAGGGTCTGCAGGTGCAACCGCCCGCCCGCATCGGGGCGGTCGAAGCGCCGGGTCATGAAGTGGGCGCGGTCCCCTTCTTCCAGCAGCCGGCATGGGCTCATGGTGATCCCCGCCGCGGTGGCCATCAGGTAGTAGGCGTACTCGATGCGGCCGTAGCCGTCGGGATCGTCCAGCTCGCGGTCGCGCACCCCGTCGAACTTCAGGATCCAGTGCGTGAATCCGGGCGGCGCGTCGACCTGCCCCGAGCGGACCTCGCCGGTCTCGTCGTTGATGGCGATGACCGCCTTGGGGCGCGCACCCCCCGCCGAGGTCCCCACCCGCAGGATGTCGGTCAGGGCGCCGGGACGGTCAAGATCCTCCTGCATGTCCTGCCGGGAATGGAGGACCTCCCGGGCCAGGGCCACCAGCTCATCGATCTGCACGGGAACGGACGCGCCGGGGATGCTCCGCAGCGCGGGGGCGAATTCCAGGGCGCCCATGCCGCGGCTGCCGATGGTGCACAGGCGCTCGACGGGGCTGAAGTCCTCGCGGCGGCGGCCCTGGCGGGCCAGCCAGGCGTCGATGAGGCGGTTGCCGAAGCGGTCGGGCAGGGCGTCGGCCAGCAGGCCGGGCAGGCCCCTGAAGGTGCGGCGGGAAAGCTGCGGGAAGGCGAAACGCACCCCGCCGCGCAAGGCCTCCTGCAGGGGCATGTGCAGGGGCGCGAGGTCCAGGCCGCTATCAAGGAAAGCGGGATCGTATTCGAAGGTGGCGTAACCGCGGTCCCGGTCCCAGGCCACCGCGCCCGCGGTGCGTCCCCAGATGTTCACGAAGGCGGCGTCCACGAACCCGGCCATGTCAGGAGTCCTCCCTTGATGTCCCGGGCCTGGATGCCCGTGGCCGGGAGGCCCGTTGTCTTACCCGGCCTCGGCGGCGTGCGAGCTCCAGGGGGCTGGGGCCGAGCTCGGGCAGGAACCCGTCCAGCTCTTCCAGGGCGTCGAGGGCGCGCAACACCTGGACGAAGGTCATCAGGGTGGCCCGCCCTTCCCGTTCCAAGGCGCCGATGGTCGTGCGATCCAGGCCGGTTCGCTCGGCGATATCCTGCTGGCTCAGGTTGCGGTCGAGGCGGCGCTGCCGGATGCGCCTACCCAAATCCTGAAGCACCGCTTGGTCGGTTGCGGAGTAGAAGCTCATGATGGAAATTCCTTTCTTAATATTTTTAATATATTATAATGATGGTAATTGGCAACAAAGAAATATCCTTTCTGTCACGAAAATCGTACCTGGTAGCCCCGGCTGTATTGCGCACGTGCGGTGGTTTTAGTTATCTGGGATAAATTTTCCCATTAATCCGCAAGTATATCGGCGGGCCGGTCACAGCGCCCAGGCGCAATTCAGAGGCACAAGGGGGCTTGCCTTAGAATAAAGATGGGAAAACACCATATAATTATTAAATAAGTTAATTACAATGATAAGACCCAACAAAAAACCTAGAAGGAGCCGTCCGTGATGAACGCTCTTGGATATGTTACCATGGATTCCCGAATACGTGTTCCAGGAACAGGGAGGATCGCTCATGCCGGGAAACGGGTTTACCCGGGCAGGGATGACGGTGGTGATGGTCCTGGCGGTCGCGGGGGGCTGCTCCGCTGCAGCCGCCTCCCCCGACCACCTCGTGCCGTTTTCCATCGAGGACCAGTTCAAGCAAACCCACACCGAGGCCGAGTTCACCGGGCAGGCCACGGCCCTGGTCTGGTGCGACCGTGCCAGCCGCAAGGTCAGTGCTTCCTGGGCCGACAGCCTGGAGGCCGCCTTTGCCCGTGCCCTGCCCCCTGCGGCCTGGCAGGTGCGCATCGTCGCCCACACCAAGGGGGCGCCGTTTTTCGTCAAGGGGAAGATCCGCGGCAGCTTCAGCCGGGATCCGGACCGCTGGGCGCTGCTGGACTGGAAGGGAGGCATCCGCGCCACCTACGATCCGCCGCCGGACATGATCACGATCCTGTTGTTCGGCCCCGAAGGCGGCCTGCTGGGCCGCTGGTCCGCTCTGGAGGTGGATACCGACCAAGTGGCAGAGATTTCCCGCATGGCTGCGGCCGCGCTGAAGCCTCGCCCCCCGGTGCCTGAACCGGCGCAATTTCCAGCCGCCCTGGTGGCGGCGGCCCGTGAGCGCACAAGCCACCGGGTCATCTACGACGGCAGCTACCGTCGCATCGCCTACCCCGGCGGCGATGTTCCCGACAGCCTCGGCGTGTGCTGCGATGTGGTGATCCGGGCTTACCGCGCCGTGGGCATCGACCTGCAGCGTGCGGTCCACGAGGACATGGCCGCGCACTTCAGCGCCTACCCGGATCGCTGGGGCCTGTCCGGGCCCGATGCCAACATCGACCACCGGCGCGTGCCGAACCTGCAGACCTTTTTCACCCGCCACGGCGTCTCGTTGTCGGCCACGGATGATCCGGCCGATTACCGTCCGGGCGATCTCGTGACCTGGCTGCTGCCGGGAGGCCTGCCGCATATCGGGATCGTGGTGGATGGGCGCTCGGCCGACGGGCGGCGTCCGCTCATCGTCCACAACATCGGCCGCGGCCCCCGGTTGGAGGACGTGCTGTTCCGGTTTCCCATCACCGGGCATTACCGGTATGATGGGTCGCGGTGATATGATCCTGGCCGGACAAAACCGACGCAGGGACGTTCGTTGGCGTTGAGGAGCATTTCATGAAAAAGACCAAGCGTTTGTTGCTGGCGGCGGCCCTGTTCGGGGTGGTTTCCCTGGTGGCTTTCATCTTCGGACGTCTGGCCATGACCGACATCTATCACGGCGAAGATGATCTGAAGCTGGAATGGGCGGTGGTGGCGGGCACGTTCCTGCCGGTGCTGGCTTACCATGTTTTCGCCGTGTTCGTCGCCTTCCATACCCTGCGCCGGCTGGGAAAAGACCGGGCGACGTAGATCTGGGCCTGCCGTCCTGGGGTTTGTCCTCCGCATTCAGCTTACCATCCGAATAAGGTCGCGGGCCCGCCATGGCGGGCCCGCTTTCCGCAGCCGGACGACTGCTTGGGGGATAGGTTGTCCGGGTGCGGTTAGTTGGCCGGTAGCAGCACGGCGTTGATGACATGCACGACCCCGGTGGGCACCTGGATGTCGGTTTCGTCGATACGGCTGTCGTTGATGTAGGCCCCATCTTCGCGGGTGCTGATGGTGGTCATGTCGC
>JANTFX010000040.1 GCA_024763215.1 Candidatus Krumholzibacteriia bacterium | reverse complement strand
CGCCGGGAATAGTCGGCGCCGATCTGGAACCGGCGGTTGCGGATGTCGCGGCCGGCCGGGTCATCGGGGAAATAGGTGTGTTGGACCTCGTAGCTGGCCTTGATCAGCGGGTAATCCGTATCCCGGGAATGAAAGGAATAGAGATAATCGGTAGTGACGATGGCGTCCTCGTTGCTGGTGGTCACCTTGCGGCGCATGGCCGTCGCGCTGAGCTGATAAAGGGGGTGATCCCACCGCAATTCCCCGGTGGGTTGGATTTCCTCCCGATAGCTGCCCAGGGAAAGGTCAAGGTCCTGATCGTAGCGGTAATAGCGCAGTCCCAGGTTCAGGTTCAGGTAGGGGGCCAGCGGTCTGGTGAAATGACCGTTGACCTCCCGGCGCAGGTTATCCTGCCGGTTGTCGTCCACTTCGGCATGGACGCGCGCCAGGTCCACGAAACCGCCCAGGTCTTCCCACACCGAGGCCAGAGCGGCCCGGGGACCGCTCAGCAGCAGGAGAACAATGATGCAGACCCGGATGCCCTTCACGAGTCCTCCGTCCAGACGTTTCTGCAGGCCCAACGCCCGGACTGGTGGCCCGGGCGTTGGGGATGTAACAGGTTTTTCCCCACCCCTCTTGAGGGTTTTTCAACCTCAGGGGGTGATATGGTCGAAGGCGTCCTTGTTGTGGCATTTGTTGCACAACGAACGCTGGTTGGGGTTGTTGTAGGGATCGGGGATGACGTAGGAACCGGAATTCAAGCCGTCCTCCTCCAGCAAGGTGACATTGAAGTCCCAGCGACCTGCGTCCGGCGCCGACGTGGCGTGCGCCCGGTGGCAGGTGATGCAGGAGACCTGGCTGCTGGCCGAAGGGCCGGCGGTGCTGCTGGTCGTGTTGGCCGGATCCTCGAAAGGCACCTCGGCCAGGTAGGCCGTCGCCTGAGCGCCGCCCTGCTGGTCGACCGTGCCGTTGTACAGGTTGTAGGTCTGGGCGATGGTGCCGCCGATGGCCATACCCGAAGGGTGGACCAGCTGGGTGTTGTTGGCATGGAAATCACCATGGCAGTTGCCGCACCAAGCGCTCATGCCGCCCTTGTAGGCCGTGTGGTTGGTTTCGCTTTCGGGAGCACCGAAAATCGACAGGCCGTCAGCATCCGGAGCCGCGTTGGTGAAGGTCGCCAAACCATCCTGGACCACGCGCCCGGCGCCGTACAGGAACCGGAAGTCGCCGGTGCCGTGGGGGTCGTGGCAGCTCGTGCAACCCATCTGGCTGGCGGGGAAAGAACCGCCGGGAGACACGGAATGGGTGGCATCGGGGGCCAGCCCATGGCCCGGGGCGTTCAGGTTATGGCCCGCGGCGTCACCCGGGATCGGGTTGGTGGCCCCGCCGTGGCCGTCGTTCAGGTTGTCCTCCAGCAGGTAAACGAAGTTGCCGCCACCTTTGAGCGCCGGGGGAGCCAGAGGGTCGGTTCCGAGGGGTTGGTCCAGGTGATCGTGGCAGGCGATGCACACGTCGCTGGGGGTGGAGTCCTTCAGCAGCCAGGGGTTGCCGTTGGGGCTGTCCGGATCGACCAGAACCCCGTTCTGGCTGTTGTGCATGGTATGGCAACCATTGCAATGGGCGACGCCGCCATCGTGGAACGCCATGGCCGTACCCGCGATGAAGCACAGGCCGATGGTAAGGACAAGAATCTTCCTCATGATGATGCCTCCGAAGGAGAGACAGATGCAAGGTTGTGGGGACCAATTTCGTCTCCACAGGTGGACAAGCGAAGTTGGATGTCGGCAGACCTCCTTTTGCTGGGGTCACCGGTCAGAGGTGCGGCTCGGCCGCCCCTCGACACCGGTTCCCGGTCGGGGAAAAGCATGGCCGCACCGCTCGTTTTCACGTGCATGAAGGCGGGCAGCCTGAGCATTTGAATACGGTTGGCGAAAATCTGGCCGACCACGATGGTTTCCGGTCCGGTCAGCGCCAGCAGGGAAGGATTGACGAACCAGCCCCGGGAAAAGCCCTTGCCGCCGAATTCGCCCCGGAAGACACCATCCTGGCCGTAGCACACGACGCAGAAACGGTTCTTGTCCAGAACCAGGAAGGCTCCGTCGGGGGTACGGGCGACGGCCACCGGAAAAGCCAGAGCCCCGGGCTTGGCCCCGCCGTGGCCGACGGTCCCCAGGAACTCGCCCGCTGTGCTCAGCCTCATGACGAACCCTGATGTGGCCACCGGCAGCAGGAACTCCCCCCGGTCCCAGATCAGATCGCCGAGGCCGAAGACCCCGGTCGTGTTGTCCTGCAGCAGGGGTTCCAGATCACACACGACCCGGGGGGTATCCTGACCCAGGCGCAGGATCCGCAGACCCTTTTCATCGAGGCCGTACAGAACGCCCTGATCGTCACAGGCCAGCCCCGTCAGGGAAACATCCCTGTCCGAGATCCGGCCGGGAACGGGGACCGGGCCCAGAGCGAGGCCGTCGAAATCGAACCGCATCAGGGCCCGGCCCTCGGGGCTGGACCCCAGCACGTAGATGTAGCCCTCGGGATCGGCCACCACATCCACGGGGATGGTCATGGCATCTGCCAGGCCGAAGGCGAACTTGAAGGCGCCCGCGGCGGAAAAAATGACGATCCGGTCGTGTCCGGGATCGGCCACCAGCAGTTCCCCATGCACTCGGTCGAAGAAAAGGGCGCTGGGCCGGGTGATGGCCTCGCCCTGGCCGGGAACCCGGATATCCCTCACGAAATCGGCGGACTCGGACGGAGCCTGCTGCCCCCGGACCGGCAGGGCCCGAACCGCCACCGCAAGGCAAACCCCGGCCAGGACCATTGCGGTGGCCCGGGCTTCAAGTTTTCTCCGTTGCGGTTCCTGCGGCATGACCAGCTCCGGTCAGGGGTGCGGAACGATAAATTATTATCTTGCTGTCAACGATATCACAGCTATGTCACAGGAATCAAGAGGGAATTGTGTAATTTGTATAAATTCTTGTTATATCTGCCTTAAGACTTTTGATTACCCATGTGTGGGGGATATGTTAGCCATATGTTGATTGTTTAGATTTGATTCAAGGCCCGGATTACGGTTGTTTTTTACCCAAATAATGAGTTTCAATTATTATTAATTGACAATATAATAACAGATTAAAACAATCCGGGTGACAGCTCCCCATGGCCATCACCCGGTATTTTTCTATCCTTGCCCGGCTTTCCGGGCGGGTTGCTACATGTTGACCGCGGACCTCTTCTTGTCCTTCAAATGGTGTTCGTACCAGAAAACCAGCACCGGGCTGGCGATGAAAATGGAACTGTAGGTACCGACGGTGACCCCGAACACCAGGGCGAAGGCGAAGTCGTGGATCACCGGACCGCCGAACAGGAACAGCATCAGGGCCACGACCATGGTGGTCGCCGAGGTCAGGATCGTGCGGCTGAGGGTCTCGTTGATGGAGTGGTTGATGACATCGCGGTACCCCTCCTTGCGCCGCAGCTTCATGTTCTCGCGAATACGGTCGAAGACCACGATGGTGTCGTTCAGCGAGTAACCGATGATGGTCAGAAACGCCGCGATGGTCTGCAGATTGACCTCCAGGTTCAACAGCGAGAAGGCGCCCAGGGTCAACGTCACATCGTGGATCAAGGCGATGATGGCGGCGATGCCGTACCGGAAAACGAACCGCACCGTCAGGTACAGCACGATCAGGGCCAGGGCCGCAACGATGGAGTTGATAGCCGCGGTGCGCAGCTCGTTCCCGATCTTGGGCCCCACGCTCTCCTCCCGGCGCAACTCCACATCGGCGTCGGCCAGGGAGGCCCGCAGATCCTTGAGCAGGGTCTGGGACTCGTCCAGGTTCTTGTCCCCGACTTCGATTCCCGGCACGGTGATCAGGAACTCGTCGGCCGAGCCGAACTCGGTGACCTGCACGCCCTCGTAGCCCTTGCCCTCCAGGGCGGAACGGATCACCCCCACCTCGGGAGCGGGGTTCACCTTCACCTGCAGCACGGAGCCGCCGGTGAAATCGATACCCAGCCGCGGTCCGCCGTGGATTACCAGCGAAACGATACTGATGATGATCAGGACCATGGACAGGGTGAACGCACCCTTCATGGCGCCGACCACGTTCAGCTTGGGATCCCGGAAGAATTCCATGATCGTTCGACCTTTCCCGGAGCCCTTGCCCCGGTCTGTGCCCCGCAGGGCTGAAAACAGCTGCCTAACCACCCGCCGGGGCGGTTCTAGATGCTCAACTTACCGTGGACCTTGCCCTTGGCCATCATTTCCAGCAACACCCGGGTCATGACCAGGGCGGTGAACATGCTGGAAAGGATACCGATGCTCAACGTCACGGCGAAGCCCTTGATGGGGCCGGTGCCGAACCACAGCAGGATCACGGCGGCGATCAGGGTCGTCACATTGGCGTCGACGATGGTGCGCGTGGCATTCAGGTAGCCGGCCTGCACCGCCGCCTTGTTGGTCTTGCCCTTGCGCAGCTCCTCGCGTACGCGCTCGTTGATCAGCACGTTCGCATCCACGGCCATACCCACGGTCAGGATGATGCCGGCGATGCCGGGCAGGGTCAGCACGAGGCCGAACTGGGCCAGCACGGCCATCAGGATCAGGATGTTGGCGATCAGCGCCAGGTCGGTGATCAGGCCGGTCTTCTTGTAGTAGAGCACCATGAACAGGACCACCAGCAGGGATCCGTACAGGGCCGCGTTGATGCCGGCATGGATGGAGTCGCTGCCCAGGCTCGGCCCGACGGTCCGTTCCTCGGCGATGGAAACATCCACCGGCAAGGCGCCGGCACGCAGCAGCAGGGCCAGGTCGCTGGCCTCGTTGTTGGTGAACTGGCCCTGGATGACGCCCGAGCCGTTGGGAATCTTGCCCTGGATCACCGGCGCCGAGCTGATGCGCCCGTCGAGGCTGATGGCCAGGTAGCGCCCCACGTTCTCGCCGGTGACCTTGGCGAAGACGCGCGCGCCGCGGCCGCTCAGGGTGAAGTTGACCTCCCACGCGCCCGGCCGGTCGTGGCTGGCGTTGGCGTTGGCATCCACGAGCTGGTCCCCGGTCAATACCGGCTTGGCGTCGACCAGGTACAGCGGACGCAGGGATTTTCCCTGGCCCATGTTCCGGGGCTCCATGCCCAGCTGGAACTCCAGGCCGCGCAAGCGGGCCTTGGTCCGCGGATCGTCGAGCATGGCCTGGACGCGCTTCACGTTGGGCTCCTCGACATACAACGAGGTGCTGGAGCTCCGGGTGCCGCCGGGCATCCTGACGACAAGCCCGCTGAAGGGATGATCCTTCAGGTAGGCCTCGTCCACCGCGGCGGTGTCGGCCCCCTCGCCCAGCAGGTCGTCCAGGCCGGCTCCGGTGGAGTCGGCGGCGGTGGTGTCGGCAGCTGCGGACTCGGTGACCTCGACGGCGGTGCCCGTAGCGCCGGCCGCGCTGGAATCGGCGGCCGAGACATCCACACCCTTGAAGATCTGGTCCATCTTGTCCAGGGCG
Organism: Candidatus Krumholzibacteriia bacterium; assembly: GCA_024763215.1. Taxonomy (GTDB): domain Bacteria; phylum Krumholzibacteriota; class Krumholzibacteriia; order LZORAL124-64-63; family LZORAL124-64-63; genus JAHJTW01. The sequence goes on along the minus strand of JANTFX010000040.1, from coordinate 20,870 downwards.
GCCTGGACATCATCCTCGGGCCGCACCATTCGGAATTCCAGGCGCGCAGTCTTCCCCAGTAGATTCTTGGCCCGTTCCGGATCCTGCAGCCCCGGCAGCTTGACCACGATCCGGCTGCTGCCGAAGGTCGTGATCTCGGGTTCGGAGACGCCGAACTTGTTGATCCGGTTGTAGAGGATCTCCTTGACCCGCACCAGGGCGTCCTGGGCCTCGCTGGCGGTCATGCCGGTCTGGTCGACCTCGAGCACGAGGTACATGCCGCCCTTGAGATCCAGGCCCCTGCGGATCGCCTTGGCGTCGATCTCCGAGATCTTGGCCGCGAGGGCGGGATCGGTCTTGGCTGCTTCCCGGTCGGCCTTGGATACCGAAAGGGCGCGGAAGGTCGGCAACAGCCCGATGATGGAAAGCAGAAGGACGACGATGGTCACCCCGGCCCTGATCTGCTGGTTACGGTTCATGGTTCACTCCCCAGTGTCGCGACGAACAAGGGTCAAAAAAAAACACGCCTTGATGAAAAACACGGGAAGCCGGGGAAGGCATCAAGGCGCCGGCTACGGACGGCTCCCCGTTTTTAAGCGGCTATTAGTATAGTATGGGAGAATGACGTTTTCCAGAATTATCCGGTAGGCCCCCGAACCGGATGCCGGGGCCGCCTGCGCCCGCGGCGGACGGATCAGCTCTCAGGACCGACCTCGACCAGCCGGTAATCCCGGCTGCCGAGCCCGATTTCCCCGGCCCGGGCCAGCAAGGCCTCGGGCCGTTGCCGGTAGCCGTGCCAGTTGCGGAGGTTCCCGGAGCATGCCTCCTCCAACAGATCCCAGGCCGCCTGGTCCACGGCCACCGGGTCGGTACCGGCCAGCAGACGACCCCGGTCCAGGGCCAGGGGCAGGCGCTTGCCCGGCCCGGCCACGTAGCGGTCCAGGCCCACCAGCAGGACCAGATACACCCCCCCGTCGGGGAAGCAGGACAGCACCCCCGCGGCCGAATCGGCGACCGCCTGCTGAAAAAGCCCAACACCCGCGTCGTCTTCCGGCGCGATGCCCGCCATGAAGCAGGCGCTCATGCACTCCCCGCAGCCGGTGCATTCCCTGTGGTCGATGAAGGCCCTGCCGGCCCGGATCCTGATGGCGTCGAACAGGCAGACGTCCAGGCAGGAACCGCACCCTGCGCACAGGGGGGTGTCCACCGCCGGGCGGACGTCCCGGTGCAAGGCCAGCTTCGCCGCACGGGGCACCAGCCCCAGGCCGAGTTCGGCCACCACCCCGCCGAAGCCCAGGTGGGGATGGGGCCGGACGGGGTCGAGCACGGCCAGAGCCGTGGCCCCGGACAGCCCCCTGGCCGGCGCACCTGGTTCACCCGCGCCCTCGTTGAACTCCTCCGCGTCCGCCACCTTGAAAGGAGGCGCCTCGGGATTGCCGTCCAGCCCCTGCCGCCGGGCCTGCTCCCGCAACAGGGACGGATCTTCAAGCCCCCGGGTGGTGATGGAAACCGTGTCGAAGCTGAAGGAACGGCTGCCGCCCAGGGTAGAGGACGCGGCGGCCACCAGGGCCGGAGCCACCAGAGCCGCCGCACCGGAGGGGGCGACCCCGATCTTCAGCGCCCAGACCGCTGCCGCCCCGGCAGAGGTGCCCCCCCGGGCAGCCTGGAGCACGGCCGCCAGATGCCGCGGGGTCACGACCGGGGCCAGGGGATGGCTCGCCGGGTTCAGGGCCAGGTGGTAAACGGGGCTGCTCATCGGCCTCCCTCCTGCGCCGCATCCTGCAGGGCCAGCAGCTCGGAGAGGGTCACGAAGCGGACGCCCTCGCGTTTGAGCCGTGGGATCTCCTCGGCCAATACCTGGGCCGTCACCGGATGGGGGTGGCCGATGCCCACGGCGAACCCGTTCTTGCGGGCGCTGTCGACCAGCACCTGCAGATTGGCGCGGATACTAACGGGGCTTTCCAGGTCGTAATCCAGGAACGTCCGGTTACGCAGAGCCCGGACCCCTGCCTTGCGGGCCTCCCGGTAGGCCACCGAACGGGAGGTGGTCAGGCTGTCGAGGAAGTACAGACCGCGCCGCTTAAGGATCTTCATCAGGATGGCCATGGTGGCCTCATCGCTGGTGGCCGCGCTGCCCATGTGGTTGTTCAGGCCCGCCACCGCGGGCAGGCCGCGCAGATCGGCATCCAGCAGGTCGGAGATCTGCTGTTCGCCCATCCCCACCATGAGCGCCCCCGGTCCCGGATCCTTGTCCGGATACCCCTGGGGCTCCATGGGCAGGTGCAGGATGATCTCCCGCCGGCGGACGGGGATGGCCTTCCTCTTGCGCCCCAGGCTGACCTCGACCGGACAACCGGCCGCCAGGCGCAGGGCCCTTGCCTCGTCACCGGCGGTGGCGGCCTTGCCGCCGGCGGTTGCGGTCGGCGGCAGGACCAGGGCCGTGCCCATGAGCGCGAAATGCCGGCTGAAGGAGCGGCCGGGCAGGATGGACATGGTCAGGGGGATGTCGAGGCCCAGGATCCGGGCCGTGGGTTCGCTGGTGTTGTTGCCCCAGTCGTCGATAACCAGAGCGACCACCGGACCCGATTCGGAAGCCAGGGTCTCCCAACCCGACAAAGCACCGCCCCCATCCCAGCGGATGGTCGGATGCGAACCGGCACGGTACAGGACCAGGGTATGGGTCGGCCGGCCGGGCACCCCCACGTCCAGCCTCAGCAGATCCTTCTTTTCGTTGGGCGTCAGCTGGTCCGGCCCCGGGCGTTCCGGATACAGCCGCCGGCCCCACAGCACGCGCGCCCCCGCCTGCTCCAGGGCCTCGGCCACCTGCTGTTGCAGGGCCCACCACGTCATTTCGCCGCCAACGGCCACCTTGCGGCAACGGATGGCCGCGCCCGGGCCCAGCTCCGGCGCCGGCCGGTCGCAGTCGCCGGTCAGGTCGCAGCCGGCAGCGTCCTGCCTGGTCGCAGGCCCGCGCGGCAGTTCGGGCAGGACCGTCACCAGGGCCTGCTCCACCGCCGCCTGGACCTCGCTGTACATCTTTGTGGAGCCCAGCGTCAACAGCGCCGCCTGGCCCCGGCGTGTCTCGGCCCACTTGAGCATGCCGATGCCGGCGACCACCAGCACCAGCGCCACCCCCAGCAACCAGCGCCAGAGCCATGACCGCCCGCTGGGGCGGCCTGTGCGGCCCCGGGACGGGCGTGTGCGTTTTTTCCTGGACGTGCTCAAAAGTGGGGGCATCTCCGTAAGCAGAGGGTGCGATCATGCTCCGTCGGCACCATGTTAACGGCCACCGGGCCGTTTGGCCAACATGGAACAGAAAACGTAAAAAAGGGGGGGGCCTCGGTGGCCCCCCCGCATTCCGATCAAATCCGCTGTCACTTGCCGTCGTTGGTCAGATCCCACTGCCCGATCATCTGGTAGTAGGGCTTGACCGCGCCCTGGTACAGGGAATCGCGGGAGGTGATGTAGAACTTGATCTGCCCGGTGACCTGGATGGTCTTGTCCCCGGCCCGGTTGAACTCGAACAGCACGTTGTACAGGGCGCTCTGGGCGTTGGGGATGGGATCATCCGCCGGCGAAGGCTCCCAGCTGGTCAACGGTTCCGGATCCTGGAAGGCGATGGAGGAGATCGGAGCCTTGAGGTTGCCGTCGGCGTCATGGCCCGGCGCCCCGGAGAACATGTTGGTGGCGATGCGCACCTCTTCGGTGTAGTCGAGGGTTTCGCCGACCTCGGGGAATTCCTGGGTGGTCGAAGGCTTGAGGATGGTCAGGTAGTCCGGATGCAGCAGATTCCGGTAACCATCGATATCCATGGTCTCGTAGATGGTCTTGAAGTTCTGCATCAACTGCTCGGGCGTCCCTGGAAAGGGCAACCCGACCGGTCCGCCACCACCCCCATCACCGTTATCATTGCTCGGGGAAAAGATGCAGCCCACCGGGACCAGCAGCAGAAAAACCAATCCCATCAACAGGACACTCTTCTTCATCATCGGACATTCCTCCAGCAGGACGGGGTTCCCCAAGGGGTGACAGGACTGTTCTTGCAAGCAGGGAACCAAACTCAGGGCACGCTCAGTAGGGGTGTTATGCCCTACTATTTTAACATATAAGATGGTTATTTGCTACCAAAAGTTCCGCGCAACACCCCCATGGTGGGCAAAATCTGCTCCGGGTTGTCGGGATTCCCCTCACCGAACTGGTCCTCCCACTTGGCAATATACCAAAAATTCCCCACGAGGCGAAAGGTAATTATGGCCCGGGCCCGGTAACGGGTGGCCGAACCGTCGCTATTGCTGGTCACCGTCAGATCGTAAACGACCCCCTCCCATATGACTTCGGTGCCGGTGGGGTCCGGGGGGATGAACTCGTCGTTGCGCAGTTTGGCCGTGATCGTCACCTCGCTGTCGTACAGCTTGTTGATGAAGGAGATCTCCTTGGCCCGGTCCCAGGAGGCGAACACGCCGGGGAACTGCTCGTCGGCGGCCGTGTCGGGGATGTAGGTGAAGGTCTCTCCCTCGGGAGTGATGTTGTCCTCCCAGCCGAAGGCGTGGGTGTTGGTCAGGGATTTCTCCAGGTTGGCCCAGGAATTCGAGGGGCTCGTCTTGGGCAGGTACTGGACGCTGACGGTGCTGGGCGCAGCGGGCGTGCGGGGTTCGAAGAGGCAACCGGACAGCATCACCGCGGTCAGGACCGTGGCAGACAGGATCCGAAAAACTGTGCGCGGGCTCCCGGTCATCTCAAAACTCCCATTTCAGCCAGACATCGGCTTCCCAGTAGTCGGCGCTGGTCTCGTTCACGGCCGGTCCGTAGGCGTTGTACTTCTTGACCAGGGCCGAAAGTTCCAAGGGGTTGGTCCGGCCCCACTTCCTGTTCACCTTGGCGCCCACCCAGACCTGGCCGCTGCGGGTGATGGTCGTCCGGTCGCGCACCCCGAAGATGTTCTTGGTGTCCTCGGTCTGGTACGTGGCCCCCTGCAGGGTGACCCCGCTGGCCACCCGGAAGGTGAGTGACAGGTCGATCTTGCTGATGGTCTGGTTCTGGTCCTTGTGGTAGAAGCTCCGGCCGGAGGCGTCGGTGGTCACGCGGGTGGCGTTGAAACGCTTGTTGTAGTCGTGCTGGACCACGACGTCCAGACGCGAAGTGGGCTTGATGGTCACCTTGGTCGAGAGGTTGCCACGCTTGTTGTAGTTGTCGTCCCGGTTGACCGATTCCAGTTCGGAGAAGGTGTAGTCGGTGTACTGGATGAACACCTGGTAGCTCTGGTCCCAGGTCAGCCAGGGCGCGACGTGGTACAGGTAGGTGGGCGAGATCTCGTAGGAATCCTTGATGTTGTTGTTGGACGAGCGCGACTCGCGGATGGAGATGTCCTGGGCCTGCTTGTACGAGAAGATCAGGGCCGTCTTGAACTCGCCCGGCCAGTCGCGGTCCAGGCGCAGGGACACGTCCGTCAGCAGGCGGTCCTTGTCGTTCTGGTTGTAGACATTCTGGGCGATGTCCTGGGACAGGCCCTCGTGGTACTTGAAGGTCATCAGGGTGCTGCCGATGAGCGGCCGCAGCCAGGTCATGTCGAAGTCCCGGCTCTTGTTGTACTGGCGGCCGCGGAAGGCCGTGGCGCCCTTGATGCGCTGGTCGTCCCATTTCCACAGGTACTTGTAGGAGAACGACAGGGAATCCCGGCCCACGCCGAAACTCCAGTTCAGGTCCATCCGGTCCTGCTGCCGCTTCTTCAGGCCGATGCCGCTGATCCGGTAATCCTGCTCGTTGGTATCCCGGGCGAGCTTAACCTTCAACTGCGTGCGGCGCAGCTTGAAGGTGTTCTCGAACTCGGTGCTCACCGCGTCCTTGGTCTCGAGCTCCTGAACCACCTTGTCTTCATCGGCCAGGCCGAGGGTATCGATCAGACCATTGCTGTTCTTCTTGAAGTCCAGGTACTGGCGGTCGAAGTTGCTGCGCGTGACCGCGAACCGGCCCGTGCCCAGGCCCCGGTCGTAGTAGATCCCGAAGCCGGCCGAATCGGCGCTCGCGGACGAGGGGCTGCTTGCGTTGCCCAGGAGGCGGTCGCCGGAGGTCGTCTTGCCGTAGATACGCCCGGCAAGGCTCACCCCCGGGGTGATCTCGAGCCCCGCCTGGTAGCCCCCGGAAAGCGACGCCTCGTTGAAGTTGTTGCGCTGGTTCTGGTTGACGCTTTTCTGGTCGTTGAGCTGGATGTCGGCCTTCAGCGAGTTGATCAGGGCCCCGGTCCTGAACTTGCTGCGCGAAGCGCTGACGGTGCCGCTCTTGGTTTCCCGCTTGGACTGGTTGGTGAACCCGGCGGTGTTGGTGGTCAGATCGTTGGACCAATCCCAGCTGCCGTTGATGTTGAGGATGAAAGGAAGCATCTGCCCGGCGCCGTAGGTGAACTTGTCCGAGCGCTTCTCGGTGGTCTTCTCCTGCTTGCGATAGTCCTCCCATGACCACTTGGCGGTGCTTGAGAAGTTGCCCTCCCGGAAGTTCAAGGTGGTGACGTCCTCGCCGTAATAGCTGTACTGGCGCACATCGGCCTTGACGCCGGCCTTGGGCTGGTTCTTGAAATCCTGCAGGAAGGGCCCGGTGGCCACGACCGCCGCGGCCTGGCCGGCAACGGCATCCGAATCGGCGGCCTGGGCCGCTGCCGCCAGCCCGGAAAGGGACGCGGAACCCCCGGCGGTCGTATCAGGGGTTGCCGCGGCGGTGGAATCGGCGGGGACGGCTGCCGCGGTCGAATCGGACGGAACCGTGGCCTGGGCCGAGGCCACCGCCGCCCATGCCAACCCCGCACCGGCCACCAGCAGGCACAGCACCACGCCGCGGACGGCAAACGCTGGTTCGGTTTTCCGGATCCTGTCTGCCGTCACGCGTCGTCTCCCCGCAACAGATCGGGATGAGGATGAAGTGAAATGGAGGCCGCCAGGCGACGCCACATGCGCCGGTCGAGCTGCTCGGGGCGCAGATCCGGATCAATATCCGCCTCCCCGGCCACCTTGTCCACCTCCATGGCATCGTAGCCGAACCGACGCCGGAGCACCGACCGCAATTTCTTGCGCCGCTGCCCGAAGGCCAGGCGCACCGTGCGGACGAAGGCGGTGAACTCGTCATCGGGCCAGGGCTCGCCCGGCAGCATGCGCACCACCGCCGAGGCGACCTCGGGCCGCGGCCAGAACACCTCCGGCGGCACGTTGCGCACGGTCTCGATGTCGAAAACCGAGCCCAGGACCACCGACAGCACCCCGTAGTCACGCGACCCGGGGGCGGCCGTCAGCCGGCCCGCCACCTCCTTCTGGACCATGAACACCCCGCCGGCGGCGCGGTCCCGCAACTCGGCCAGGGCGAACAGGACCGTGCTGGTCAGGACGTAGGGCAGGTTGCCGGCTATCACCGGGCGCGGGCCCGCCCGCTCGATCATCTCCTGCCAGTCGAGCCGGGCCAGGTCGGCCTCCTCCAGGGCGAAGGCCTCCTGGTCCCCGAACTCCGCGCGCAGCAGGGCGCACAGGTTGCGGTCGACCTCCACGCACAGGATGCGGCGGGCTCCTGCGGCCAGCAGCGGCCCGGTCAGGGCGCCGCCACCGGATCCCAGTTCCAGCACCCGGTCGGCGACCGACAGCACATCCTGGGCGATGGCCCGCGCCAGGTTGCCGTCCACCAGGAAGTTCTGGCCCCGGCGCTTGACGGGCTTGATCCCGTAGCTGCGCAGCAGGGCCGACTGGCTGGGTTTTCCGGATTTCATCGGCCGACGACCTCCACCGCGAAAAGACGACGGAAGTTGGCCGTCGTCACCGCAGCGACCTGCCGCGGACTCACGTTCAGGATATCGGCCACCTTGTCGCGGGTATTGACCAGGTAACTCGATTCGTTGCGTTTCCCCCGGTAGGGCACCGGCGGCAGCCAGGGCGCGTCGGTCTCCAGCAGGATCATATCCATACCGGCGCTGCGCACCTGGTCGGGTAGTTTGCTGTTCTTGTAGGTCACCGGCCCGCCGATCCCCAGCAGGAAGCCGTTTCTGCGCGCCCAGTCCACATGCTCGGCGCCGCCGGAAAAGGCATGCAGGACGCCCTTGCGCCGGGGCGGGCCCACCTCGTCCAGGAAGGCAAGGGTCTCCGGCCAGGCGTCCCGGACATGGAAGACCACCGGCAGGTCCACCTTCCCCGCCAGCTCCAGCTGGGCCGCCAGAGCCGCGTACTGGGCGGGCCGCGGCGACAGGTCGCGGAAGAAATCCAGCCCGATCTCGCCGATGGCCACCACGCGGGGATGGGCGGCCAGATCCTCCAGGCGGGCCAGGATATCCCGACCTGCGGCCGTGATCCTGCCCTGGGGATCGGCCAGCAGTTCGGCGTCGTGGGGATGAACCCCCACGGTGGCCCAGATGTCGGGATGGGCAGCGGCCAGAGCCACCGATTCCTCGCTGGTGACGGGGTCGTAGCCGACGTTCAGAAAGCCCGTAACCCCGGCGCCACGCGCCCGGGCCATGACCGCATCCTGCTCGCCGGCGAATTCGGTGCGGTTGAGATGGACGTGGCTGTCGATCATGATTTTTCTGGATATCCCTTGCCCGCGAGGAACGCACAAAACATTTCACTACTCCGGCACCAGCCCTGCACCGGGCACAAGAGCATCAATCAGAATCTACCATCAACCACAGACCCATGCGAATTCTAATTGGCCCCGATCTCGCAGCCGGCGGCCACGGCAGAGCCGTTCAGCCGCGCGCGCAATTCCTCGATGAAACCACCGGCGATTTCCACCTGGATCTTGTAACGCTCCAACACGGCCAGGGCGCGGTCGATGCAGGCCATGGCCGCGGCCAGCTCGGTGTCGTCCAGGGTCGAGAGGGGCCTGACCGCGGTGGCGCCGGGTACGTCGGGGTACTGCACCAGGTTCCAGAAGGTGATCGAGGGGACGCCCAGGGTCACCGCGAACCAGGCGAATTCCTCCAGGCGCAGAACGCTGCGGTCGTATATACCGCAACTGAATGACATGAGCGGGGGTTTGCGTCCGTCGACCAGGGCGGTGGTGCGAATCCTGGTCAGGTTGTAGACGATGCGGCTGAGCTCGACCTTCCTCCGCACCGCACGCAGCAAATTGTCATCAGCGGTGTCGACGCTGATCTGAACGACCTTGAAGCGGGACAGGACATCGAAATCGTCCTCATCATACTTCCGGCCCAGATTGGTGATGATGGTCAACGGGATATCCTTGGCCAATAACCGTCTGCAAAAGGCCTTCCACCGGGGATGCTGGGTTGTTTCCCCGTGACCATTGACATCGACGGCGGTCAGGCTGGGGTAGCCGGCAAGTTGGTCAGCCACCTGCTCCAGATCCTCGTCCGGCATCTGGGGGCCGTCATACCACGGCTGGCTCACGGCACAATAGACACACCGCAGGTTGCATTTGCCGGTCATGTCGACCCTCGCGGTCAGCAGAGGCCCAGGTTCCACCAGGGAGACGCCGGGGCCCAGCAGACGGAACACTTGCTGGACCTGTTCCTTGATCGGGACCATCTTGCGAATATGGCAGGTCTGGCAGACAGGATGCAGATTGCCGGTCAACAGCCCGAGGCGGAGCTCCTGGTATGTGTCGGAGCGGCGCAAATCTTCCAGCGAGCCATGGTCGGCGAGGTCCGCCGCGCCGTTGAACTTGCAGCACGGTTTCACCCGGCCATTGGTCATGAATTCCACATTTTTCCAAGGGTCGAGGCAGGAACGGGTTTGGCCGGTTTCCGACCGCCGGAGACTGGATCCTGGACGGCCCTCGAACTGTCCGAAGGTGATCCAGTGATAAAACCCGTCGGGGATGACCCCGGCCTGGACCGCATTGCGCACGTCCGCGTTGGCCTCCAGATAGGCTTCTTCCTGCCATTCCTGCCCCAGGGACCAGGATTGCTCCGCCATGGATTTCTCCTTTGCAACCGGTTGGTGCCGTGACCGTACGCCGGTGGGCGCACGTCGGTAGGGGAGAATGTGCAAGGGTTATGCCCCGGGGCTTGGCCGAGTCGGCCCGGGGCTGAGCTGCTTCATGAATTAGCCGGGTTAAGTGGGCCGGCTACTGATCGCCATGCCGGGTCTGCCGGCCGGCCGGCAGGCTTTCCCGGCCGTCCCACCGCAGCTCCCCGGCCGGGAACTCCAGTGGGCGATCCTCGCCCTGGACCGCCACCAGGCAGGCCTCGCGCATGAGGTCGAGCTTGCGGACGACGCCGGGGCCGGTGGGGGTCTTGACCCGCGCACCCACGCGCGGCAGGTTGCGGCGCAACTCCTGGTACAGCTTCTGTTCGTAGTTGAGGCAGCAACGCAGGCGCCCGCAGGGGCCCGAGAGCTTGCCCGGGTTCAGGGGCAGCTGCTGGACCTTGGCCATCTTCAGGGTCACCGGCACGAACTTGTGCAGGAAGCCCGAGCAGCAGAACTCGCGGCCGCAGATGCCGATGCCGCCCTTGAAGCGGGCCTCGTCGCGCACCCCGATCTGGCGCAGTTCGATGCGCGTGTGGAAGATCCCGGCCAGATCGCGCACGAGTTCGCGAAAATCCACGCGTTTCTCGGCCGTGAAGTAAAAGGTGATCTTCTTGTGATCGAACTGCCGCTCGACCGCCACCAGATCCATCTTCAGCTTGCGGGCCTGGATCTTCTCGCGGCAGATGTCGTAGAACTCCCACTCGTCGCCGCGGTTCTCGTGCAGGCGCGCCAGGTCGCGTTCGCCCGCCACCGCCAGCACGCCCTGGTCCTGGGCGAAGGCCCACCATTCCAGAGTGCCGGGACCGACGTAGATGACCCGCCCCATATCCCGGCCCTGGTCCGCCTCCACCAGGCAGTACTGCCCCACCTCGACCGGAACCCGGCGGCGGTTGTGATAATAGCTCTTGCGGTGGCCCTTGAACTGCACCATGACCAGATCGACCCCCTCGGGCAGGGCCTCGGGGGCTGTCCGGCGCGGTCTGCGCCGGGGAGGAGCCTTACGCCCCCTGTTGTCCGGTCCGGTCCGTCTCGGCATGATCTATCAGTCCTTCGCTCAGCACCGCCAGCAGGAGGCCGATGTTGAGGTTGCGATCGATGTCCCCACGGCTGGCCTCGATGAGCTCCATGTCGCGCAACACGCCGTCGGTGCCGCGAGACTGGGCCGCGGCCTGAACGAACTGCCGGGCCTCGGGCACCCGCGGCGACCACCCGGCCCCGAGCTCCAGGCATTTCATGACTTCACTGTAAAGCAGGACCAGCCATTCGCAAAGTTGAATGGCCAGATCCCGCCGTACGGCCGCCGATCCAGGCGCGGAACCTTCCCCGGACCTGGCGGACCTGCCGCCCGCGGCGCCCTTCTTTCCGTAGGCCTTCCAGACCGCGGCCTCGTCGGCGCCCAGGATGTGGGGAGGCACGCCGCGGTGCATCTCATCGGCCAGGATGGCCGCCTGCCCGCGCCGGCCCTCGAGGATCCACTGCGCCCAGGCTATGGCCACCTTGCGCACCACCGGCGAGATGTCCTGGAGCAGGGCCACCGCCTTGCGCGCGTTGCCCGCGGCGACGGCCGCCGCCGCGGTCGCCGTCGCCTCGTCCACGCCCTGCAGATCGCAGAGCAGCGCGGTCAACTCGTCCATGGGCCAGGGCTGGACACGGATCTCCTGGCAGCGGGACAGGATGGTGGGCAGCATGCCCTCGGTCCCGGTGGCCGTCAGGATGATCACCCCATCCTCGGGAGGCTCCTCCAGGGTCTTCAGGAAGGCGTTGGCGGCCGCGGTGTTCAGCCGCTGGCTGTCCGTGACGATGGCCACCCTCTGCGCCGCCTGGAAGGCGTGCTGCTGCAGGAACCGGATCAGGTAGCGCACCGTCATGGGTCCGGGGTGGTCGCTGTCCCCAATGCCCACGTTGGCCGTCGAGACGAACGGAGGCCGGTGGAAGGGGTCGCGTTGCTTGGCCTCGAAAAGCGCCCGCGCGTCGTCGTCGTCGAAGCTCGCGGGCGCGGGGCCGATCCACAGGATATCCGGGTGCTGGAAGGTCAGGGCCTTGGCGCAGCTCTCGCAGGGAGCGGCCGGGGTGCAGGTCTGCGGCGCGACGCACGCCATGCGGCGGGCGAACTCCAGGACCGTCGCCTCCTTGCCCACACCCTCGGGGCCGGTCAACAGCAGGGGCTGGCCCAGGCGCCCGGAAGCCCGGATCCGCTCCAGGCGCGACAGGAGCTGCTCACGATGGGGAAAATACTGCATACCGGTATCCCTGCTGGCAAAAGGCGGCCACGACCTGGTCACAGGAAACCACATGCCGCCGGGCAGGAAAAGGGATGATCAGGGGAGCGGGCTCAGCGGGGCCGCAACCAGTCCCCCGGATCCAGGGGCGTGCGCCCCTTGCGGATCTCGAAGTAGAGCTGGGGCTGCTCGTCGGCCGACGGACGGCCGACCTCGGCGATGACCTGCCCCTGGGCAACCTTGGCGCCGGCGGCGACGAAGACGCGATCCAGGTAGGCGTAAAGGGTGTAATAACCCTCGCCGTGGTCAAGGATAACGCATTGGCCGAAACCGGGCAACCGGTCGCGGAATTGCACCTCCCCGCCGGCCACCGCGGCCACGGGGGCGCCCTCGGCGGCGGCGATGTTGACCCCGTTGTTCAGGGTCACCGTCTTGAACTTGGGATGCACCGAGCGGCCGAACCCCCGGATGGTCCGGCCCCGCACCGGCCATTCCAGCTTGCCGGCCTGGGCCACCAGGGCGCCGGCGCCGGATGCGGTGTCCTCGACGCGCGCCTGGCGCTGCTCGTCCAGATCGGCCAGGACGTAGGTGAGCTTCTGTTCGTTCATGCTCAGCTCCAGCAGCCGGTCCTTCAGGTCCTGACGCTGATGCTTCAAATCCCGCAGGGCCGCCTGCTGCTCGGCCAGCAGCAGCTCCAGGCGGTCGTTCTCCTGATCCATGTCCAGCCGCGACCTGGCCAGCTCGGCCAGGGCCGCCTCCTGCTGTTTCTTGTCCTCCAGGATGGTCCGCGCCTGGCGGCGTGTCTGATCCACCAGATTCGCCTCCAGGCGCGCCAGCATGCGCTGCATCTTCAAGCGGGTGACCAGGTCGGAGAAGCTGCCGGAGGTCAGGATGCCCCCCATGTCGGCCTGCCGGCCCCGCACGTACATGGCCCGCAGGCTGCGCGCAAGGGTCTCGCGTCGGCCTGCGAAGTCCTTGCTGCTGTCCAGCAGCTCCTGCTGCAGCAGATCGGCCCGCTGGTGCAGGGCGCGTTCCCGGGCCTCCATCTGCACCATCAGCTTGCGGGAAAGCTCGATCTCCCTCTGGATCTTCTCGAGATCCCGGGTGACCTGGCTCTCCTGGTCGTCGATCTGGCCGACTTTCTGCTTGCTGGCGGTGATCTCATCCCGCAGCTTCTGCAGCTTGGTGGTGTTCTTCCGGATGGCGTCCTGGACCGGGTCCTCGGCGCCACCGGCCGGCCCGACGGCCCCCATCAGCAGGCAGGCCGCCGCCAGCACGCAGACCACCGAACCTGCCCTGGTGTTGGGCGTCGGGAACCAGGCCCTCATCAGCGGTCTCCCTGCAGGCCCAGGTACTTGCCCATGGCCGCCCAGCTGCCGATCAGGCCCAGGATCACGCACAACAACACGAAACCGGCCATCTGGGCGCCGGAAAAGACGACCAGCCCCCCCAGCTCGCCCTGCATGACGTGCAAGGCGCCGGCCAGCATCCCCATGGCCAGCAGGCCCCCCAGAAGCCCCTGGATCATGCCTTCGCAGATGAATGGTGTACGGATGAACGCGTTGGTCGCCCCGACCAGCTTCTGGATGCGGATCAGGCCGGCGCTCGAGGCGATGGTCAGCTTGACGGTGTTCGAGATGACGAAGATGGCCGCCAGGAACACCAGCAGCCCCACGACAAGGCTCGCGACCTGGAAGCGGTAGGTCCAGCGCTCCAGGACGTTGATCCATTCCTGGTTGAACAGGATGTCGCCCACCTCGTCCCAACCGGCGATCTCGTCGCGGATGCCGCGCACGGCCTTCAGGGAACGGGCGCCGGGGGTCAGGGCCAGGCGGTAGGAGGCGGGCAAGGGGTTGCTGTCCAGCAGGGACAGCAGATCGGCATCGTCCCCGAGGGACTGCTTGAATTCGTTCAGGGCCATCTCCGGCGAGATCCACTGCACATCGGCCACCCCGGGGATCCGCATCAGCCTCGGCTGCAGCTCGGCTACCTGACCCTGGTCCAGGCCGTCCTTCAGGAATACCCGCATGTCGATGCCGCCGCGCGCGGTCTCTAGCAGGTGGCCCAGGTTCAAGGTGGTCATGACCAGGACCGCCAGCACCATCAGGGACGAGGCCATGATCAGGATGGTCACGCCGGTCGTCAGGGTCCGCCGGCGGAAACCCGCCACCGACTCGCGCGCCAGATAGCGCACCTGGGAACCGCTAAGCATGGGACAGAACCTCCGCGGGCCTGGGGGAATGATGGTCGGTCTCGACCTTGTACATCTTGTCGGTAAGGCGGACCGAGCGATCCACTTCCTCGCCGCGCGTCTTGTCCGAGATGATCCTGCCCCGTTCCAGGACGATGACCCGCCGGCCGAAGGTCTTGACGATCTCGTGGTCGTGGGTGCTGAAGATCACGCAGGTGCCGGCGTCGTTGAAGCGGAACAGCAGGTCGATGATCTCCTGGGCCGTGACCGGATCGAGGTTGCCGGTGGGCTCGTCGGCCAGCAGGATCTTGGGGCTGTTGACCATGGCCCGGGCGATGGCCACCCGTTGCTGCTCCCCGCCGCTGAGCTGGCGGGGCAGCCGGTGCCGCTTGTCCCACAGGCCCACCTGGTTCAGCACCCGGGTGACGTTCTCGGCGATCCGGCGCCCCGGCACCCCGATCACCAGCTGGGCGAAGGCCACGTTGTCCTGGATGCTGCGGTCGTCCAGCAGGCGAAAATCCTGGAACACGAAGCCGATCTCCCGCCTGAGCAGGGGGATGCGCTTGCGGTTCATGGAAGACGACAACATGCCCCTGACCCTCACCTGGCCCCGGGTGGGGAAGGCGTCCATGGCGATCAGGCGCAGGATGCTGCTCTTGCCGGCCCCGCTGGGGCCGGTCAGGCACAGGAACTCGCCGTTGGTGACCTGGAAGGAGACATCCTGCAGCGCGATCTGGTCCGGGTAGGTCAGATTCACATGGTGCAGGCTGATGATGGTCCGTTCTTCGAGCGGACCCTGGTTCCCCTGCGGAGGAACGCCTGGGTTCGTTGTCCGTTGCGTGGGCAAAATCATGCTCCCGGGCTAAGCCTTCAGTACCGGGGATCTAAGGTCCCCTTGCCTGGTGCGTGTGCATCCAACTTGCAGGTTCCATGCCGCAGACAGGATCAGGCCCCGGCAGGGCCGATCCCGCGTCAAAGGCCTCAAAACGCCGTTATTCGTCCAGGGGAGGGACCATGGGCCGGTTGAGCCTGTGCATGATCGTGCGCGACGAGCAGCAGATGCTGCCCGATTTTCTGGCAAGTGTGGCTGGAATCTGGGATGAGCTGGTGGTCGTGGACACCGGTTCAAAGGATGACACCGTCCGCTTGGCCACCGAAGCCGGAGCCGTGGTCCTGCACCACGTGTGGCGGGACGACTTCGCCGCCGCCCGCAACGTTTCCCTGGAAGCCGCTACCGGGGACTGGATCTGCTTCCTGGACGCGGACGAGCGTCTGACGCCGCAGCTCGGCCGCCAGATCCGCGCCCTGCTGGATGACCCGCGGGCCGGGGCGGCCACCGTGGTCATGCGCAACCACCGGCCCGACGGGACCCATCGCGACGCGGATCTGCTGCGCCTGTTCCGCAACCATCAGGGGATCCGTTTCCGCCACCGCATCCACGAGGATGCCACCGGGGATGTCCATGCCTCCCTCGCCCGCTCGGGTCTGGAACTGCGCCGCCTGGACGGGGTGGCCGAGCATCTGGGCTACCTGAAGGAGGTGGCCACGGACCGGGGCAAGCAGAAGCGGGACAGCGAGTTGTTGAGGCGGGTGCTCAAGCGTGACCCCGGCGACCTGTACAGCTGGTTCAAGCTCATGGAGCAGGCGCGCTACTGGGACGACCGGCGCGCCTGGCGCAAGGCGGCCCGCGGGTGCCGGCGCCGGTTCGAGCAGGCGGTGCGCGACGGCAAGGACGACCTGGCCCGGCAGCCCTGGGCCGACGAGTTGACCGCCCTGCTGGCCCAGGGCCTGCATGACCACCCCACAAAAGGGCTGCGGTGGCTGGAGACCCTGCCCGAGGCCCTGACCCGAGGGCCGGCCGTGCAGTTGCGCAGGGGCTTGTGGTTGGAGGAAACCGGCCGTCTGGACGCGGCCGAGGCGGCCTTCGCCGCCTGCGCCGACGCCGCCGCCGCGGCGGGCAACGACACCCTGCTGAGCCTGCGCGCCGGGATGGGCCTGTGCCGCCTCAAGGCCGCGGCCGGGGATGTGCCGGGCGCCTGGCAGCAGGCCGTGGCGGCTTGCCGGGCCTGCCCGGGTGATCCGGAAGCCCTGCTGGCTGCCGTGGGGTTCGCGCCCTCGGACATGGCCCGCGCCGACTGGCTGGCCGGGCATCTGGCTGCCAACCCCACCGCCGCCGGCCCGGTGGCCGCCGCGCTCGAGGCCTGCGGCCTGACGCAGCTCGCCGAGGCGCTGGTTTAGCTACGACTCCATGTCCACGAAGAACTTGTCGTGCAGCCCCTTGACGTACTCCGCCAGGGCCTTCTCGATCTTCTGGGATTCCACGGCCTGGCGCAGGTTGTCCTTCAGTTCCTCGTAGGTGTACATGTGCCCGGGCCGCCTTTCCATGACCTTGAACACGTACCAGCCCGCCGGCGTCAGCAGGGGTTCGGTGACCTCCCCCTCACGGGCGTCCTTGAGGGCTTCCTGGAACTTCTGCGACAGGTCGCTCAGGGCGAACGTCCCCAGCAGGCCGCCGTTACGGGCCGAGGCCGGATCCTCGCTCACGTCGGCCGCCACCAGGGAGAACGCCTCCCCGTCCAGCACCCGCTTGCGCGCGGCCTCGCAGCGCTTGCGGGCGGCCTCGATGTCCTCCTGGGACACCTTGATGGGCAGGAAGATCTGGCTGAGGGTGCGCCGGCCGTCGGGCTCGACGGCATCCAGCCGCAACAGGTGCACCCCGCGTGAGCTGACCACCGGCTCGCTGACCTGGCCCACCTGCAGGGAGAACGCGGCGTTGTCCAGGGCCGGATCGAACAGCTCGCCCTTGGCCACCGTGCCGATGCTGCCGCCGCGCTTGGCGGCCGGCCCCTCGGAGAATTCCGCGGCCACCGAGGCGAAATCGCGGCCCGAGGCCAGGGCGGCCTGGATGCGCTGGACCTTTTCCTGGACCCGTTGCCGCACCTCGGTCGAGGGCTGTACGGAGACCAGGATGTCGGCGATGGTCAGGCTGTCCGGATCCGTGGGCATCTCGGCCAGGTGTTCCTGGTAGTAATCGCGAACCTCGTTCTCCATCACCTCGATCTTGGGACGGATGAACTTGCCCACCACCAGCCGCAGGTACTGCTGGTCCCGCAGTTGCGAGCGCATGCGGGCCTTGTAGTCGTCGAGGGTCATCCCGCTGCGCAGCAGTTCCGCCTTGAGCTTCTCCATGGAACCGAAATGATCGACGAACTGCTTGATCTTCTGATCGACGCTCTTGTCGATGGCCTCGTCGTCCACCTTCATGTCCGCCTGCTTGGCGGCGGCGATGATCAGCTTGTTCTCGATCAGGCGCTTGAGCATCTCCTGGCGGATCTCCTCGTCGCTGCCGCTGACCTTCTCGCCGGAGTAGCTCTTCTCCATGCGGTACAGCTCGATCTCGCGGTCCAGATCGCTTTGCAGGATGGGCTCCTCGTCCACGATGGCCACGATGCGGTCGACCAGGCGCGGGCCCTCCCTGGGTCCGGTGGGAACCTCCTGGGCCCCGGCCGCCAGGGGCCACAGGGCCATCAGCAGGGGCAAGATGAAAACGGCGGACGCGGGAAAACGTCCGCTGCCACGGCACCGAAACCGCAGAGCTGGGTTCATGTCCGAATCTCCTGGTTCAAGAAGCAGCCGGCGGCATGGCGCCGCCGGCTGCGGAATGTGCTCAGGTGTTCCGCGGCACGGGCTTGCCGGGCAGGGGCGGGTTGACCAGCTCCTGCCAGCTCGGCAAACCGGCCAGGTTCTCCTCGTGGATCGTGACGCCGAACTCATCGGCCCACTGGTCCAGCAGCTTCTGGAAGGCTTCCTCCTCCCGGATCTTCTTGATGCGCGTCCCGACATCATCCCGGAGGTCTTTCAGCTCGCCGGGCCGGGAAGGGATGATGGAATCGCACGACACCACGGCGAAACGCCCGCTGCCCACGTCGATCGGCTCGGAGATCCCCCCCTTGTCCAGGGCGAACAGGGCATCACGAACGGTGCCGGTGGCGTTGGCGGGGATGGCTTCCAGCCTGCCGCCCTTGCTCTTGTTGTTGCGGTCCGTGCCGTACTTCAGCAGGATGCCCTTCCAGGGCTCGCCGGCGGCCATGGCGGCCCTGGCCTTGCCCGCATCCGCCTCGTTGAGGCAGACGACCAGGTGGCCGGAACGCTTCTCGGGCACGATGTAGTCGTCGTGATGTTCCGCCCAGAACGCGTCCAACTGCTCCGGCGTGACGCGCTCGTCGTAGTTGACCAGATCCTGGTAGATCTTGGTGACCAGGATCTCCTCCATCTTCTCGTTCACCAAGGAGGTGACCCGGGGGTCATCGGGCAGGCCCCTCTGCTTCGCCTCGATGTTCAGCAGGGACTTCTCCAGCTCCTGCTTGATCTTGTTGCGCAGGCTGCCGAGCATCTCGCTCTTCTTGGGCCGCTGGAACACGCTCATGCGATCGAAGATGACCTTGTAGTCGCCGAGGGTGTAGGAGGTGACCTCGTCGCCTACCTGGTAGGAATAGAAGGGCAGGTCCATGTCCGCCGGCTGGACGCTCAGCGGCTTGAGATCCTCCTTGGGCGTCGGCTTGTTGGTCTTCGGGTCCAGCAGCACCTCCCCCTCGGGCAGCCCCTGGTAGCACTTCCAGAGCGTGTCCTCGTTGATGGTCAGCTTGTATTTCTCGTCGATCTGCTTGCGGAAATCGTTGCGGATCCGGGCGATCTTGCGGCGGTAGGTCGTATCGAGGATCTGGGCCTTGGCCTCCTCCAGGTCCGGCTTCTTGCCCGGCTTGGGCTGGGTTTCGCTGTCCACCCGCAGGACCCAGTACCCGTAGACGGTCAGGATGGGCTCGGTCACGCCGCCGACCTCGGTGCTGAACACGGGATTCTCGAAATCGGTCCCGTACTGCCCGAAGGGCACGTCGATGATGAACTCGCCGCCGGGCGGGGTTTGCCCGTCATGGTACTTGGCCGCCACGTCGTCCCAGTCGGCGCCGTCGAGGGCCATCTTGCGGGCGGCCTCGGCATCATCCTCGAAGTTGGTGATCAGGTAATGGCAATGCCTGGTCACACCCATCTTGGCGTAGAAATCCGCCAGCTCCTCTTCGCTGATGGTCTTGGCGGGAGTGCCCACCACATCGTCCCACAGCACCATGCCCGCGTTGTAATCGGTCAGGGACTGCTTGGCCGCGGCCACCTTGGCATCGCTCATGTAGCCCAGCTGGATGGCCTTCAGGCGCATGAGCTCCTTGTTGACCAGGGTCTTCAGGAACGCCTTCTTGCCCTCGATGGTCGCCATGTCCAGAGGCTGCCCGTCATCCCCCTTGGGCAGATCCGCCTGCTCCTGCTTGGCCAGCCGGCGCTTGTATTCGCTGGCCATGACGTGGCTGTCGCCCACATCGGCCAGGACGACATCCTTCTCTTTCTCGCCGCCCTTGCCGCAGCCGGCCCAGGACAGAAGGCCGATGCCGATGCCGGCCAGAACCAGCCACATCAGGACACGCACAGGGGATTTCTTGCTGAACATGATCACTCCTTGTCACGAAGCGCCAGCAGGCGCTCCAACATGACCGCCGCCGCGACGAGGTGTTCGTCACGCTCGGCGGGCACTTTCATGATGAACTGGTCGACGGCCTTGAACTTCAGCCCCGCGGGGCCGGTGGCCATCAGACCCTGAATTATAGGCGGGGCGGGTTCCTGCCCGCCAGCGAAAAAGAAATCCAGGCCCTGGCGCGTGGCCTTGATCTCCTGGATGCCGGCCTTCCCGGCCAGGATCCGCAAACGCTGAATGGCCAGCAGGTTTTCCACCGGCGCGGGCAGCAGGCCGTAACGATCCTTGAATTCCTCGGCCATCCGCCGGCAGGCCTCCTGCTTGCGCAGGCGGGCCACGCGGCGGTAGAGATCCATCTTCTGCTGGGGGTCGCCCACGTACTCGTCGGGCAGATAGGCGCTGACCCGCAGCTCCACCTTCACGTCCAGCGGTGCAACACCGCCTCCGCCCTGGAGTTCCGCCACCGTTTCCTCCAGCAGGCGGCAGTAGAGGTCGAACCCGATGGCCTCCATGTGGCCGTGCTGCTCCTCGCCCAGCAGGTTCCCCGCGCCGCGGATCTCCAGATCGCGCATGGCGATGTGATAGCCCGAACCCAGGGCCTGGAACTCCTCCAGGGCGGCCAGACGGCGCCGGGCGTCCGGGGTCAAGCGCTCTCCGGGCGGGGTCATGAGGTAGGCGAAGGCGCGGTGGTTGCTGCGGCCGACCCGGCCGCGCAGCTGGTAGAGCTGGGCCAGCCCGAAGCGGTCGGCCCGGTCGATGATGATGGTGTTGACCCGCGGCATGTCCAGCCCCGACTCGATGATGGCCGTGGCCACCAGCACGTCGAACTTGTGGTCGAGGAAGTCGAGCATGATCCGCTCGAGCTTCTCCTCCCTCATCTGGCCGTGGGCCCAGGCCGTGCGCACGTTGGGCAGAAGCTCGCGGATCAAGGCGGCGATGCCCTCGATGGTCTGGACCCGGTTGTGGACGAAGAAGACCTGGCCGCCGCGGTGCAGCTCGCGCAG
>JANTFX010000039.1 GCA_024763215.1 Candidatus Krumholzibacteriia bacterium | reverse complement strand
CAGCTGGTCCAGGCTCAGAGGCTTCTCCTTGTGCCCGCAGCCGGCCGGGGCCAGACCCGCCAGCAGGAAAGCACAGGCCAGCATCGCCTTGGCGGCAGGGTGGCTGTGGTCTAGAATGCACCAGCGGACGCGGGGGCCAGGACGGGTCATCGAATCCTCCTCTGGTGGGGCGGATCCGATCCGCCCCTGTCAGCTTGATACTACGGCGGGCGTGTTTTGGCCAGGCCTTTCCGCTTGTTCGGTCACCGCGAAGGACGGTCAGCTTGCAGGGTGGGATGGGCAACAGGGTACGATCCCGGGCCGGGGGCCGTCGGTCATGGCCGTGGCGCCTGGTGTCCGCCGTCCTGTTCTGCGCGCTGCTGGCCGGCGGGGCCGTGGCCGACGATGAGCTGGATTACGGCCTGCAGACCCACCGGCTGGCCCACATCGAGATCACGGGCAACCGGGCTTTCCCCGCGAACCTCCTCAAGAGCCTGCTGCGCATCCAGGAAAGTTCCTGGAAACGCCCCCTGCACGTGGCCAAGTACAGGCCCCACATGCTGGATACCCAGCTGCGCATCCTGGCCAATTTCTACCACAACCAGGGCTTCCACCAGGCGGCCGTCACCCTGGATACCATCACCACCCTGCCCGGGGAGGGTGATGTGATCCGCTTCAGGGTGAGCGAGGGCGCCCGCACCATGATCCGCAAGGTGGTGTTCACGGGCAACGGGCCGGTGACCGAGGCCGAACTGCGGGCGGTGATCCGCTACAAGGAGGGGCGGCCCGCACCCGCGGACCTCAACGCCCTGGGCGGGGACATATTCTCCATTCGCGACCTGTACCGCGACCGGGCCTATCTGATGGCCAGGATCAACCCCGCCTGGGATATCGAAGCTTCGCCGGACAGCAGCGGGTTCCTGGCTGATCTGACCTATACCATCCAGCCGGGGCGGAATTTCCTGATCGGCTCCATCACCCTGCAGGGGAACAAGATCACGTCGGACCATCTGCTCACGCGGGAGCTGGAGATCGCCCCGGGGCAGCCTTTGTTCTGGCGCCAGGTGGAACAATCCCGCCGCAACCTGCTGGGCACCTCCCTGTTTCGGGATGTCTCCATCGTGCCGGTCGATGTGGATACGGCCGGGGGCATGGCGGATCTGGCGGTCAAGGTTCTCGAACGCAAGCCGGCCTTCTATGAGCTGGGCGTGGGCGTGGGCAGCCTGGAGCGTATCCGCCTGCTGGCATCCTGGGGGCATTACAACATCAGGGGCACGGGCCGGCGGTTGCAGGTGAGGGGCCGGGGCAGCTGGAATGTCGAGGATGTGGTGGGCAACTCGCTGAACTTCGACCAGGGGCAGGTCAACTACCGCTTCGACTTCGATTACGTCAACCCCCGTCTACGGGACAGCCGCTACAGCCTGGACTTCAATACCTTCGTGCGGCGGGACACGCGTGGCGAGTCCGGTCTGAACCTGCTGAGCTACGGGTTCAGCCTGGGCTCGACCTGGAAGGCCAGCCGCCGCGTCACCAACAACCTCTACCTGGGGCTGAAGATCACCGACCCCACGGTGCATCCGTACGCTCCCCAGGACCTGAAGGACCGCTTCAACGAGATCGGCGCCGATTATACCGAGGTCAGGTCCGTGAACTGGAGCGTGTATATCGACCACCGGGACGATCTGTTCCACCCCACCACGGGCATGTACACCACCGGCACCCTGGAGCTGGCCGGCGGCGGCCTGGGCGGGGATTTCAGCTTCATCAAGGGGAGTGCGGGCTGGCACAACTACTTCCGGACGCCGGTGGGCGGCGTGCTGGCCATGCGGTTCCTGGTGGGCGCGGCCACCCCCTATGGCGGCTCCCTGGCCCGGGGGCCGGACGGGGTGCCCTATGACGACCGGTTCTTCGCCGGCGGGGCCACGACGGTGCGCGGCTACGACCACAACAGCCTGGGCCCCCAGGTGGCGGACCAGGACGAACTCGACCGCTTGAACTACACCTCGGACGTGCTGCTGCCGGACAACCCGGCGCGCGGCGGGAACTATCTGCTGCTCAGCAATGTGGAATGGAGGTTCCCCTTGCCGTTGTTGAGGAGGTTCAAGCTCTCCAGCGTGCTGTTCTGCGACGGGGGCAACGTCTGGGCCAGGTTGTCGGATCTGCGTTGGCGGGCGTTCCGGCTGACTTCAGATCCGGGCGATCCCAACGATCCCGGCTCGACCAAGGTGTGGGACTACCGTTACAGCTGGGGCACGGGCCTGCGCCTGGATACGCCTTTCGGCCCGGTGCGTGTGGATGTGGGGTTCCCCCTGAAGCGGGTGCGCTACCTGGGGCAGGGGCGCGACTACAAGGATCCCGACCGGATCTGGCATTTTTCCCTGGGGTATCCGTTCTGATGCGACGCCCGCGCACACTTCATCTGTCCCTGCTGGTGGCCTGGCTGGCCATCCTGGGGGTCCTGTGGTGGCTGGGCGCCCATCCCTACCTGTTCACCCCCTATATCTCCCGCCTGGTCAGCCGCAACCTCCTGCACATGGCCGAGGGTGGGCTCGAGGTTCGGGACGCCAGGATCAGGGTGTTCGAGGGCGTCGACCTGTACGGCGTATCCCTGACCCTGGCGGGCCAGGGGGGGGCTCTGACCCTGGCGACGGCCGATACGGTAGAGGTGGACTTCAGCCTGCGCGGCGCCCTGGGGCAGGTGACCCACCTGAAGAGGGTGAGCGTGTCCAGCCCGCGGATCTTCGTGCGCGAAGGAGAGCCGGAGGGCCAGGACCCGACCGCAGCCAACCGACCCCCCGGTTTCCAGCTGCCGCTGGTCGTCCTCGACCAGCTGGAGATCACCGGAGCGGATCTGACGGTGACCGGTGCGGAAGGCCGGCTGAAGGAGCGGCTCAGCGACCTGGACTGGATGGGGGCCGTGAACACCACCGAGGGCGCCGATCTGTTGATCCGCAACTGCAGCTTCGCCTGGCCGACCCATGCCTCGATCCTGAAGGATATCCGGGGCCAGGTGAACGTAGACGAAGACGGCATCGCGACCGAAAGGCTCTGGGGCCTGGTCGACGGGCACGCGGTGGATGTCAAGGGGCGCCGCGGTTGGGACGGCAGCCTGGATCTGGGGGTTACCGCGCAGGGGGTGAGCATCAGCGATGTGGAGTCGTTGCTGGACCAGGGCATCGGTTTCCGCGCCAGCGGTGACGTGGATGCCACCTTGAAGACCCATGGCGACACCCTGGTCTACGCGGGGGAGTTCAGCGGAGAGCTGGAAGGTTACCGGATGCAGGGCCTGCGGGGCCGGGCCCTGATCATGAAGGACAAGGTAGAACTCCAGGGGATGACCGGCAGGATCAACGGGGCCTCCTTCAGCGGCGGCGGCAGCTTCGATATCCGTGATCCCCGGGCCGTGAAGTTCGTCCTGACCGGGGATGTGGCCGGCGCGGATCTGTCCCAGGGCCTGATCCCGGGCGAGCAGGGCCTGCCACGCACCGATGGGCGGGGCACCTTGCGGATCGAACACACCGACCAGCCCCTGTGGACCCGGGTGACCGGGACCATGCACGACGGGTTCATCGACATCCTGCCCTTTACCACCTGCGAACTGGACGTGGTGGCCCTCGCGGACTCGGTGGTGTTCAACGGGGTGCATCTGACCGACGGCCACCTGAAGATCGATCTGCGCGGCGATACCGACTCCCGCAAGGTGTTCCGCGGAAGCGTGGATTTTTCTTCGGGCGACCTGTCGGCTCTCCCTCCCGGCCTGGGTTGGCCCGCTCTGCGGGGTGCAGCAGGGGGCGTCGGGCATCTCGAAGGTCCTGTGGACGGCCTGGACTTCCGGGGCCGGATCGCGGGGCAGGACGTCGGTCTGGGGGAAATCCAGGCCCAGGGCCTGCGGGCTGATTTGTCGGTCAGCGACGTGCTGGGCCACCCCGGCGCCGAGGGGGTATTCCAGGGCCGGGGGCTGTCCCTGGGCGGGGTTCCGGTGGGCGTTTTCCAGGGTGCCGGCCGGGTCGATTCGCTGGGGAACGCCCGCATGGATTCCCTGCGGACGGTGCGGGGGGATACCGTGGTCAGCCTGGCTTTCTCAACCACCGTGGATGATTCCCTGCGGGCTTTTTCCGTGCCGCGGCTGAGGATCGATCTCGAAGGAACCCCCTGGGCCCTGCCCCGCCCGGTGCATTTCTCCCTGGGCCGCGGTTCCTTCGATCTGCCGGCCATGACCCTGGCTTCCCCCCAGGGCTCCCTGCGGGTCCAGGGACGGGCGGCGGGGGATTCGCTGCTGACCGGGGATCTGCAGCTGGTGAACTTCGATCTGGCCCTGCTCAACCCCTTCGTCCACGCCGCCGAGCCCCTGTCCGGGCACGCCTCGGCGCAGGTGACGGTCACCGGCAGCCCCGGGCAACCGGTCGTGGAAGTGGACGGGGACCTGGTGCGCGCGCCGTTCACCCTGGCGCGGGTCGACTCCCTGCATGTGACCGGGGGGTTCAGCGCGGGGGTGGTGGACATCCGGCATCTGGATTTGCGCTCGCAGTACGGGCAGCTGCTCGTCTCGGGGACGGTGGCCCACCCCGGCGCCGGGGTGAAGGATTTCTGGCCGGGCGCGGCCCTGGATCTGGAGGTCTCCATTCCGGACGGCGACTGGGCCTTCCTGGACCAGTTCGCCCTGCCGGCCCTGGACCGCCTGTCCGGGCGCTTCACCGGGGACCTTCATGTGGCCGGCAGCACGGACGACCCCCAGTGCCGGGGCAGCATGCGGAGCGCCCCGTTCAACATCCACTGGCTGCACCTGGACAGCCTGGAAGGCTCGGTCTGGGTGGACAGCCACACCCTGGTGCTGGGCGACCTGCAGGGGAATCAGGACCAGCTGGCAATGAGCGGCCGCATCGAGGTGCCGCTGCAGCTGGACTTCCTCAGCGAACCGGTCTCGCCGCCGGATGGTCCGTTCTACATGCGCCTGGTCATCCCCGAGGGCAGCGACCTGGAACCCTTGTCGCGGGCCACCAACGCCTTCGCCGACTGCAGCGGCACCGGCGAAGGGGAGGTGGTCGTCGCCGGCCCCCTGGACCACCCGCTGTACCAGGGCGAGATCGCGGTGCACGGGGCGGGGTTCGTCCTGCGCGACCTGGAGGAGGTCTACCACGACGCCTCCTGCCGCGGCCGCTTCAACGGCGACGAATTGATCGTCAGCGACATCGACGGCCGCGAGGGCCTCAAGGGGCGGTTCCGGGGCGGCGGCAAGGTCCTTTTCAACGGCCTGGTGCTGGAATCCTTCGACCTGCGCCTGGATCTGGAGCGGTTCCTCGTGGCGTCCATCCCCGATCTGGGCGTCATCGTCAGCGGCAAGCACGGCCGCATGCAGGGGGTCAAGGTGGGGCCGGACAGCCTGCTGGTGCCGCGCTTCTCGGGCGAGCTGAAGGTGGACAAGGCGCTCTACAGCGGGGACTTCAGCGAGAAGCCTGGCGTCAACGATCCCCTGCAGGCCACGGTGGCTCCGGACTGGCTGGCCGATCTGCGCCTGCACGCGGACCCGCGGGTGGCCCACATCGTCAACCAGGAGATGGAGCTGGACATGGGCGGGGACCTGGACCTGATCCGCGATCAGTCCGGCCTGAACCTGCGCGGCACCCTGGACATCAACAAGGGGCGCCTGATCGTCTTCAACAACAACTTCGAGGTGCTGCGGGGCAGGCTGGATTTCAGCCGTGAGCTGGGGTTTGATCCCCGGGTGGACATCGAGGCCCAGACCAGGTATCGTCTGCGCAGCAAGTACTCGAGCAACAGCATCATCGAACATATCGGGGTGCAGATCACCGGTTCGCTTTTCCAGCCGGTGATCAACTTCACCTCCGAGCGGGGCTATTCCCGGGAGGCCATCCAGCGCATGCTGCTGGGCCTGCAGCCCGAGGCCACGCCCGAGGGGGATTCGGGACGGCTGGCGAACACTTCCATCACCGCGGGCTTCAACATCCTGGAGCGGCAGATCGCCCAGGAGCTCGACATCTTCGACACCTTCGAGATCAACCAGATCCAGCGTGAGCGCGAGACGGGCGGCACGGGGCTGGATCCGTTGATCGGGGTGGGCAAGTACATCGGTTCGGATTTGTACCTGAAGTACGCCCAGGGGGTGCGCCAGAACGACCGCGACGTGCTGGTGGAATACCAGATCAACAACCATCTTCTGCTGCAGTCGGAGATCCGGCGCCGCATCGACGAGAACCAGGGCGAGCCCACCTACAACCTCGACCTCAAGTACCGCTTCGAGTATTGACCGCCGGACGGCCACGGCCTGCCGGCGGCCCGGTGATCAGCCCTTCATCCTGGGGAGACGTCTTGGAACAACTTCTGGCAAAACTGAACGCGGCGCAGAAAGAGGCCGTCACCGCCGGCGAGGGCCCCGTGCTGGTGGTCGCCGGCGCCGGCAGCGGGAAGACCCGGGTGCTGACCACCCGGGTGGGCTGGCTGCTGGCCACGGGCAAGGCCCAGCCCGGCGGGATCCTGGCCTTCACCTTCACCAACCGCGCCGCCAACGAGATGAAGCAGCGCATCGCCGAGATGGTGGGCCCCGGGCGCGAGCCTTTCTGGGTAGGCACCTTCCACGCCACGGGCCTGAAGATCCTGCGCAGCGACGGGGCCGCGATCGGGGTCCAGCCCGGGTTCTCGATCTTCGACACCGACGACAGCAAGCGTCTGCTCAAGGAGGTGACCACGGGCTTGAACCTGGACCTGAAGCAGTTCAACCCGTCGGCGACGCGCAGCGTGATCAGCCGTTACAAGAACGACGATGTGGACCCCGAGGCGGCCGCGCAGGCGGCCTCGAGCTACGTCGAGAAGAAGTACGCCGAGCTGTACGGCGGCTACGAGGAAGCCCTGCGCCGTAACAACGCCCTGGATTTCGACGACCTCATCGTGCGCACGGTCCATCTGCTGGAGCAGAACGACGAGATCCGCGAGCGGTACGCCCGGCGCTTCAGCCACGTCCTGGTGGACGAGTTCCAGGATACCAACCCCTTGCAGCTGGTCCTGGTCAAGCTGCTGTCGAGCTGGCACGGGAACCTGTTCGCCGTGGGTGACGACGACCAGTCCATCTATTCGTGGCGCGGGGCCCGCATCGAGAACATGGTCGATTTCGAGCAGTTCTTCCCCGGGGCGGTCGTGTACCGCCTGGAGCAGAACTACCGCAGTTGCGGGAACATCCTGGCTGCCGCCAACCGGGTCATCGCCAACAACAAGCGGCGCAAGGGCAAGAACCTGTGGACCAACGATCCGGACGGCGACCTGCTCACCGAGGAGGAGTTCATCGATGAGCAGGACGAGGCCTCGCGCGTGGTGGAAATCCTGCGCAAGGAGACCGCGGGCGGGCTGACCCGCGGGGATGTGACGGTCCTGTACCGCACCAACGCCCAGAGCCGGGCCCTGGAAGACGCCCTGCGGCGTTCCCGCGTCCCCTACCAGATCGTGGGCAGCCTGCAGTTCTACGAGCGCAAGGAAGTCAGGGACATGCTGGCCTACCTGAAGCTGGTGGCCAACCCCGCCGACACCGTCGCCTTGCAGCGGGTGATCAATACCCCGCGGCGGCAGCTGGGCAACACCACGGTGGGCCGCCTGCTGGATCTGGCCCGGCGGCACGGGCTGACTGCGGGCCAGGCCGCGGGCGAGGAGGGGGTGCTGGAGCAGGAGCTGGCACCGGCGGCCAGGCGCCGGGTGCGCGCCTTCTTCGACATGGTCACGCGCTGGCGGGCCCGGGCCCAGGAAGGGCTGCCGGTGCCGGAGCTGCTGCAGATGATCATCGAGGAGACGAAATTCGAGGCCTACCTGGAAAGCGACGATCCGACCACGGCCGCCTCGCGGGCCGAGAACGTGACCGAGCTGGTCAACGCGGCGGCTGCCTTCGACGAGGCCACCGACGGCGGCGGCCTCGCCCAGTTCCTCGAACAGGTGGCCCTGGTGTCGGATCCGGATACCATCACCGACGGCCAGGGGGTCTTGCGCCTGATGACCATCCACACCGCCAAGGGCCTGGAGTTTCCCGTGGTGGTGCTGACCGGCTGCGAGGACGACATCCTGCCCCATGTGAACAGCGCCGACAGCGAGGCGGGGCTGGAGGAGGAGCGGAGGTTGTTCTACGTCGCCTTGACGCGGGCGCAGAAGCGCGTCTACCTGCTGCACGCCGGACGCCGCCGCCGCTTCGGCACCTGGCAGGAATCCCTGCCTTCGCGTTTTCTGCGCGAGGTGCCCGACGAGTTCATCGAGCGCCGGACCCTCGGCGCGGCCCAGGAAAGCGGCCACTGGGGCCACGGCCGGCGTGGCATGGCGGGCGGGGGCCGCACCCGGCGTCCGTCGGCGCCGGCGGTCAGGCCAGAACAGTGGGGGCGGCGGAACCAGCCCGGCAGCACCGCCTCGCCGCCCGCCCAGCCGGTGGACTGGCAGGGCGAGATGAACCAGGCCGGCTCCTACTACCAGGGCCAGCTCGTGACCCACGGCATCTTCGGCGCGGGGGTCGTGGCCAGGGTCGAGGGGACCGGGGATGAAATGCTGGTCACCGTGGATTTCACCGAGGCCGGGCGCAAGCACATCAACCCCCGGTTCGCCCCCCTGGTGCCGCTGGACTGACCTCGATCAATGGATGAGGGTGATCTTGCGTGTCGTGACCCCGGCCGGGGTGCTGAAGCGGAGCCAGTAGATGCCCGCCGCGCGGGGTGGCGCATCCGGTGGCGGCCAATGAAAACCGTGGGGGGCGGCGCCGGTCCCGTCCGCGGGGCCGGTGGCGGCCAGGACGCCCAGGTCGCTTTCCGACTGCAGATACCCTCGCGCATCGTAAGCACCCACAGTGACTTGCGATGTGTTTCTCAGAAAAATCATGAACTCCCCTCCGGCCCCCGACGCGGGGTTGGGGTAAGGGCCGAGGACCTGGATCTGCCGCGGGGCCGCCGGGGCGGTGCGCATGAGGGTCATGCCGTCGGGGTCGAGGGTCACCGAATCGACCTGACCGTGGCCTGACAGGGAGAACGTGGCCGTGCGGGTGGCCAGATCCAGCACCGTGTCCCGGGATCCGGCCGCGGTGTGGATCCTGACCGGGACGGGCAGCTCGAACAGGATGTCCTGGCGCTGGGTGAGGGTGACGGACGGGGGCGAGGCCCGGAACACGCTCTGGAGAACAGGGACCGCGTCGGTGGTCAGCAAGGGGGTGAAGAAAGCGGCGAGGGGGCGGCCGGCGGCCGCCTCGGCGTGGTCGATCATGGCCGGGGTGTCGGTGTTGCCCCCCTTGAGGTCCGGGTCGTTGGCGTAGTCGTGAAGGAAGGCGAAGAAGGCGTCGTCGCCCATGAGCATCCGCAGCAGGTGCAGGACCCAGGCCCCCTTGTCGTAGATCAGGAGGTTGGGCAGGATGGGGTCGGGGTCGGCCAGGATGCCCTCGCCGGCGAACAGATCCGGGTGCCTGACGGCGCCGATGGCGTGCATGAAATCCCGGTAGGCCTCGGGGCCGTATTCGCGCTCGGTCCACAGCCCCTCGCAGTAGCGCGCGAAACCCTCGTTCAGCCAGATGTCCGGCCAGGTTGCCGGGGTCAGGCTGTCCCCGAACCACTGATGGGCCATCTCGTGGACCACGATGGTCTCGTTGGTGCGGTCCCCGGTCAAGAAGAACTGGCTGATGCTGGTGGCCGTCTGGTGCTCCATGGCGCCGATCCACTTGATCTCGGCCTGGGCGTACTTCTCGCCGGCGAAGGGGTAGGGGCCGGCGATATCTGTCATCATCTCCAGCATGGCGCAGGTGGGCGCGAGGTCGTAGGCGGCCTTGGCGTGGTCCTCGGCGAACACGTGGTAGTCCAGCCGGACGGCCGGGCCCACCGCCGGGAGGCAGGTCTCGCTCCAGGAGTCGTAGCTGGTGATCGCCACGGAGACCAGGTAGGTGGCGATGGGGTACTGCTCGCGCCACAGGTAGCGCCGCCGTCCCGGGGCGGGCGTATCCTCGGTGAGCAGGACGCCGTTGGCGACGACCTGCAGCTCGTCCGGGACGGTGATGTCCAGGCTGACCAGGGCCTTGTCGGCGGGGACATCCTTGCACGGCCACCAGGAGTGGGCGCTCCAGGGCTCGACCACCGTGGCGATGATGGGGATGTCGTCACCGGGGTCCTGGGGGGTGCCCATGTCGCGGGTGCGCCACATGAACCCGGCCGCGAAGACGCCGTGGGGCTGGGGGCGCCCCTGGTAGGCGACGGTCAGGGTTTCCACCCGGGCGGTGGGAAGGGCCGATCGAAAGTAGACGACCAGGCTGTCGCCGTCATGGCGGAAGTCCAGGGGCCCGGCCGAACCGTTTATGCCGGTGCAGGCCAGATTCTGCACCAGATCCAGGACCACGCGGTTCAGGTCCGCACGCAGGGGGCGCACACCTACCGCGACCCGGCCCGCGATCTGCCTGGCGTCCGGATCGATATCCAGGGTCAGGTCGTAGCTCTGGACATCGTAGCCGCGGTCGCTTCCGGGCGGCCTGGTGGTGTCGATCAGCGCGGGGGCGGGCAGCAGCGGGGTGTGGCAGGGCGCCGGCACGGGAAGATCCCGGGCGGCGGCATGGCCGCAGATCATGGCCACGCAAAGAATCAGCAGGAACCGAACCCTCAACCGCGCTCCCGCTTGCAGTTCCAGCAGACGGTGAAGTTGCCGTCGACCTCCTCGCCGCAGGCCGGGCAGATCCACGGCGGCGAGGAATCGGGGGCCTGCAGGTCGGCCAGGGTCTCGCGGGCGCGGGCCTCGTCCTCGGCGTGGACCACCAGGCGGATGCCCTCGGTCACGTCCAGCTGGGGATACATGCCGCCCGCGTTGTCGGTCTGCACCTCGCAGGGGATGCCCAGGCTTTCCAGACGGGCGCGGGCGGCCTCGGCCTCGGGCTCGTTGGTGTAGGTGGCGACGGTGACCGTTTCTTTGCTCATGGGGTTCCTTTCGCGGGGAGGGGCCTGCCGTGAATCTACCATGCCGGCCCGCCGGCGGCAATTTCCCTGTTGAGAGTCCGGCCCGGGGGCAACACAATGGCTGCCGAAGGAGGAGGTGACCGTGGACGGCATGGATATCAAGGAACTGGGCCGCCTGGCGGGGCTGGATCTGACCCCGGCGCAGATGCGCCGCCTGGCGCCGCAGCTGGCCGCGATCACTCGTTTTTGCGGTGACCTGCCGGCCGCGGGCAACGTGGACGACGTGACCCTGGCCGAAACCGTGGTCCCGGCTCCGGACGCACCGGGAGTGGAGCGGCCCCTGGACCGGCCGGTGGCCCTGGCCAACGCGCCCGAACTCGCTGCCGAGCGGTTCATCACGCCCTCACCCCTTCCGGATCCGGATGCTCCATGAGCTGGTGGCGGCGCATGACCATGACCCAGGCCCGCGGCGCCGGCCGTGAACCCGTTGCCGGGACCGGGGCCATGGCCGCGGCCGCCGTCCGGGAGGGCCGGACCCTGAACGCCTTCACCTGGCTCGATCCTGCCTGGATGCCGCCGTCGGTGGGGCAGGGCCCCCTGGCCGGTTTCGGCTGCGCCGTCAAGGCCAACATCTGCGGCGCCGGGTGGCCCAACGACTGCGCCAGCGCCGTCCTGAGCCACTACCGCAGCCCGTACGGCAGCACCGCCGTGGCCCGTCTGCAGGCGGCCGGGGGCCTCTGTCTGGGGCTTGCCAACATGGATGAATTCGGCATGGGTTCCAGTTGCGAATATTCAACTTACGGCCCCGTGCAGAACCCCTGGCGGGAGGGCTTCACCGCCGGCGGGTCCAGCGGCGGCTCGGCCGCGGCGGTGGCCGCGGGGCTGGCCTGGTTCGCCCTGGGCAGCGACACCGGGGGCAGCGTGCGCCTGCCCGCCCATTGCTGCGGCATCGTGGGGCTCAAGCCCACCTACGGGCGTGTTTCCCGCTACGGGCTGATCGCCTTCGCCTCCTCGCTGGATGTCATCGGCATCTTGGCCCGCAGCGTGGATGACGCCGCGCTGGTGCTGTCGGTGCTGGCCGGGCCCGACCCGCGCGATGCCACCAGCCTGGACGCCGCCTTCGCGGTCCCGGACCCCGGGCTGCCGGTGCGGGGCTTGACCCTGGGGGTGCCGCGCGACCTGACCGACGGCCTCGCGGAGCCGGCTGTCCGGGAGGATTTCGAGCGGACCCTGGCGGTGGCTCGGGACCTGGGGCTGAAGGTCGTGGATGCCCCGCTGCCGGCGGCCGCCGACGCGGTTCAGACCTACCTCGTGCTGGCCGCGGCCGAGGCGGCCAGCAACCTGGCCCGCTACGACGGCAGCCTGTACGGCGGCACCACCGAGCCCGGGGCCGGTTCGGTCGGCGGCACCGCCTTCGAACAGCAGGTGACCGCGACCCGGACCGCCGGCCTGGGGCCGGAGGTCAAACGCCGCATCCTGCTGGGCACCCACGTGCTTGCGGCCGGCTACCGGCAACGGTTCTACGACCGGGCGCAGGCACACAGGAAAGTCCTGACCGCCCGGATGCAGGAGGTCCTGGGTGTGGTCGATGCCCTGATCCTGCCCACGGCCGCCGAGGGGGCGTTCCGGCTTGGCTCCCGGCTGGACGATCCGGTGGCCATGTACCGCACCGACCAGTTCACCGTACCGGCCAGCCTGGCCGGGCTGCCGGCTTTGACCTTGCCCACGGGGTTGGACGCGCGGGGCCTGCCCCTGAGCGTGCAGCTGGTGGGGCCAAGGCTGGGCGAGGACCTGCTGATCAGGCTGGGGCGGGCCCTGGAAGAGGCGCTGGATTTCCGGTCCCGTAAGGAGGCGCCATGGCACCGGTTGCCCTGAGCGGCCTGCACCCCTCGGTGGGCCTGGAGATCCACGTGCGCCTGCTGACGCCCACCAAGCTGTTCTGCCGGTGCGCCAACCGGGTCGGGGCCGAAAGCAACACCCTGGTCTGCCCGGTGTGCATGGGGCTGCCGGGGTCGTTGCCGGTGCTGTCGGCCGCAGCGGTGGCCTGCGCCGCCCGGGTGGCCCTGGCGGCCGGGGCCCGGGTGAACCGGATCAGCGCCTTCGACCGGAAGCATTATTTCTATCCCGATCTGCCGCGCAACTACCAGATCACCCAGTACGCCCATCCCCTGGCCACGGGCGGTGAGCTGGAGTGGGGCGGGGTCGGTTTCACCCTGGAGCGCATGCACCTGGAGGAGGACGCGGCGCGGCTGCTGGCCGGGCCCCGGGCCGGCACCGTCGCGGTGGATTTGAACCGGGCGGGAACCCCGCTGCTGGAAATCGTCACCGAACCGGCCTGCGCCCCGGGCGCCGGGGTGCGCACCTGGCTGCAGGGGCTGCGGCGGCTGTTGCGCTGGCTGGAAGTCAGCGACGGGAACCTCGAGGACGGCAGCCTGCGCTGCGACGCCAACGTGGGGTTCATGGCCGACCGGAACCGGACTCATCCCTGGCGCGGGCCGTGGACCGAGTTGAAGAACCTCAATTCGCCGGGGATGATCGGCAGGGCCGTCGATCACGAGGTAGAACGCTTGACGGCCTTGGCCCAGGAAGGCTCCACGCCGGTGCACGAGACCCGGTCCTGGGACGAGAAGGCCGGGCGCACCCGGCTGCTCAGATACAAGGAGAAGACCCGGGACTACCGTTACCTGCCCGAGCCCGATCTGCCGCCGGTCGTGCTGGCGCCGTCGCAGCTGGAGGAACTGGCCGCGGCTTTGCCCGAGTTGCCCGCTGCACGGGAGGAGCGTTTCCAGGGGCAATACGGCATTTCTGCCGAGGCGGCTCACACCCTGTGCCGGGACCGGGTCCTGGCCGACTACTTCGAAGATGTAGCCGGCCGGCTGGCGGGCTTGCCCAACACGGAGGGGGCCACCCTGGCGGCCAACTGGATCCTGACCGAGGTGGCCGGGCGCTGGAACCTGCGCCCGGTGCGGCCCGAGCCGTTTGCGGTGCCGCCGCAGAAGCTGGCGGATCTGCTGCAACTGCTTGCAGCGGGCAAATTGGCCCGCCCGGCGGCCAAGCAGGTATTTGCCGCCATGCTTGCCGACCCGGGCACGCCGCCGACGGTCCTGGCACAGCGCCTGGGGCTGGACGGGGTCGCGGGGAAGGCCGAGCTGGAAACCTGGTGCCACCAGGCCCTGGCCGCAGCGCCCGGGGCGGCGGCGTCCTGGCGCCAGGGCAAGGCCGCCGCGCTGGATCATCTGGTGGGCAGGGTCATGGCCCTGTCCGGCGGGCGCGCCGACCCGGCGCGGGCGCGCGAAGTGCTGCAAGGATTGCTGCAGGCCGAGGATTCGAACTAGCGGCGGCCCACCCGGGTCAGATCGAGGTTCCCCTGGAAGTCCACGCCGAACCCTCTCAATCCGGGGCGGATCTGCAGCGCCGGCCGGGTCACGATCAAAGGTGTCAGCACCCGGGAGCGCTCCAGGCGCAGGCCGGCCTGTTCGGCCTCGGTGGGGTCGGCATAGTCCATCGGCTTCAGGGCGCGGGCCCCTGCGGGCAGGGGCTGGTTGGCCACGGCATCGTCATCGGCGGCGTCCTGCAGCCAGGGGGCCCGGCCCAGGACGCCGGCCAGCTGGCGGCAGGCCGAGCCGTCCCAGCGTGGGACCGGCAGCACGTAGGCTCCGGCGCGGCCGGCCTGCAGGGCGGCCTCGAAATCCGCGTGGTCGATGCCCAGGGCCTGGGGCCGGAGCCCGCCGACCGGACGGCGCGGCGGGGTCAGGGGCCCGCGACCGGCGTTGGCCTCGGCGGGCCGCAGGGGGCGGGCAGCGTGGTCGGCCAGGATTCCGGCCAGCTTCTGCGCCACCGGATCGTCCTGGGGATACAGCACCAGATCCCGGTCCCGGGCGGCGGTGCGACCCGGCCAGTCGAAATCCGGCCAGTTCCAGGACGGTACCTCCAGGCGCAGGTAGGGGCAGAGCCGCTGCCGGTCCCGCAGAAAACTCCAGGCGTCGGCCTCGCGGCTGGTCCCGGGCGCCAGGTCCGCGGTCCAGGCGGTGGGGTTCAGGTCGGTGGTCCAGCGGCGGCGCTCGTTTTCGGTGGCCCCGAAGGAGGAGGGCGGGCACACGAGCAGGTACAGACGGTTCCAGGGTAGATCCACGCGGGTCATCCCGGACGGGGCTTCGGCGCCGGTGGGCGGAGCGAGGACCAGGTCGGCGTCCGGTTTCCAGTCCGTTGCGGTCACGATGCGCAGGGTGTCCCAGGTGGCCGCGCCGGGGAACGCCGGCACCAGGTCCCAGCCGCCGGCTGTGGCGAGGGGCCGGCAGGGCCCGGTGCCCAGGGGCCAGACCTCGCCTGTGGGGGTCGGCCCGCGCACGCTCAGGGCCGGGTGGGCCAGCTGCGCGGGCAGATCGGGCATGGTCTCGTCCAGGTCGATCACCAGGGTGCGGGCGCCGACGGCGCGGACGCGGCCGCTTGCAGGCTGCAGCCAGCGCAAGGGGTCGGGGGCCGAGGGCGTGGCCGTGGTGCGGTACGCGGTGGCTTGCCATGAGGCCAGCACGGCCTGGGCGGTCACGGCCGTACCGTCCCAGAACCGCACGTCCCGGGCGAGGGTCACTTCCCAGCGCCGGTGCTTGCGAAAACTTTGCCAGTGCGCTGCCAGGGCCGGTTGCACGGTGCCGTCCAGGGCGATGCTGGTGAGGGTCCGGTAGCACTGGTGGAAAACCAGCTGCTCGGCGTCGCCGGCGGGCAGGGGCGCATGGCCGGGGTCGATGGTTCCGGCCACGGCCAGGGTCACGACCGGGATCCTGCGCCTTGCCGGCTGGAACGCTGGCTGGGCGGCCACCTCGTCCAGGTCGGCGAAGACATCGGCCAGCTGGATGTCCTGCGGAGGATCCGGCACGGGGTCCGCGGCAGGGGTGCCGGTGCCCGCGCAACCGGAAAGCAGCAGCAGGAGCAGGCCGATGGTCAGGGCTGGGATGTTCTTCATGCCGACAGGGTAGGCCATGCCCCCGAGAGTGGCCAGGGCGTATTGGTGCGGTCGGGGGGCCGGCAACGAGGTGGGGCTTGCGGAGGCGGCTCTTTCCTGCGAACCTGTGGGGCGATCAACCCATTCTTTTTCCGTGCTTCAGGAGGTGCCGCTTTGAGCTGCCGCGATCCCCATTCCTACACCGATCTCGACCAGGGCCGTGTCACCCACATGGACCTGGATCTGAACGTGGACTTTGACACCCAGCGCATGAGCGGCACCGCGATCCTGAAGCTGGCCGCGCCGGTGACCGGACCGCTGGATCTGGACACGCGCGATCTGGAGATCCGCAAGGTCGCCACCCCCGACGGCGCCGAGATCAAGTGGGAGCTGGGGGGCAAGGACGAGGTCATGGGCTCGCGCTTGCGCCTGGATCTCCCGGCGGGCACGCAGCAGGTGGTCATCACCTATGCGACCAGCCCCGAAGCCAGCGCCCTGCAGTGGCTCGAACCCGCCCAGACCGACGGCAAGAAGCATCCCTACCTGTTCAGCCAGTGCCAGGCCATCCACGCGCGCAGCGTCATCCCCGCGCAGGACTCGCCTCTGGCCCGCTTCACCTTCGGCGCGAAGATGACCGTGCCCGAGGCCCTGACCGTGGTCATGGCCGCCGCACCCGGCGAGGCTGCTCCGGCCACCGATCCGGGCCGGCGCACCTTCAGTTTCGAGATGCCGCAGAGCATCCCGCCGTACCTGTTCGCGTTCGCCGTGGGCAACATCGTGTCCCGGGATCTGGCTCCGCGCTCGCGCGTCTATACCGAACCGGAGACCCTGGACCGTGCGGCCTACGAGTTCGCCGAGGTCGACAAGATGCTGACGGCGGCCGAGGAGGTCTTCGGGCCATACCTGTGGGATCGTTTCGATTTCCTGGTCATGCCCGCCTCGTTCCCTTACGGGGGCATGGAGAATCCGCGGCTGACGTTCCTGACGCCGACCCTGCTGGCGGGCGACCGTTCGCTGGTCAACGTGCTGGCCCACGAGCTGGCCCACAGCTGGACCGGCAACCTGGTGACCAACGCCAGCATCGACGACTTCTGGCTCAACGAGGGTTTCACGGTGTGGGCCGAGCGGCGCATCCTGGAGAACCTGTACGGCAAGGAGGCCAAGTCCCTGGCCGCGGCCATCGGGCGCAACGGGCTGGACGAGGCCCTGGCCGAGTTCGGGCCGGATTCCCCGTTCACGCGCCTGAAGACCGACGGCAAGGGCCACGATCCCGATGATTTCTATTCCCTGGTGCCGTACGAGAAGGGCTTCCTGCTGGTCAGCCTGTTCGAACAGGCCGCCGGCCGCGAGAAGTTCGCCGACTTCATCAAGAAGTACATCGACCACTTCAAGTTCACGAGCATCACCACCGAGGAGTTCCTGGAGTTCCTGGAGCAGGAGCTGCCCGGCATCGCCGCCAAGGTCGACGCCAAGAAGTGGATCTACCAGGCCGGCCTGCCGGAGAACGCGCCGGAGTTCACCTCGGCGCGCCTGGAGATGCTGCAGAACCTGGCCCGCGGCTGGAGCGACGGCCTGCGGCCGGATCCCACCGAGGCGGCCGGCTGGTCGGCCGAGGACTGGCAGATCTTCCTGCAGGAATTGCCGCGCAAGTTGCCGCTGGACGATTGCCGCTGGCTGGACGAGAAGTTCCATCTGACCGAGCAGGGCAACGCGGAGATCCTGAGCAACTGGTTGATCATCGCGGCCAGCAGCGGGTACGAGCCGGCCTTCGACCGGATCCGCTCGTTCCTCGCCGAAGTCGGCCGCATGAAGTACCTCAAGCCGCTGTACACGGCGCTGTACGCGAACGAGCAGACCAAGACCATGGCGGTGGAGATCTTTGCCGACAACGCCGGCAGCTACCATCCCATCGCGCGCGGGGGGTTGGAGCGGATCCTGGCTTCCTGACCTGAATCCTGCAGGCGCCGCAGGCCGGATCCCGATGGGGTCCGGCCTTTATTATGCTTCCTGATGGCGGCTCGCCGGTGGGGTTGCCATGGATGGCATTGGCCGCAGGGAGGTTGGAGGCATGGGCAAGGATTCCCGGTACAACATTGATGATCAGAGCGCGGTGCCGCTGTCATCCAGGCTGGACGCTTTGACGTCGGGGCAGAAGGCGCTGCATAACAATTTCATTTCCTCCCTGAAGGCCCTGCAGCGTGATCTCGTGCGATCGGCCTATTACCTGCTGCAGATCCGTGACCGCAAGATCTACCGGTCGCTTGGTTATGCCCGGATCGCGGACTATGCGCTGGCTGCCGGTGGCCTCAATGGACGCCAATGCCGGGATTTTCTGGCGGTGGCCCGGCGCCTGCCGCGCTTCAAAGAGGTTGAATCAGCCCTTGCCACCGGTGACCTCACCTGGTCGCAGGCGCGATTGATCTGCACGCGATCCGATCCTTCGGAGCAGGAGCAGTGGCTGGAGACCGCCCGGACCCTGACGGCCCGGCAGCTGGCCGGAAAATTGCCTGCCCCAGGGGTTCCATCACAACCGGTGGCTTCCGCTGCTGCACCTACGGTGCGCGGGGCAATTCAGGAAGTGAAACCGCTCCGGGGTCCGGAGCTCGCAGAATCGCCGCCTACTCACCGCAAACCGGTGCGTGCTGCGCCTGTGAGAGCAGGGGAAGCCCACCATGTCACCCTGAAGTTCACCGGCGAGCAGTATGCCCTCTGGCAGCGCTGGTACGAAGCCGCAACCAGGGAAGGGCCACCGGCCGAGGTCCTGTTGGAACACCTGCTGGGCGGGAAGGCGGGTGCGTGTCCGCTGCCCATCCAGGTTGTGATCATCGAGTGTCCGGATTGCGGCAAGGCGGTCTTTCCCACCAACCGTGGTGAGATCGAAGTCCCCGCGCCTCTGCTGAAGGCGGCTCATTGCGATGCGGTGATCGAAGACGCCAGGGGCAACCGCCGCCACACGATTCCGCCCCGCATCCGGCGCCTGGCTCTCCAGCGTGCGCGCTATCGCTGCGAGGCTGCCGGCTGCACGAACACCTCGTTTCTTTGCCTGCACCACCGCAAGCCGGTGTCCGGAGCGGGGGCCAATGACCTTTCCAACCTCGTGGTGCTGTGCGGACGCTGCCACCGCCGGCTCCACGCCGCCGATGAGGAAGCCCGCGAAGCGGTCCGGAATGCTCCGGTATAGTGAGAAGTTGCGGAATAGTCATGGTTCAGGGCAAATTTGCCCTGAAGTCTGACTTATCCTCAATTCCGGTCTGATGGAAGTGTTAGGGATTGGCCGTTGGCCCCGGCCTGATACACCGCATCGGCCAACTGTAGGGTGGCCAGCCCGTCTTTGAACCCCACCTTCGGTGGGGTTCCTTCCTGAATGCTCCGTAGCCAGGCGGCCAGCACTGCCGGCAGCGTGGGCACCAGGGCGTTGACCTCGAACCGTTCCTCTTCGCCACCGCTGCGAAGCAAAACGCCTCCGGCATGGTAATCCGCCCAGAGCTGCCCATCTTCCCCGACCGCTTCGAGCCAGCACGCGCGCGACTGCGTGTACTTGCTGACTTCCGTGCTGACGGCGCATCCGTCGGCCAGGGTGGCTTCCGCCAGGAAGAAATCCTCCACGGCATTGTTGAGGATCTTGCGCACGGTGGCACTCACCGATACGAACTCCTGGCCCGTCAAGAACCGCACGGTGTCGAAAAGATGCACCCCGGTGATGAGCACCGACCCGCCGCTGGGTATGGCCGGATCATGCTGCCACGGCAGGGTGGTGGGAGCCAGGCGCTGGGCCATGCGCACCAGATGGACCCGCCCCAGCCGGGTCCAGAGGTCGCGCACCTTCAGGATCACCGGATTCCAGCGCAAGGTCTGCGCGAGCATCACGCCCGGCTTATCAGCGCCGGGCAACCCGGCAAGGGCCTCGGCTTCGCCGAGGCATGCGGTCATGGGCTTTTCAAGCAGCAGGGGCTTGCCTGCGGCAAGCACCGCGCTGGCCTGGGCGAAATGCGCCGCCGGAGGGGTCGCGATGATCACCCCGTCAACCTCGGGGTTCGCTATGAGCGCTTCAGGTTCCCGGTGATAACGCACGCCCAGCTCGCTTGCGAGCCGGGCTCCGGCCCGGGCATCCCTCCTGCACAGCGCCGTGGCCGTCATCCCCGGGACATCCTGCAAGGCATGCCGCAGATACCGCGTGCCGTGGACGCCGGCGCCGATCACCCCGATGCGGAAAGTCATGTTTTGCTCCTTGAGTCCGGTTCCGGCCGCCAGGTGCCCCGCGTGGGGCCGGCCTCCAGGGTCGTGAGCATAACATGAGCGCACGTCATGTGTCCTGCCGCTCATATCCGGCCGGCAGACCAGGTGCTGTAAATAACGCAACCATGATCCCGGAAACTGCGTCATACTCTGGTTTCCGGCCTGAAATCATCTTGCGAGCAGCGGAGGTCCCCGCCCGATGGCCAACCATTTCTGCACCAAGCTGTTTGGCATCGAGAATGACGACGCCGCTCCTGCCCTGCAATCCGCCCTGCTTTTTTTCGTCATCCTTTGCGGTTACTACATCCTGCGGCCCATTCGCGAGGAAATGGGCCTGGCCGGCGGCATCAGGAACCTACCCAACCTTTATCTGGTGAACCTGAGCGTCATGCTCGCGCTGGCGCCGGTATTCGGGGCCGTGGCCGCGCGGTGGCCGCGCCGGGTCTTCGTGCCGGCGGTGTACCTCTTCTTCATGACCAACATGCTGGCCTTCTTCCTGTTGATGAGGGCCCTGCCCGCCAGACACACCATCGGCCTGGGCCGCATCTTCTACGTCTGGGTGAGCGTTTACAACATGTGGTCGGTATCCCTGTTCTGGGCCTTCATGGCCGACAGTTTCCGGTTGCAGAGCAGCAAACGGCTGTTCGGCCTGATCGCCGTGGGGGGCAGCCTGGGCGCGGTTCTGGGATCGGGAATCACCGCCCGGCTGGTGGGTGTGGTGGGGGTGCCCTACCTGATCCTGGTCTCGGCCGGCATGATGCTCTGCGCCGCCGGGTTGATCCACCGGCTGGGGCGCCGCCGGGCCTGGTCGGAGGGTGGGACCGTCCCTGAAAAGGCCGCCGCGGGCAAGGTCGTTCCGGATCGCGGCCGCTTCTGGTCCGGCTTCACCGAACTGGTCAAGTCGCGGTATTTGCTGGCCGTCGGTGGCTACATCCTGCTGTTCACCATCCTGTCCACCTTCCTCTATTTCCAGCAGGCTGAAATCGTGGGCCAGGCGGCCCTGACGCGCGCCGCGCGGACACGGATCTTCGCCCGGATCGACCTGTGGACCAACCTGCTGACCTTCAGCTTGCAGATTTTCCTGACGGGGCGGCTCATCCGCGGCTGGGGGGTGGGGCGGGTCCTCATGATCCTGCCTGTGATCTATGTGGTCGGCTTTGCCGGTCTGGGTGCGGCGCCGGTCCTGCGGGTCCTGGTCCTGTTCCAGGTCCTGCGGCGAGCCGCGAACTACGCCCTGAGCAAGCCCGCGCGTGAAACCCTGTTCACCGTCGTGGGGCGCGATCAGAAGTACAAGGTGAAGAGTTTCATCGACACCTTCGTCTACCGGGGCGGGGATGTCATAGGTTCCCAGGCCTACGGAATGATCATCGGTGCGGTGGGGCTGTCGGGCCTGGCCCTCGTCACCGTGCCTTTGGCCCTGGTATGGTGCCTGGGGGGGTACTACCTCGGCCGCAAGCAGCAGCAGCTGGCGATTTCCCGAGCGGATATCGTGTCGCCTCGTGAAGCCTGAACAAAGGAGAGACCGATGACCCTGACCAGACGCCGCTTCCTTCAGTGTTCCCTGACCGGAGCCGCCGCCCTGGGGGCCACCCAGCTGGGCTGGGCCTCCCGCGCCTTGGCCGACATGTCCAGG
Source organism: Candidatus Krumholzibacteriia bacterium (assembly GCA_024763215.1). Taxonomy (GTDB): domain Bacteria; phylum Krumholzibacteriota; class Krumholzibacteriia; order LZORAL124-64-63; family LZORAL124-64-63; genus JAHJTW01. Next base: position 4,980 of record JANTFX010000039.1, on the reverse strand, counting down.
GTGAGGGCCGGACGCCGCTTGCGGATCCTCGTCCTGGGCGGCACGGCCTTCCTGGGCCCGGCCATCGTGGACAACGCCCTGGAGCGGGGGCACGAGGTGACCCTGTTCAACCGCGGCAAGACCAACCCCCATCTGTACCCCGACCTGGAAAAGATCGTGGGCGACCGCACGGTCAGCCACGACGCCCTGAAGGGGCGCAAGTGGGACGTGGTCATCGACACCTGCGGGTACTATCCCCGTGTCGTGCGGGAGGCGGCCGCCGTCCTGGCCGGCAACATCGACCAGTACATCTTCATCAGTTCCATCAGCGTCTACGCCGATTTTTCCCGCAAGGGCTTGAACGAGGAATCGCCGGTGGGCACCATCGAGGATGAGGCCACCGAAACCGTCACCGGGGAAACCTACGGGCCCCTGAAGGCGCTGTGCGAACAGGCGGCCGAGCAGGCCTTTCCCGGCAGCACGTGCAACATCAGGCCGGGTTTGATCGTCGGTCCGCGGGATCGCAGCGACCGCTTCACCTACTGGCCGGTGCGCATCGCCAGGGGCGGGGAGGTCCTGGTTCCCGACAGCCCCCAGACCGTGACCCAGATCATAGACGTGCGCGACCTGGGCGAATTCGTGGTGCGTTGCGCCGAGCGAAAAACCTGCGGCGTGTACAACTGCACCAGCCCCGCGGGGGATCTGACCATGGGGGAGATCTTCGAGACCTGCAGGAAGGTGTCCGGGTCGAACGCCTCGTTCGTCTACGCCGATGGCGACTGGCTGGCCGCGCAGGGGGTGCAGCCCTGGAGCGACATGCCGGTCTGGATCCCGCTCGAGGGGCCGGATGCCGGGCAACCGTTCACCGATGTGAGCCGTGCCCTGGCCGCCGGACTGGTGTTCCGGCCCCTGTCCGAAACCGTACGGGGCACCCTGGACTGGTGGGCCACCGTCCCCTCCGAGCGCAAGGGCCGGCCCCTGCGGGCGGGGTTGACGGCCGAGCGCGAGGCCGAACTTCTGGAGCTGTGGAGGGCCCGCCAGGGTTAGCAGACAGCCCCCCTGTCATCACCCCGTCAACCCCGGGGTTCACCGGAGGCGTTTCAGGTTCCCGGTGGCAACGGATGCCCAGCTCGCCTGCGGGCTGGGCTCCCTGGGCCGGTCCTTCTGAACGGCGCCGTGGCCGCCGGCGCCGATCACCCCGATGCGGAATTTCATATGGATCTCCTTCGGCCCGGTTCATGCTGGCGGCCGGCAGAGCCGCGGGCCGTCCGGCCGGCGGCGTAATCACCCTCCCGGATGGTGAGCAAGGCATGCGCACACTTTTCATGTCATCGCTGGCGGTGGTTCTGCTGCTGGTCATCGGGGCGGCCACCCCTGCCGGGGCGGCGGTCCGGATCACCGAGCTGATGGCCGACCCGGCCTCGGACTGGGACCACGACGGCGCCTACGACTACAAGCTCGACGAGTGGATCGAGGTGACCAACACCGGGACCGCCCCGGTCAACCTGCAGGACTACTGGTTCCGGGACGAGAGCGCATCCGAACCCCGGTTCCAGCTCACGGGCGTCCTCGATCCGGGGGAGACCGCGGTGTTCTACGGCTCGGACGCGGTCGCCTGGCAGGCTGCCAACGGGATCTCGACCGCGGGCTTCAGCCTGAACAACGGGGGCGACACCCTGTACCTGATGCACGGCCCGGCGGGCGGCGACCTGGAGATCATCCAGAGCATCACCTACCCCGACCACACCGCGGACGACGACCGCAGCTACGGCACCGTGCCCGGCGGCAGCGAGTGGATGCTCTACGATGGTCTGTTCCCCTACACCGGTACTCTGGACCCGCCCGGCAGCGGCTGCAATCCCACCCCCGGCGAACCCAACTACTGCCACGGCCTGGTGCCCGACGAGGACGTTTCCTTCGGCACCCTCAAGGCCACCTTCATGTAACTCCGGGCCGCAGGTCCGGTCAGGGGCGGGTCGGGAAGGGATTCCCGGCCTGCCCCATCCTGCACGGGATCGCCGCCTTGCCGGGGTGGCCTCCTGGACTCTGGTCCCGGGAACAAAATCGACCTGCCCACACCGGTATCCGGGGATTTTTCTTTCCTTTATTTCGCTGATCCTTTATCGTGCAAGGCAACGATTTGGCCGCCTCTGCGGCGGATAATCCACCCCCGTTCCGATAGCCTTTTTCCGAAGGCCGTGGTCTTCGGCATCGCCACGCAGGAGTCGTCATGCAACTGAACGAAAACCAGAAGATGATCCGCCAGATGGCCCGGGATTTCGCCAAGAAGAAGCTGGCCCCCATCGCCGCGGAGATCGACCGCACCGCTGAGTTCCCCGAGGCCACCGTCAAGGAGATGGGCGAGCTGGGATTTCTGGGTATGGTGGTGCCCGAACAGTACGGCGGGCTGGGCGGGGACATCACCAGCTACGCCCTGGTGGTCGAGGAGATCTCGGCGGTCTGCGCCAGCCACGGCCTGACCGTCGCGGCCCACAACAGCCTGGGCTGCTGGCCCATCAACGAGCTGGGCACCGAGGAGCAGAAGAAACGCTTCCTGCCCCCGGCCGCGGCCGGACAGTCGCTGCTCTCGTTCGGGCTCACCGAGCCCACCGCCGGCAGCGATGCGGGCGGGACCCGGACCACCGCCGTCAAGGACGGCGACGACTGGATCCTCAACGGCAACAAGATGTGGATCACCAACAGCCACTACGCCGGGGCCCTGGTCATCACCGCCAAGACCGACCTCGAGGCCAAGGGCAGCCACGGCATCAGCGCCTTCATCGTGCCGACGGACACACCGGGGTTCACCGTGGAGAGGAAGGAAGACAAGCTGGGCATGCGCGCCAGCGACACCGCTCCCTTGACCCTGGAGGATGTCCGCGTGCCGGGCGACCTGCTGCTGGGCAAGGAGGGCGAGGGCTTCCACTACTTCATGATGACCTTGGACGGCGGCCGCATCTCCATCGCGGCGGTCGCCCTGGGCATCGCCGTGGGGGCCTACAAGGCCGCCCTCGAGTACGCCAAGAAGCGTGAGCAGTTCGGGCGGCCCATCGCCCGCTTCCAGGCCATCGAGTTCATGCTCGCGGACATGGCCACCCAGATCGAAGCCTCGCGGTTGTTGACCTACGAGGCCTGCCGCCTGAAGGATGCCGGCGAACCCTATGCCCAGATGGCCGCCATGGCCAAGCTGCACGCCAGCGAGACGGCCATGTTCGTCACCGACAAGGCCATCCAGATCCACGGCGGTTACGGCTTCACCCGCGAGTACCCGGTCGAGCGCATGTACCGGGACGCCAAGCTGTGCACCATCGGCGAGGGGACCAGCGAGATCCAGCGCATGGTCATCGGCCGTTACGAACTGAGAGACTGAGCCACCAGCCAAAGGAGCTCGCCATGAGCAAGAAAGCCGTCATCTGCGAAGCAGTCAGGACTCCCGTGGGCCGGTTCCAGGGCGGTCTGGCCTCTCTGCGCGCGCCCGAGCTGGGCGCGGTGGTGGTCAAGGCCGTGCTCGAACGCGCCGACCTCAAGCCCGAACTGGTCGACGAGGTCATCATGGGCTGCGTGTGCCAGGCCGGGCTGTACCAGAACCCCGCACGCCAGGCCTCGATCTTCGGGGGCGTTCCCAGCAGCGTCAGCGCCGTGACCATCAACAAGGTCTGCGGCAGCGGCCTGAAGTCCGTGGCCTTGGCCGACCAGGCCATCCGCGCCGGGGACAAGCACTGCGTCATCGCCGGCGGCTTCGAGAACATGAGCCAGATTCCCTACGCCCTGATGACCGCGCGCAACGGTCTGCGCCTGGGCGACGGGAAGGTCACCGACCTGCTGGTCCACGACGGGCTGTGGGACGTGTACAACGATTTCCACATGGGCATGACCGCCGAGTGGGTCGTCGATACCTTCAAGGTCAGCCGCGAGGACCAGGACGCGTTCGCCGCCCGCAGCCACGCGCGTGCCTGCGCGGCCTGGGACGGCGGCAAGTTCGACCGCGAGGTGGTGCCGGTTGAGGTGCCCCAGCGCCGGGGCGATCCGGTGGTGGTGGCCCGGGACGAGGGGCCGCGTCCGGATACCAAGCTGGAGAAGCTGGCCAAGCTGCGCCCGGCCTTCAAGCGCGACGGCGGCAGCGTGACCGCGGGCAACGCCTCTTCCATCAACGACGGGGCCGCGGCTCTGCTGGTGTGCGATCCCGACTTCGCCGCCGAGCACGGTCTGAAGGTCCGCGCGGTGATCGAGGCCTGGTCCACCGGCGCGGTGGACCCCAAGGAGGTCATGATGGCGCCGGTGACCAGCGTCCGGAACCTGCTGGAAAAGACAGGCAAGACCGTGGCCGACTACGGTCTGGTCGAGCTGAACGAAGCGTTTGCCGCCCAGAGCGTGGCCGTGATCCGCGAGCTGGGCCTGGACGAGGACAAGGTCAACGTCAACGGCGGCGGGGTCTCCATCGGGCACCCCATCGGGTGCTCCGGGGCGCGTATCCTGGTGACCCTGCTGCACGCCATGGAGGACCGTGGCGTCCATGACGGCATCGCGAGTCTGTGCCTGGGCGGCGGCGACGCCGTCAGCATGGCCATTTCCCTGCCCTGAGGCCGCGGGCGCCTGCGCCCGGAATCGAGAAAGGATGCGACGATGAAAGTTACGGTAATCGGCGGCGGCACCATGGGCAACGGCATCGCCCACGTGTTCGCCCAGCACGGCAACGAGACGAACCTCGTCGATGTGAAGCAGGAGTACCTGGACCGGGCCCTGGCGACCATCGGCAAGAACCTGGGCCGGCAGGTCAAGAAGGAGAAGATCACCCAGCAGGACGCCGACGCCACCCTGGCGCGCCTGCATCCGAGCACGGACCTGAACGTGGCCGCCGACAGCGACCTCGTGGTCGAGGCCGTGTTCGAGAGCTTCGCGGTGAAGAAGGACATCTTCACCCAGCTGGACGGGATCTGCAAGCAGGGCGCCGTGCTGGCGAGCAATACATCGAGCATTTCCCTGACCAAGATCGCTGCCTGC